>DATBED010000022.1:0-26687 GCA_036276195.1 Saccharimonadales bacterium (SeqCode) | reverse complement strand
ATAATTGTATATAACACTACAAAGTTGATATTAGCACCGCCTTGTGTTTTCGCACATTAACGTTAAACTTTAGTTAGAGTCTGTTAAGAGACCAAAAGTAAAGGGTTAAATGGTTATAGCTCTACAGGCAGAAACACCAGTCTCTGCAGATACTTCCGCCAGTATTCGTGCGCTCAATCATGAGGCTTTTGGTATATATCGTCCGTTCACGCCAGAGTCAGCCTCCTTGGTAGCGGGGGTACTAGCTTGCGCAGAGCCAGAAGTAGAGGCTTTTTTACGCAGAGAACGTCGGGTCAAAACGGCCGACATGCTGCCTAATGCCGAGTTCGGCACTACTTTTATATCAAGAAGGCGGGTAGGCCAGGCCCTAATGTCGCCTTCCTTCAAGAAAGGTTTTGACGAGATTGAGGCCGTAGAAGGTACCATGAGCTATATTCAAGACAAAACCGACCAATTACCTATTCCTATAGGTAACATAGAGTGGATTGGTAGAGGTGATCGTCACTTAGTCTTTCGGGTTGATCCCATAGCGCGACTGATTGAGGAAGCTTCAATCATGCAATTCTACATGGATAGAGCGAATGGTAATAGTCTTCGCTTAAAACCACCGAATCACGCTACCTTGTTTAAGTATGGTAGTCCCAGGGATCGTATGGGGCTTAACAGTCGCCAGCGGGCAAGAGCAGCTCTAATAGTGGCGGAACATTTTCGTGAAGCAGGTGTTGAAGCTGTAACACTCAATAGACCCGTGCTTGGTAATAGCTACTATAAGCCTTGGAACTCAGAATCTTCCATAGTTGCCTAAAAAGTTGCCTAAAAACGCTGGAAAAACAGGGAAGATTTGTGTATAATGGAGCGCCTCACGAGAGGGAGGAATAGTGGCCGAAGAGATAGTGGTTAAGGGCGCGCGAGAACATAATCTCAAAAACATCGATGTGACGATTCCGCGTAATAAGCTAGTAGTAATTACCGGCTTGAGCGGGTCGGGCAAGTCCAGCTTAGCCTTTGATACTATTTATGCCGAGGGGCAACGGCGTTATGTAGAGTCTTTAAGCTCTTATGCTCGCCAGTTCCTTGGGCTGATGGAGAAGCCGGATGTTGACCAAATTGACGGCTTGAGCCCGGCCATTTCGATTGACCAAAAATCAACTTCCCGCAACCCGCGCTCGACTGTCGCCACGGTGACCGAAATATATGACTATTTAAGGTTGTTATTCGCCCGGATTGGCGTGCCGCATTGCCCCATCGACGGCCAGCCGGTGGTGCGCCAGACCACCAATGGCATAATTGATCAGATCGTGGCCACTACGACTAGTAAACGGCTGATGGTTTTGGCGCCAGTCGTAATTGATAAGAAGGGTGCCTTTGAGCATATTCCCGAGCAGTATCAACGGGCCGGCTTTGCGCGCGCGAGAGTAGATGGCGTGATTTACGCGCTAGATGAGTTCCCGGAGCTCGATAAGGCTTACCGCCACCGTGTAGAAATCGTAGTTGATCGTTTAGTGAACGATGAAGATAGCCGCTCGCGCCTGGTGCAATCGGTTGAGCAGGCGCTGGATGTGGCTGAAGGCAAGGTGGTGGTACTCGATGCCGACTCTGATGAGACCTGGACTTATAGTTTGATGTACGCCTGCCCCGACCACCCCGAAGTGGCCATTCCGGAACTCGAGCCTAGAACTTTTAGTTTTAACTCGCCGCACGGTGCTTGCCCGGTTTGCACTGGCTTGGGTTCTCGGCTGGAGGTTGACCCCGACCTAGTTATTCCTAACGGTAACCTGACCATTGCCGAGGGCGCCATCCGGCCCTACAACCGCATTAACGTCGACAATTGGTACATGAAGAAGTTGCAGGCCGTGGCTGATCGTGAAGGCTTTAGCTTGCACGTGCCAACCGGGGAGCTAACCCCGGAGCAAATCAATTTAATTATGTATGGTACCGGCAAGGAAACGTTTAGGGTTAGCTTGGGTATGGGCCGCTCGTTTGAAACGACTTACGAGGGCGTAGTGCCCAATCTGGAACGCCGCCACAAAGAGACCGACAGTGACTTTATTCGCCGCGACATTGAGCGCTTCATGCAGGAACGGCCTTGCCACGCCTGTCAGGGCAAGCGGTTGAAGCCGGAAGTGCTGGCTATTACAGTTGGCGAATCGTCAATTATGGATGTTTGCTCACTGTCGATCGATATGGCGCTGGAGTGGTTCAACTCCTTAAAGCTTAATGAAAAAGAAGCCACAATTGCCCAACTGATCCTGAAAGAAATTGGGGCGCGGCTGCAGTTCCTACAAGATGTCGGGCTGAATTACCTTAACTTGTTAAGGAGTGCCGCCAGTTTGAGCGGTGGCGAGGCCCAGCGCATCCGTCTGGCCACCCAGATCGGATCTGGCCTCATGGGGGTGCTGTACGTCTTGGACGAGCCGAGTATTGGGCTGCACCAGCGCGACAACGCTCGGTTGATCCGTACTCTGCGGCACCTCAAAGAACTTGGCAACACGGTTTTAGTGGTGGAGCACGATGAAGAAACCATCCGTACGGCCGATTACTTGCTCGATATCGGCCCGGGTGCCGGTATGCATGGTGGCAAAGTGGTGGCCGCTGGCTCACCGGCAGAAGTCGAAAAGGTGGCCGGCAGCATCACGGCCGAATATTTATCGGGTAAAAGCAAGATTGCTACGCCTAAAAAACGCCGGCAAGGCAATGGTAAGTCGCTGGTGATTAAAGGTGCCCGCGAGAATAACTTGCAAAACATCGACGTCGAGATACCCTTAGGCAAATTTGTGGTGGTTAGCGGCGTCAGCGGCTCCGGCAAATCTAGCCTGATTAACGATATTTTGGCGAAAGAGCTGTTGGCGCGATTACACCGGGCCAGCACAGTGCCGGGTAAGCACGACGACATCGAAGGCATTAAGCAACTCGATAAGGCCATCATTATTGACCAGTCGCCGATTGGCCGCACGCCGCGGTCTAATCCGGCCACTTACACGGGGCTGTTCACTCCAATTCGCGAGCTGTTTGCCCAAATGCCTGAGGCAAAGCTGCGTGGCTACGCAGCTGGGCGATTCAGCTTCAATGTTAAAGGCGGTCGCTGCGAAAACTGCGCCGGCGATGGCATCATCAAAATTGAGATGCACTTCCTACCCGACGTTTATGTGCCTTGCGAAGTCTGCCACGGCAAGCGCTACAACCGCGAAGCGCTTGAGATTCACTACAAAAGCAAGACCATCAGCGACGTGCTGGATATGACTTGCGAGCAAGCGCTGGAGTTCTTCCAAAACATCCCGGCCATCGGCCGCAAATTGCAAACCCTGGTCGAGGTTGGATTGGGTTACATTACGCTTGGCCAGCCAGCTACCACCCTGAGCGGCGGCGAAGCCCAGCGCATCAAACTAAGCACCGAGCTTTCTCGGCGCCCCACCGGCCGCACGCTTTATATCCTTGATGAGCCCACCACCGGGCTGCACATGGCCGACGTCGATAAGTTGCTGCACATGCTGCACGCCCTGGTCGAGGCCGGCAATAGTATGGTGGTGATTGAGCACAACCTGGATGTCATTAAAAACGCCGACTGGCTGATCGACATGGGCCCGGAAGGTGGTGATGCCGGCGGCCAAATCGTAGCCAAAGGCACGCCCGAACAAGTCGCCAAAATCGCCGCCAGCTACACTGGCCAATACTTGTCAAAAATGCTATAATAAAAGTATGACAAAGATGATAGGCGAAGGCCAAATTAGTGATCATGAAATACAGGCCGGAATGCACGCCGCGTCATTCATAGTGCTCCAAAGACTGCTTGAATTGGGTATTCTGGAAGCTGGGTTTTTAAGCGATCGCTTGGATGAATTAACAGTAAACAGAGATCCAGCATATCCAGACCAGATTCCCACTATGCTGAATGTAGCTGATAGCTTTGATATAAGAGAAAAGAGCACGCCTAGAGCAAGAAAACCGGATCCCAATAAGGCGTGGAATAGCGAACTAAGCTTACTTTCGGGCGCAGTGTATAGTCTGGCTGAGGCGTACGCGGCGACAAAAAAATTTGGCCCAGAGGCGCCAGAAAGCCTGCGGCAAGGCAGGGAGGCTTTTATGATGATTAGTGTGTTGTCGCCACACCTCAATGAGGATACGCCAACCGCATTGGTAACAGTATTTAATGAAATCTTTCGTGACCCTGAATTTCAGGCAGGGGAATAAATCTACTTACTAGTTTTCGAGTGGCGTTTGGCGAGGAGGGCCTTGCCTAGGTGATAAATAGTGGGGCCTAGAGTGATGATGACCACTGCGGCCACGGCCAGCAAAATGTAGTGGTCAATGTTCGGAATTTTGGTACCAAACCAGTAGCCGATCAAGGTCACGATAATGGCCCAAGCTGTGTCGCCTATGGCATCGAAGGCGAAGAATTGCTTATAGTTCATGCGGGCAATGCCGGCCACGGCCGGGGCGAAGGTGCGGATAACCGGTATAAAGTGGGCGATTAGCATGGTTTTGGAGCCGTATCTTTCGTAAAAGGCTTCGGCTTGCTGGACGTACTCTTGCTTAAAAACCAAGCCATCCGGTTTGCGAAATAATTTGCGGCCGTAACGCTTGCCAATGTGATAACCGGTGTTATCGCCGGCGACAGCAGCCAAGACGATTACTAGAATGGTCCAAACGAGCGGCAGCTTGCCTTGGGCGGCAAAGATGCCGGCGCTCAAAAGCAGCGTGTCACCGGGGAAGAAAAAGCCGATGAACATGCCCGACTCGCCAAAAATGAGGGCTGCTATTAATAGCAAGCCACCCACCTGAATAATGTGATCAACATTGAACATTGCTTCTAGCGTAGCGGCTTTTGCTTCCGCCGTCCAGTTCAATCTGTTATACTGTAATGAAGAATTGAGAGGTTGTATGGCAAAGGATTCAATTAGTCTGACACTCGAACCCCGCAAGGTTATGGGCAAGGCCGTTAAACATTTGCGCCGTGAAGGCCAAGTACCGGCCGTAATTCACGATCACGGTAAGCCGTCGCTGCACGTGCAAGGCAATGCTGTCGCCATGCTTAAGGTCTGGCAACAGGCCGGCAAACACCACCCGGTAGAGCTGGCTACCGGCGACCTTAATTTCGTGGCACTTATAAAAGATGCCGAGTTTGACCCGCGCAAGCATCAGCTGCGTCACATTGTTTTTAACGCCGTCGATAAAGACCAAAAGGTCGAAGCCGAAATCCCGGTCCGGCCGCGCTACGCAGACGGCAACGAATCCAGCCCGGCCGAGCGCAACAGCCTTATAGTTCTAACCCAGCTCGACACTGTTCAGGTCAAAGCCATTCCGACCAAACTGCCCGACTTTTTGGAATACGACGCCGAAAAATTGGTCGAAATAGGTGACCACATCACCGTAGCCGACCTAATTGCGCCCGAAGGTGTCGAAATCGAGACCGAGTCTGAGCATGCCATCGCCACGGTTTATGAACCAAGTGCTCTGGCGGCCGCTAACGACGATGCTGGCGGTGACGCCGAGGCCGAAGACGCTGAATCCGTCGAATCCGAGCACGAAAGCAGCGCCGAAGAAGGTACTCAGCCCGCCGAAGATCGTCCTGGTGGTAAAGAGCAAAAAGAGCCTAAGCCAGCATCTATCGAAGCCGCCAAAAAAGACAAGAACGCCGAAAAACAATCTTAATAAGTCATGGGCGAAGTCCATCGTTTTGACAAAGCGGCCGAACACTTTACGAGTGATCACTATGCCACGGTTCGTGGTCGCGTTCGTCAGGACGTGACGCGCTATAACTTACAGGAGCACTTACTGGACATTGAGCATCTGGAAGTGCTGGATTTTGGTGGTGGCGATGGCCGTGACGCCATATGGTTGGCCTCGCTTGGCCACAATGTAACAGTTATAGACGAGTCGGATAAGATGGTGGATATAGCCAGGCAAACCCTATCGCAGGGGGAGCCATCCATGCGGAAAAGAATTAAGATAGAACAAGGCGATGAGCATTCTTTGGCGGGATTGCATAATACATTTGATCTCATTTTGAGTCACGGGGTGTTGATGTATGAGCTAGAACACCCAGTTAGCCAATTGCGAAATCTCTGCGATGTTCTACGTCCCGGCGGTTTACTGTCACTGCTTAGCAAAGGCCTTGATGCCGCGAGACAGCAGGCCAAGCCAGAGGATATACCGGAACTTAATCGAATATCTTTAAATCACGAGGGCATAGCAAGACGGGCATATAGTTTTGAGCAGCTTGAATTTATGACTAAACGAATCGGCCTTAAGACGATTGGCAAGTACGGCGTCAGGGTTTTACATGATAATGACTATAGGCTATGGGCAGACATTCCGACAAGCGAGCTGAGATTTATAATTTCTAATGAGATTCAAGCTGGCCGGGAGCCGTCGCTTCGTGACATGGCGCAGATGCTGCAGATCATTGTAAGTAAGCCCGGAGCCGGGCGTCTAGCCTCGTGATATAGTAACAATATGCCAATGTTCCGACCCCAAACTCTGCTCGACAAGACCTACGAGATCGGTATCATCATCAAGGGTATCGATGGGCTATTGGAGTTGACCGGCGGCATCCTTATTTTGGTTTTAAGCCCTCAGACCATCACCGGTATCACGGCTTTTTTAACGCAAGACGCCCTGCAAGAAAACCCGCATAATTTCTTGGCCCTACGCGTTCAAACCGCCGGTCATCATCTGGCAACCACCAGCCACGTCTTTGCCGTGGCTTTTTTGCTTACCCATGGCCTGGTCAAAGTGGTTTTGGTCGTTTGTCTGCTGCTGAATAAGCTGTGGGCCTATCCGTGGGCTCTCGGCGCCTTGAGCCTTTTCTTGGTCTATCAGATCTACTTACTGGTGACTAAGCCCACCTTCAGCATGGCTTTTTTGAGTATTTTAGACGCCATCATTATCTGGCTGGTCTGGCGCGAATGGCAAAAAGTCCGCTCCCCCTCAACTACAACCACGCCCTGAAAGCGCTGTCCACTTAGTAACGTTTGTTACTATCTCGACAGTGCTCCGGACAACTCTCTAGTCTTCCTCGATGAAGCCGCCGGATTGGTGCGCCCACAGCCGAGCGTATAATCCGTTTTGTTTCAATAAATCGGCGTGCGAACCTTCTTCGACTATTCGGCCTTCGTCTAAGACGACAATTCTATCCATGCGCTGAATCGTGCTCAAGCGATGGGCAATTACTACGGCTGTTTTGGTTTTCATAAGTTCCCAGAGTGCCTTTTGGATGTAGCGCTCACTTTCGGAATCAAGGGCCGAAGTGGCTTCATCTAAAACCAGAATCGGAGCGTTAGCCAGCATGGCTCGAGCCACGGCTACACGTTGGCGTTGGCCGCCGCTTAGTTTGACGCCGCGTTCACCGACTAAGGTGTCATAGCCTTGCGGCAGGTCTTTTATAAAATTATGAGCGAAGGACTTTTTGGCGACTTCTATAATTTCTTCGTCGCTGGCAGCTAATTTGCCGTAGCTAATATTTTCTTTGATGGAGCGATGAAACAGCAGTGGTTCTTGGGGTACATAAGCGATGGCCCGGCGCAGACCTTGCTGTTTTATATCACGGATGTCTTGTTCATCAATTTTTATGGCGCCTGATTGGATATCCATAAATCGCAGCAACAGGCGGGTAATTGTCGTTTTGCCGCCGCCGCTCGGGCCGACCAACCCAACCTTTTCGCCCGGGGCAATTTGAAGGTTAAAATTATTAAATAAAGTTTCCTCACTGTTATTATCACTGTATTGAAAGGTCATATGCGAAAATTCTATAGCACCATTTTTGACGTGTGATTTCTCGGCAGTGGGCTTGTCTTGAATGTTCGGCGGTTGTTCAAGCAGCTCCGTCATTTCCTGGCCGTCACCGGCGACGGCTTCCAGCTGTCTGACAATGAAGCTGCTGCGCCCAATACTATCTATAATTTGAAATATGTAGACTTGAAACAGCAAAAAAGTAGCGATGCCTAGGCTGCCGTCCTTTACTTTTAAAATGCCGCCCACAAATATGATCATCAAGAGCAGCGCGCAGTAAGCACGAATAATCCAGACATTGCGAACTGCTTTGTGCCAACTTTTGAAATACAAGCCTCCGCGCATATCGTTAATCATGGCGTAACGTTTCTTTTCTCGTTCCTCGGCGGCAAAAGTTTTGACAGTCAACGAATTAGTTACTACGTCAGCTAGTTCGCCTATTTGTTCACTCTCTTTGGATACGGCGGCGCGTCTCAAAGGTAATCGCTGCAAGGCAAACTTGACGATCACGCCTATTGAAATAAACCATAAGATTAGAACAGTCATGCCTAAAAGCGGGCTGTAATGAATCATAATACCTATGGCAATCAGTACGCTAAACAGTTGCGGCAAAAGATTAAAAAAGATGGTGTCGGTAAAAGTCGTGTAAGCTTTAGCGAACCGGCTAGCTTGGGTAACGATTGAACCGCTAAAGCGATTAGCAAAGAATGAGTAGTCTTGATAAGCCAAATAATCAAAACAATCTCTGTAGAGGTCTTTTTCTACGTTTAGATGGAGCTCAGAGACGCCTTTATCATCACTGATGTAGCCAAGCCCAATCAGGGCCAGCTGAAGAATCGCTGTCAGCCATATAAAGTTCCAGTCTAAAATATGATTATGTAGTAGTTTGTTTAAAACCAGGGCTACCATAAGGGGCACAATGATGGCCTGAATCGCTATCACTAGGCTGAACATGATGCTGCCGATAGTGTAGAGCGGATATTGTCGCCAGTAGCGGAGGTAAAGACCTATGGTTTTAGCATTGGCGGATTTTTGGGGTGGCAAAGCTGGTGGCACATCATTCATTGTAACAACTTAGCCTTCATCTTCGATGAAGCCGCCGGATTGGTGGGCCCACAGCCGAGCGTAAAGGCCATTTTGTTTCAGTAAATCAGCATGTGAACCTTCTTCCACTATCCGGCCTTTCTCTAGTACGACTATTCTGTCCATATTGCGTAGGGTACTAAGGCGGTGGGCGATTGCCAAGACAGTTTTGTGCTGCCAGAGCGCTTCCAGGGCTTGTTGAACAAAGATCTCGCTTTCACTGTCTAGAGCGCTGGTGGCTTCGTCTAAAACCAGGACGGGCTTGTCGTCTAGGTAAGCGCGGGCTATGGCTATGCGCTGGCGTTGGCCAGCCGATAATTTAACACCGCGCTCGCCGACCAGAGCGTCGTATTTTTCGGGTATTTGAACAATGAACTCTTCGGCGTGCGCCTGTTTGGCCGCTTTCTCAATATCTTGGCGAGTTACTGCTTTGTGTGATGCGTAAGCGATATTTTCAGCGATAGAACGGTGGAACAGGGCAGTATCTTGGGGAACATAAGATATCAGCTTAGCTAGTTCAGTTGTCTTAATTGGCTGACCGTCCAGTAAGATCTGCCCGTCCTCAACAGGGTAGTAACCCAGCATTAATTTCGTTAAAGTTGTTTTGCCGCTACCGCTTTTGCCTACAATGCCAATCTTCTCACCTTTTTTAATTTCGAGATTTATGGCCACTAAGGCATTGGTGTCCGGTTGATCAGGGTAAGCAAAGTGCAACTTGCTCAACACCAGCGAGTTATCGAAGCTTCTGGCCTTAGCCGGCGCATCTAATTTCTGGAAATATTCGGCGCTTAAATTGGTTGGCCCAAACAAATAAGTGTAGGCTTCCTCGACTCGTGCCAATTTCAAGGTAAATTGAGAAAGACTCCAGATTATGTCCCATACATAGGTTGTGAATAAGGTGACGGCTGTCAAGAAAGCCGTCAGTTGAGCCAGCGAAATTTGATGATGTAAGAAGAGGTAGACATTAAGCAGAATAGTGGCCGGCCATATCACCATGCGGACTATCAGGCCCATCGACCCCCAGAAGAACATTGACCATAAGAAAGACCGCTTGGCGGTGTGGATGGTCTTGTCTTGTTCCACCTTGATGCGTTTAATTTCTTCATCTTCTTTTTTAAAAGACTTAACGTTTACAAAATTGGCAATGGCATCGATAATCTTGCCATTCTTGGTTGACTGTACGTCCGTCAAAACTTTTTCGTACTTTATACTGTTAGATACGGTGTGGGTTCCGATGATTAGCATTAGTAATATAGAGCCGACAAAGACCAAGCCTGTTTGCCAGTTGAGGACGATTAATAACACGCAGACGGTTATCAGTGACACCACATGGCTGGCGTAATCCCAGAAAAACTTCTCAAGCTGTTCCCGGAATTCTTGACTTAAAGTGGTTATATAGGAAGATATTTTCCCGGTAAACTTATCGACAAAATAGGGATATGGTTTCTCGATCACTTGCTGGAAGATAATGTTCTCGTATTTGTAAATTATACCCATAAACAGCTTCAGATAAAGAAACTCGCTGACGTGCCACATTATATCGTGGCCGACGCTGCATGCAATCAGCACAATAACGGCTAATTCCACCCCATGAGTATTAACTGGGTGAGCAGCCAAGTCGCCGACTAGCCAGCCGATAAATAGAGGTATTATCGCCAGCAATAAATTTGCCACCACGAAACTCGCGAAAACAATAGACAGACGCAGCTTATAGCGGCCGATATAGTTCAGGAAGGAGCGGAGCGAGTAGTAGTTTTTCAATTTCATATTTTTACTCCTCGTCCTCGATGAAGCCGCCGGACTGGTGGGCCCAGAGGCGGGCGTAGGTGCCGTCGCGGGCCAGTAGTTCTTTGTGGGAACCTTGCTCGACGACTCGGCCGTTGTCGAGCACGATAATGCGGTCCATTTTTTGGATAGTGCTCAAACGGTGGGCAATCACGATGGCAGTGCGGCCTTCCATCAGCTTCCACAGGGCGTCTTGAATCAGTACCTCGCTTTCGCTGTCGAGGGCCGAGGTGGCTTCGTCGAGCACTAGTATCGGGGCATTTTTGAGCATGGCACGAGCAATGGCCACCCGCTGCCTCTGGCCACCAGACAGCTTAACGCCGCGCTCACCAACCAGTGTTTCATAACCCCTTGGAAGGTTTTCAATAAACTCGTCGGCGTGTGCGTATTTAGCAACGCGCTCGATTTCTGAATGAGGAGCATCTATATTCCCATAAGAAATATTATCAGCGATACTACGATGAAACAGTAATGGCTCTTGTGGCACAAAAGCGATGTAATTATGTAAATCGTCCTGCGTGATGTTAGCAATATTTTGCCCGTCGATCAATATTTGACCACCGTCTAGATCGGAAAAGCGCAACAGCAGCCGGGTAATTGTGGTTTTACCAGAACCAGAATGTCCAACCAATCCAATTTTTTCACCTGGTTTTAACTTTAGATTCAACCTTTCGAATATAGCGTCATCGGCGCCGGCATGAGTAAAGGTAACATTATTGAATTCGATCTCTCCGTCTTTGACATGGACTTTTTCAGGCTTGACCGGATCTTGAACGCTAGGCTGTTCGGCTAATATTTCGACCATATCGGTGGCATCCCCAAAAGCCCGGCTATAAGATCGCAAGCTGTTGTTACTGAACTGGAACAGTTGTTCTACGATACTGGAAGTGTAGCTTAAAATCAGGAAGACCGTGCCGATGTTGGCGCCAAAAATCACTACGCTAACCACTGCCATAAGCAGGGCAACGGATGAAATTCCGCGGCTTAATACTCCCAGTATGTTGAGCTGACGCTGCAAAGCACCTGCGAATAAAAACAGGTGATTGTAAGTATCGGTCGTAGCTTTATTAAAACGTTTTCTTTCGTAGTGACCACGGCCAAAACTTTTAATTGCCATGACGTTCGCAATAGCATCGGCTAGAAATCCTGTTTGCTTACTCTCTGTGGCCGCGAAGGCTTTGCTTCGCTTTTGAACCGGCTTTGATATTTTAATAGCACTAAATAAATAAAAAGCCGCGAAACTAATCAATAAAACCACAAACAACGGCGCGCGCGTTGCCAAGATAACGCTAACAATAACTAAGCCAGAGATTAGAGGATAAACTTGGAAAACTGTCGTATCGGCTACCCGAACATAACCATTTGTTAGTTTGTTGGTCTGAGAAACCAGTGATCCAGTAAAATTGTTGGCGTGAAAATCGGCGCTTTCTTCCATCAAATGGTTAAAAACTTCTTCGGAAATATCACGCAAAACGTTAGCTTCTAATCGCCACATAAAGCGGTCAACAATTCGCCAGGTAAATACACCTCCTAGAATCAGAGTCGCGTAGGCTACCAAAATTGGTCCGTAACTTTGCCATACATTATGGGCGTGAAAATGATGCTGGCTTAAACTGCTTAAAACGCTTGCCACGATCAAAGCTGGCAAATAGTTATTAACTAAAACTGTCAACGGAATGCTAAAAAGTATGCCAAGAACCAGACGCCGGTACTTATTGGCACGACGCCAGTAGTAATTTGCTACTTGGTTATCTTTGATTGGGTTAGACATGGGGCACCGCCTCCTGCGGCGCGGGTTCAGTTATTAAAATTATTAAGTTTTGCGGTTCGTTGAATCTAGGTTGAGAGTTTAGCAGCCGGTTGGGGCAGCTACAATCGTGGTTGTTGGTATGAAGTACATTTTTTGGCCGCCTCCGGGTTAAATCACCGTTGAAGATGAAATTGCTAAAAAGTAATTTCTATCTTATACTAAAGAGTTAGCAATTGCAAGAAATACAATGATTTTTCTCTTATAAGTTATGGAATTTGATACGCCAACCGCCAAAGTCGACAAAGATCGCGAAAAAGATACTGACGACGACGACACTTCGACCAAGAAAAAACGGGCCGGCCGGGCTAGCCTGCGCCTAGTTGAGTCCCGCAAAGATAAGGATAAGGAGCCTGAAAAGGATCCGATAAAGCTGTTTAAGACACCGCCTGCTGAAATTAAAACCGCTTCTAAAGAAGAAGTTCCCGACGAAGAAGAGGTTTCGGCCAGTGAAAAACCGCTGGCTGTTAAAGCTCTGGCTGCTGAAGAGGCTAGAGCGATCCCAGAGAATTCCGAAGTTCCAGATGTCGTCGCTAAGAATATGCTGGAAGAAGCTGAAGCAACCGGGGATCTTGATGCCGCGGCGGAACATGCTGTGGCCGCGATTGGGGCTACGATTGAGGAGCTGCAATCTGAAGAGCAGAAAATTGAGGCAGAAGCTTTGGCGCCCGCGGCGGAAGTTGACGAAGCTGAACCTGAGACTGAAGAGGCTGAAACCGGTGAGCCGACAGAGGAAGTGATGTTTGACCGGGCAGCCGAACAACCACCTGATGAGCCCGTGGAAGACGAAGCTGCTGCCGCCATGACAGGTGCTGGCACGGCTGGAGGTGGCGCAATCCCGCCTCCGGCTCCTCCTGGTGGGAGCGGGGCAGGCATACCACCCTTTGGACGTGGCGGTCCAGGCTTTCCACCCGGTGGGCCAGGAGGGCCGGCGCCGATTCCGACTTTGTCGGGCAACCTTTATCACACTCCCATAACGCCTAATTCTCCGGCAGTAGAGCGCTACGACCAAGGCAATCCGGCAGTTACTGCTTTAGTCGGCGGAATTATCGGCTACTTTATCGGCCGTCGTCGGGGCCGTATTAAAACTGAAAAGCGCTTACTGCCTATTCAAAAAAAGCTAGAGAAGCAAGTTGAGGATTTGCACTGGGAGGTTAAGCGTAAAGAATTGGCCGTGCGTCGGTTGGCGGTTGAAAAAGTGCGCCAAAATGGGCCGTTGGTGATCGAAAGGTTAGTCGCTCGGCCGACCGCCAAAACTGAGCGTCAGACGGAGCGCAAAGTCGAGCGCAAGCCGGCGCCGGAAGCCAGCCAGCTGCACGGTGCTAAAACCCATGAGCACCTGGGGCACATGCTGGTTACAGCCGAGGCAGCCGGGTCTAGGCGTCAAAAACAACCTGAAAATGTTCTTGCCAAAAAGATTGAGACCAACCGCAACGAGCAAATCCCCGAGCATTTGCGCAACCGTCATATCGAAACGCTAAACCGAGCCGAGCTGCTGACACTAAGCGAAAAGATTATTGTCGATGGTACCAGCTTGCGCCAAATTTATGAGACGCATCTAATTGGTGAGCGTGGCCTAAGGCGCTTGGTGGGTGAATACCTCCGCGGCGGCGAGGTCAAGAAAGTCCTGCGGCAGGAAATTGTGGAGCATGAGATTGACTTTGAACGCGATCCGGCCATGCGCGACCTGCCTGCCCAAGCTACTCCTGCTAGAGCTTCAACGGCCCCCGCGACTAAGTCTACCCTTGATAAGCTGGTCGAGCAGGCTTCGGCCGGCCTGGGTAACCAAGAGGCACTGGCCTATTACAAAGCCCGGGCGGCCTATGAGGCCCAAGAGCAAGAGGAACAGCAAAGCCAACGCCGTCTGGTTGACATTGGCCTGGCAACTACCATAACCGCCTTAATAATAGTAATAGCCGTCCTCTACTTGAGCCACCACTGATATAATAGTCAAATGCAAAAGATCATTCTATTTTATAAGTTCGCACCGGTGCCGGACCCTGAAGCCGTCTGTCTCTGGCAGAGAGCGCTCTGCCAAAAGTTAAACCTGAAGGGCCGAATTTTGCTGGCCGAACACGGCATCAACGGCACACTGGCCGGAGGAGTTACAGACCTTAAGGCCTACGTCAAAGAACTCAAAAGCTACGACGGCTTTAAAGACACGGTTTTTAAATGGAGCGAAGGTGGCCGCGACGACTTTCCTAAACTAATTGTTAAAGTCCGGCCCGAAATTGTGACTTTTGGCGTGCCCGATAAGATTAAAGTTGATAATAAGGGCATCGTTGGCGGCGGCCAGCGGCTAAAGCCCAAGCAAGTCCATGAACTGATTAAGCAACGCGGCAAAGACGTAGTCTTTTTCGATGGGCGTAACTCTTATGAAGCAGCTGTCGGGCGTTTTAAAAATGCGGTCGTGCCAAGCGTGCGACACAGCCGAGATCTTCCCAAAGAACTCGACGACCCCAAGTATAATGACATTAAAGATAAACCGGTAGTGACTTATTGCACCGGCGGTATCCGCTGCGAGATACTTAGCATGTTAATGAAAGAGCGTGGCTTCAAAGAGGTTTACCAAATCGACGGCGGCATTGTGAAATATGGCGAAGAGTTTGGCGACGAAGGCCTCTGGGAAGGCTCGCTCTACGTTTTTGACGGCCGCATGGGCACCAAATTTTCAAGCAAGGCTAAAGACATCGGTGTCTGCGTTCACTGCGGCGGCCAAACCAGCAACTACGAAAACTGCGCCAACAAAGCCTGCAACGACCTGATCCTCGTCTGCCAGAACTGCTCGCCTAATCGACAATATTGTACCGAGCATACTGAAGCCGCGGTAAAATAGATAGGTGAATAAGGTTTTAGAGCAAAAGTTAAATGAGTTGCCGAAGTCGCCCGGTGTTTATTTTCACAAAGATGCCAAGGGCGAGATTATTTATGTTGGTAAAGCGGCGGTGCTGCGCAACCGGGTGCGCCAGTACTTCCAAAAGTCCCGCGCGCGCGACCCCAAAACCGAAGCCTTAATTGTCGAGATTGCCGACCTTGACTGGATGTGTGTCGACAGCGAAATTGAGGCGCTGTTTTTAGAGGCCGAGATGATCCGCCGCTACATGCCACGTTACAACATCCTGCTGCGCGATGATAAGGCTATGAGCTACATCCGCGTTGATTACGACAGCGACTACCCGACTGTTAGCACTACCCGACGTCCGCTCGACGATGGCGCACGCTACTTCGGCCCGTACTTTAGCACCCTGGCGGTGCGTCAATCGCTCAAGCTGCTAAGACGGATTTTCCCGTTCGCCACTAGGCGCGTTCCAGGCCAAAAACGAGCGACCTTGCACTATCACTTAGGTCTGGACCCAGGATTGGAAGAGGGCCGAACCAGTCTGGAAGATTACCGGACTAATCTGCGTAAATTGATGGCCATAATCCAGGGTCGCCGTAAGACCATTATTAAAGAGCTGGAGCGCGACATGAAGCGAGCAGCCAAAGCTCAAGACTTTGAGAACGCGGCCAAACTACGCAACCAGCTGTACTGGCTGCAAGGGCTCGACAAGCAGGTTATTTTTAGCGATAAGGAATTCTTGGATATTAGCAAAGACCATGCCCTTAACGAGTTAGTTAACTTGTTAAGTTTAGACAAGTACCCCTTTAGAATCGAGGGTTATGACATTAGTCACCAGCAGGGCAGCGATGTGGTAGCCAGTATGGTGGTCTTCACAAATGGCGTTAGTAATAAGTCAGAATACCGCAAGTTTAAAACTAAAATAAACCAAAACAACGATTTCTATAATATGAATGAAACGATCAAACGCCGGCTAGCAGAACGCAATCGCAAGGCTTGGGGCTTGCCAAACCTCGTTCTGATTGACGGTGGCAAAGGCCAGCTTGACGCGGCCATTAGGGCCCGTGATGAAGCTGGCTGCCAGCAAATCCCTTTTATAGGCCTAGCCAAGCGTGAAGAGCAAATCGTTATCCAAAAAGACAAGTCAAATGTGAAACTTAACGAGTTAACTGTGTATGAATTAGGTGGTTTTGTCTCTGCCAGCGATGATTTTATTCTAGTTAATCTGCCGCACAATACTAATTTGGTGAAACTGCTGCAACGTATTCGCGATGAGTCGCACCGCTTCGCAGTCACCTATCATTCTGTGCTTAAAACTAAACGCCAAACCGCCAGCCTGCTCGACGAAGTACCTGGCATTGGACCGGCCACCCGTAAAAAGCTCCTCAAAACTTTTGGCTCGATGCGTGGTATTAGCCAGGCTAGCTCAGACGACCTCACCAAGGTCCTCGGCTCCCAAAAGGCCAGAGTACTTAAGCAATATTTAGAACCAACTAGTTCTTTGAAACAGATTCCTTAATACCCTATATTGGTAGGTGCAAAAAGTGAGTATCAAAATACTACTTTCATACTCACTTTTACCCCTGTACTAACTAATGATTGGTAGCGAGAGGTTTTCGGCCAGGTATTTTTTGTAGAGGTCGATTGAGTCGGCGTGATCGAAAGCGATTTGGTCGCGCGCCGGCAGTTTGTCTAGAGGAAACCAGCGGATTTCATCCGATTCCCAGTCTGGTTCACCGGTTTGCTCGACTGCCTGGGCGAAATAGATCATCGATATGTTTTGGCGGTCTTCTTTGGGGCGGTTCGGGTTGTCGTTGATGGTGAGCAAGGTGAGGCCGCGCAGTGTCCAGCCGGATTCTTCATAAACTTCGCGGGTGGCGCCTTCGGCTAGTGTTTCGTCGCGTTCCATGTAGCCGCCGGTCAGACCCCATTTGCCACCTTCGCTTAGCTTCATAGAGCGTTTGACCAGCAGGATCTTGTTATCTCTGAGTAGCAATACGTCGGCCGTAATGTGGCGCAGGAAGGCTTTACCGCCGTCTTCGAAAGTGCAGGTAATCATAATTATAAGTATAACAGGGCGGCTATTTGCTATAATGTGGGATTAATTATGGAACCTCGATTTTCTAGTGAGTTTTTTACCGGCAATCGGCAAAAGCTCCGCCAATTGTTTAGCGGTACGGCGCCAATCGTAGTTAGCGCTAATGGCTTGCTGCAGCGCGGTGCCGACAGTTCCTACGCTTTTTGCCAGGATGCCAACTTTTGGTATCTCACCGGTATTGAAGAACCCGATCTACTGCTGGTAATGGACCGCGACCAGGAGTACTTAATTGTGCCAGAACGGTCGGTTAGCCGCGAGGCATTTGATGGCAGTGTGAATTTTGCCGAACTGTCGCGGCGCTCAGGCATCAAGCAGGTTTATGATGCTCAAGCAGGCTGGGGCCAACTGGCTGGCCGCCTCAAAAAGATCAAACACGTGGCTACCATGGCACCGCCACCGGCCTATGTAGAACAGATCGGGCTGTACACCAATCCGGGCCGCTCAGCTCTAGTGGAGAAGTTGAAAGGCTACAAAAGCGACTTGGAGGTGCTCGATATTTCACTGCATCTAGTTATGATGCGCATGGTTAAACAACCGGAAGAACTTAAAGCCATCCAGGCGGCCATCGATATCACCATAGCCGCTATAAAAGAGGCTAGTAGCCCGGCTAAGTTAAATAAATACGCTTATGAATATGAGTTGGAAGCCGAAATCAGCCGGGGATTTCGCCGCCGCGGTGCGCAGAACGCTTTTGAGCCGATTGTGGCTAGCGGCGAACGGGCTTGCACGCTGCATAATGTCGCCAATAACGGCACATTGGCCGGCAGCGACCTAGTGCTGATGGATGTCGGTGCCGAAGTGGAACACTACGCCGCCGATATTTCGCGAACCCGCAGTTTGAGTCAGCCCTCAAAGCGCCAGCAGGCCGTTTATGCCGCCGTGGTGGAAGTCCAAAAGTTCGGTCTGGCCCAACTCAAACCCGGCACCTTAATCAAAGACTACGAGCAAAAGGTTGAGCAGTTTATGGGTGAAAAACTGCGTGAATTAGGGCTAGTAAGATCAATCACCCACGAAGACATCAGGCGCTTCTACCCGCACTCCACCTCGCACTTTCTAGGCCTGAACGTGCACGATATAGGTGATTACGAACGGCCGCTGGAGCCGGGCATCGTGCTGACCTGCGAGCCGGGCATTTATATAAAGGCCGAAGGCATTGGTATACGGATTGAAGACGATGTGCTAATAACACCGCGCGGTAATAAGGTTCTATCGGCCAAGCTGGGGCGCGACCTATAGTACAATAGGGCTAATGTATCGCAATAAACCGCTTTATAACTTCCTGGTCCGCTGGTTGGTTTGTAGCCTGGGGCTTTGGATCGCGGCCGGCTTCTTAAGCAGCAGTATTAACTTCGACAACAAACTGAGGAGCATAATTATTGCCGGCCTGGTGTTGGCTGTCATTAACATCGTCATCAAGCCAATCCTAGTTATCTTTTCACTGCCGGCTATTTTACTAACGCTTGGCCTGTTCATGATTATTATTAATGGCTTGACCGTTTTCATTGCTAGCAAGCTCTATCACCCCCTTCACGTAACCAATTTCTGGGCGGCAGTGTTTGCCGGTATGGTCATTGGGCTGGTAAACTACTTAGTGACCCACATTTTGGAGGACACGCGTAAATGAGTATTTTTAACTACCTAACCATCGGTTCGATGTTATTGATGACGTTCTTGATCTTGATCCAGACACGTGGCGCCAGCTTGGGCGCCGGCTTAGGCGGTGCTGGCGAAGTCAACACTACCCGCCGCGGCACCGATAAGACTATCTTCCAGTTAACCATCGTCTGTGCTCTGGTATTCACTTTGTCCTTGATATTTGGTGTAATCGTCAAATAAGCCTTAGGCAGAGATGCAATTCCGCCTCCTTAGACTGCGCTTTCGCCGTCGCCTGCGCAAAGGCCAACGCCAGGTCGAGGGTTTAAGCGCCCAAGCCGAACAGCAGATAGAGACGCACCTCTTAAAACGGTTTGAACGTTTGGGCCAGATACGCCGTTTTGTAATAGGTTGGGTTGGACTGCTACTGCTACTAATCATAGGCTTGATTATCCAGATCATATCCTTAAGCGGTTATTTCCAAACACTTCAGCCAGTGCCCGGCGGTATCTATAACGAAGGCGTGCTTGGCCGTTTTACTAACGCTAATCCTATTTATGCAACAACTGATGCCGATACGGCGGTATCGCACCTAATTTTCTCGGGCTTGCTGAAATATGATACTCAGGGCAAGCTGGTAGGCGATTTGGCCAGCGGTTATACGACCGATGATCACGGTATTGCTTACACCGTGCATTTACGATCGAATTTGACCTGGCAAGATGGCCGGCTGCTCACCAGTGCTGACGTACTATTCACCTATGAGCTGATCCAGAACCCGGACGCCCAGTCGCCGCTGCAAAGCAGCTGGCAAGGCATTACGGTCACAGCGCCGGATGCGCACACTATAGTTTTTAAATTGCCAGGCGCGCTGGCATCTTTCCCCTATAGCCTGACTAATGGAATTGTACCCGAACACTTGCTGGCTAAGGAACCGCCGTCGGACCTGCGCTCGGCCGACTTTAACACCGTAGACCCGGTGGGAACCGGCCCTTTTGCCTGGCAAACTATACAAGTTAAGGATGCCGGTGACCCTAATAATGCCCAAGAACAAATTGCTTTAACGGCTTTTAATCATTATGCCGGCGGCCAGCCTAAACTGCAGAAATTCGTAGTACAGGTTTTTGCTTCGACCAGCCAACTTACCCGAGCCTTCACCAGCGGCCAATTGACGGCCGCGGAAGGGCTCGACCAAGTCCCGGCTCAGGTCCAGAACAAGGCTTCCGTTGTCCAGCATAATTTACCATTAAGAGCGGCCAATATGGTATTTTTCAAGACTTCTAGTGGCGTACTGGCCGACCAAGCGGTTAGGCACTCGCTAGTCCAGGCGGCTAATGTACCGGATATTATTAGCCATTTAGATTACCCTGCCCACGAGGTCAACGAGCCGCTGCTCAGGGGGCAAATTGGCTACGATGCCTCGTTAGAGCAGCCAAAGTTTGACCTTAAATCTGCCAAAGCGGCTCTGGATAGTGCCGGTTGGAAGGTGGGCCAACAAGGCTGGCGCACTAAAAACGGCCAGCTGCTAACCTTTGTGCTAAGCACGCCGGATGCGCACGATGACCACGTGGTGGCCGAGCAACTGAAGCAGCAGTGGCAACGCCTGGGCGCTAAGCTGGAAATTGACTACCTGGATCCTCTAGACTTCCAAAACGCTGTGGCCTATCACAACTACGATGCCGTGCTGAATGGCATCACAATTGGCGAAGACCCTGATGTGTTTGTGTATTGGGATAGCTCACAGGCCGATATCCGTTCGGCCAACCGACTGAACCTATCGGAGTATAAGAGCGACGCGGCCGATGCCAGCCTGGAAGCCGGCCGCAGCCGTATTGACCCGGCTATCCGTGCCATTAAGTACAGGCCGTTCTTACAGGCCTGGCAGCAAGACAGCCCGGCCCTGGCCCTGTACCAGCCGCGCCTGCTCTACCTAACTAATGGACCGGTGGCTGGCTTGGGTGACAATCCTATCAATTCGTCGACCGACCGCTTTGCCAATGTCCAAAACTGGGAAATCCGCCAAGCCAAAATCACCGACTAGCTCTTGAGTTTTGGCGGTTGAACAGATAAGATAATCTAAGCGCGCGAGTGGCGGAATTGGTAGACGCGCTAGCTTCAGGAGCTAGTGAACTTCGGTTCGTGGAGGTTCAAGTCCTCTCTCGCGCACCATTTGTCTGGCCTGTTATTACTCCGAAGAGGCGTAAGCATTAAGAGAGTGTGGTATCATTACAGCTAGATCATTATGCATATTCTTGGCGGGTTAGCTCATGAGTAAAGTGGCGCATTATTTGCAAGAGCATTTGGTGGGAGAGGTGATGACTAGCACCGATGCCCGCCGTTACTTCGCGACTGATGGCAGCATCTTGCAGTTAGCGCCCGCTCTGATTGTTTACCCTCGTAACGAGAATGATGTGCGCAAGACAGCGCGTTTTAGTTGGCAGCTGGCCGAGCGCGGGCGAGTGATTCCCATCACGCCTCGGGGGGCTGGCACGAACCAGTCGGGCGCGGCCGTGGGCAATGGCATTATGTTGGTTTTTCCAGCCCATATGAACCGTATCTTAGAGATTGACACTAAGGCTAACACCGTTGCCGTGGAGCCTGGTATAAACTATGGCAAGCTTCAGCAAACTCTGTTCACACATGGCCGGTTCCTGCCGCCTTACCCAGCCTCTTTGGAGTATTCAACGCTGGGCGGGGCTGTGGCTAACAATACGGCCGGCGAAAAATCGGTCAAGTATGGAGCCACCCAAAATTATGTCAACAGCTTAAGGGTAGTTTTGGCGAATGGTGAAGTGATCGAGACTCGCCGCTTGAGCAAGCGCGAACTTAGTAAAAAGCTGGGATTGGCAACTTTTGAGGGCGAAATTTACCGTTCCACCGACACCTTAATTGAAGAGCAGCATGACTTACTGGAGCGCCTACCACGACTGGCCACGCTCAACAACGCCGGTTATAATCTGAATGAAGTTAAGCGTAAAGATGGCTCGTTTGACTTGACACCACTAATAGTCGGCAGCCAGGGCACGCTCGGCATCATTACCGAGGCCGTGCTGGCGACCGAGCCGCACACGCCGCAGACCACTATGTTTATGGTCAAATTCGATAGCTTGGAACAGACACAAAACACTGTGCTGGAGTTGCGCGAGCTATCAGAAAAGCCCAGCCTGATCGAGCTGATCGACGGTAATGTGCTGCAGCAGGTGTACACCCTTAATCCTAACCAGCTGAAAGACGTCGTGCCGCCGCCTTTCCCACCGACTATTTTGCTGGTTGAGTTCGATGGCAACGACAAGCACCAGAAAAAAGGCGCTAAAAAAGCCCAAAAGATATTTGAAAAATATGCCATAGACACGCAGATCGCCACTGACCCGGATGAGCAGCAGGCTTTTTGGAAGGTGCGCCAGGCGGTCGGCTCGCTGATCGGTCATAACGAAGGTTTATTGCGAGCAGTGCCACTATTTGATGCCGCCGTTACGCCGGATCGCCTGCGCGAATACCTGGAGGGCGTTTACGCCATCTTTGAGGCCAATAACCTCAAGCCAGCCGTTTGGGGCCACGCCGGTGATGGTCTGCTGCACGTGCAGCCGCGCTTAAACCTTGGCCAAATCGGCGACCGCCAAAAGGTCTTCCGCTTGCTAAGCGAGCATACTAAGTTGGTACTCGGTATGGGCGGTACTATCAGCGCTGAAGCCGGTGACGGCCGTTTGCGCACGCCATATCTGGAAGCCATGTTTGGCCCCGAGCTTTACGCCTTGCTAGGTAAAGTAAAGAACATTTTTGACCCCTATGGCACACTCAACCCGGGCGTTAAGTTTGGCACTTCGCTAGATGACATCAAAGCCATGATCCGGCCCGACTACAGCCTCGACCACCTTTACGACCATCTGCCACGCGGTTAACCTTGAGTTTTCGGCTCAAAACAGATAAGATAATCTGGTCTCTTGCGCGGACGTGGTGGAATGGTAGACACGCTTGTCTGAGGGGCAAGTGCCGCAAGGCATGGAGGTTCAAGTCCTCTCGTCCGCACCAGTATCCGCGGAAAAGGGCGGTTAGCTCAGTTGGCTAGAGCATCTGTTTTACACACAGAGGGTCATAGGTTCGAGTCCTATACCGCCCACCATTTGGAACTACTTGCAAAATCTAAATATAATTATAAGATAGTGAAGTGACTGAAACTTTTGATTACCGTAACTATGATCTGCTTGATCTAGCTGATTTTGAGCCTATGCAAAGGCGTGGAAGCAGACCTCCCAACATACCTAAGAGGATAGAAGCACATACCTCAAGAAGGAAGGTTCCTGGAGAATTCTCAATTTTAAGTGCACGTCGTGTAATGGCTAAGCAGGATCTAATCAGGTTGGGCACTCTCTTAACGAAGGCTCTTACGGGTGCGCCAGTCTCAGATTACTCACGAAGCACAAGAAATGGCGCATCTCTTGCTACTAGGAGAGAGTCACGGCACATACTTTTGAGAGGCTATCGAGACGATGATGGAGAACTTTCAACCGACAGATTTAATAGGGCTGCAAGAAGAGGTGTTAATAGAGTTAATAGAACTCAAGCAGATCCCATTTCTGTTCGACTAGGAGAGGTAGGAATATTTGGAGCTGATAAAAACGATAGTGATGACAGACGGCGTTTTGTAGGTTTTCATATTTCTAGAGAGAGCCGTTTAGAACAAGAGGGCTACGACAGGTTAATAAAAGGTAGAGAAACATACCTAAGCGTTGTGATACCGAAAAAAGATCCTGGGTTTGTTAAAGTATTAATGAAACGCAATCCCGATCCCCATATAAGCGTGGCACATACTTTTAGCCAAGATACTGCGGAATGCCTACAAGAGACTTTACATGAGGCATCGATTAGCGGTATTTGGGTAAGCCTTATGCAGGCTCAGGAAAAGAGATCTATTGTTATAGTCCAAAATCATTCTCGCCTTGACTCCTAGCTTTCACCCTCGTTCTTTTAAAATAAAGGGTGTTCGAGGCGCCAGCTCAAAGTTGGTGGCGGTACTGCCGAGTCTAAAGTGACATTCACGGAGCTTTTGGCTTTTGTTACAGGGTCTGAGATGGTAAGAGTGCTTACCGTTTGACCGGCGCTGGAATTACTGTTTATTTGGGGAAGACTAAGCCGGGTAGAGAGCGTGGTGCCTGCCCAAGTGGTTAGGGCCAGGTTGTGAGCGGCAATGACGTTAATGCTTTTGCCCCATGGAATCTGGTAATGGCCGAGCACGTCGTTGGCGTGAATCGGCGTGATTGTTTGAAAATTGGCTTGAACGCTTTGCAAAAGCGGCAGGCTAAACTTCATTGAATCGAATAGGGTTGGAGCTCCGACCAGGGCGGTGACTATGATGACCGGTTTCTGGTTGACATCTGTACGGGCAGCGCCAACAAACACGCCGCCGGCCTGATCAGTGTTGCCGGTCTTGATGCCAATAATGCCGTAGCTTCCCAATAGTAAGTTGATGTTTTTGGCGTTAGGCGCTAAAGGAATGTCGGAGGCCGTGGTTTGGCCGACGATACCGGCTAAGACCGGGTTTTGCATGACTATTTCGCCCAGTTTTACCAGGTCTTGGGCAGTGCTGACAGTGCTGGGGTTATAGCCGCTGGCGTCGCTGCCAATGGTGGTGCCGGTCAAACCCAACTGCTGCGCATAAGCATTGGCGGCGGCAGAGTAGGCGGGCAGTGAACCGTAGGCCCAAATGGCCAGGCTATCGGCCATATTGTTTGCTGAAGGTAAAAGCATAGCCTCCAGCATCTGGTACTCACTGATTTGTTCGCCGGCTTGAACAGGTACGGTTGAGCCGCCTTGAGCCACATAGGTGTTATAAATGGCGAGATCGTTAGGCCCTAAAGTAACTGTCGGACCTTGTTGGCCGGTAGCTAAAGGCTTTTGCTTAAGCACCGTTAGGGCCGTGATGATTTTAGCGGTGCTGGCGGTTGGCGCCGGTTTTTGGGTATTGTGGGTTTCCAGGATGTTATTGCCAACAATACCCACGGCCGACTGGCCAACCGCTGGCCAGTTTAAAACGCTAGTGCCGGCGCTAAGCTGTAATTCCAAAGTGGGATTGCCTGGCTTTAGCAAGGGCAGTGGCCTTAGCAACGCCCAAGCCACATAAGCCACCAGCAAAAAAAGCACCAATCCGTACTGCCAGTGATATCTCGGCCTTTTTGACATAAGCCTTTTCATGATACAGCTACAAGCAATTGTTGTATAATTGAGTCGTAACCTAAAGGAGATCAGAGTGGCCGTAATTATCATCATTGTCGTAGTCGTAGTACTGGTTTTGCTGCTGGCAGCCATGTTCAACAGCCTAGTCAGGTTAAACCAACAAGCTAATGAAGCCTTCAGTGACATAACTGTGCAGCTAAAGCGCCGCTATGATCTAATCCCCAACCTGGTTAACACTGTTAAAGGTTACGCCTCTCATGAAAAGACGGTTTTCGAAGATGTTACCGAAGCTCGAGCCAACGCTATGAATGCTCAAGGCGTGGCCGAAACCGCCAAAGCCGATAACGCCTTCACCCAGACTATGAAGAGCCTGTTCGCCGTGGCCGAGAATTACCCCGACCTGAAGGCCTCGCAGAACTTTCAGGACCTGCAAGCCCAGCTAACAGATACCGAAGACAAAATTCAGGCCTCGCGCCGCTTCTATAACGGCGTAGTGCGCGATTTTAACACTAAGCGCAAGCAATTCCCGCAGAATATTTTTGCTAATCTGATGGGCTTTCGCCAAGATAAGGAATACTACGAGGTTGACGAAGCCCAAGCGGCCGCCGTGCAGAACCCGGTTAACGTTAGCTTTTAGATGTATTCTGACATAGCCAGTAATAAGCGCAAGACCGTCATTATTATGGCGGTCTTCATGGTATTTCTGGCGGCTATCGTCTGGATTTTTGCCAAGTTTTTGCATGGTGGCACCGGCGTGTTTTATGGCGGCCTAATTGGCTCACTGGTCTATATAATCGTAACTTACTACGCTGGAGCGAAGATGGCACTGGCAGTCAATTCGGCCCACGAAATCCAAAAATCCGACAATCCGCGCTTGTGGCGGGTGGTCGAAAATCTGGCCATTACAGACGGGTTGGCGATGCCGCGAGTCTATATTATGAACGATCCGGCTCCCAATGCCTTTGCCACCGGTCGTGACCCTAAGCATGCGACCGTCTGCGTCACCAGCGGCCTCTTACAAATCATGGATGACAATGAGCTGCAAGGCGTGATTGCGCACGAGCTGGGCCACGTTAAAAATTATGACATTCGCGTCAGTATGGTGGCCTTCGCCCTGACTTCCGTTATTTCACTGATTGCCGACATTATCTTGCGCTTGGTCTGGTTCGGCGACAACGACCGCGAGAACAACCAGGTATTCCTAATTTTAGGCATTGTGGCAGCCATTTTGGCGCCAATTGTGGCCACCATGATCCAGCTGGCCGTGTCGCGCCAGCGTGAGTATTTGGCTGACGCCACTGGCGCTTTAACGACCCGTTACCCTGAAGGCCTGGCCAGCGCGTTAGAAAAGATCCAACAGACCGGCAGCGTGACGCGCCGCCAAAACACCTCTACAGCGCATCTTTTTTTCGCCAATCCGCTTAAAAAGCATGGCTTGACCAGCCTGTTCGACACTCATCCTCCAATCGCCGACCGTATCGCTCGCCTGCGCAACATGGATGCTCACGCCTAGCCAATTGCTGACCGCATCGCCCGCCTACACAGCAGTCCCCCAACATTACCTACTAAATGTATGTACAAAT
>DATBED010000021.1:0-24698 GCA_036276195.1 Saccharimonadales bacterium (SeqCode) | reverse complement strand
AAAGAGGCTATCATTCCCTTGCTGGACAAATTAGTAATCGTTGAATGGCCTCCAGTACATATCTTTAATAACCTGAGTTCTCCAAATCCGCCCTCGCTCTTTTCTGGTCATAACGCATCGATTCCCGCCAAGATTGAATCGCCTCCTCAGGAAAAAGTGATGCAGGTTGGTAAGGTAAAAGGAAAGGGCAAAGTCGGCATACGCTTTGTTCCGCCTGTGACCAACAAAAAGTTAAATCTGGCCTTGGCTGGTTTGCCAACACTAGAAAGGGCGCCCAGTAAAAAGGGAAGGCGAACCAAATCCGTTATTTTGGATGAAAGAACTCTATCCACGGGAGGCTTGGGGTCGGAAGAGCTATTGGAGCAAATAGCCGTAACGGCTGGCTACAAGCTAGTAATTAATAAACTCAAGAAAGCGGCCGAGTAGAGATGTGGAATTTACAGCAGGTTGACAGAGGTAAGTTAGGCGTGATACTCTAGTACGGTATCTCGACAAGACTTGTACTTGGTGTGTGCTAATAGGTCTGCCGTTAACAGAGGTAGAAACCACTAGCCACCGAGCATTTTTATGTCAACTTCGAGAAAGCTAAAACAGCTACAAGGTCAGAAAGGGCCCAATTGAAAGCACTAATTACCCGAAAAGTCGGCATGACAAGCACCATCAATGAAGATGGGGCCGTGCAGGCTGTGACCTTGCTTTCAGTGACCGATAACACCGTGCTGGCTCACAAAACTGAAGAGAAAGATGGCTACACCGCCGTGCAAGTTGGCGCCGAAACTGCCAAGAAGCTTAGCAAAAGCGTGGCTGGCCATGTTAAGAACGCTAAGGTGATGCCCAAGATTATTCGCGAATTCCGCACGCCTGAAATCACAGAAGAACTGAACGTCGGCAGCAAAATCAGCGCCGACGTTTTTAGTGTTGGCGACACCGTGCAGGTTACGGGAACAACAAAAGGTAAGGGCTGGGCCGGTACCATTCGTCGCCATAACTTCCATCGTGGCCGCAAAACCCATGGTGGCGGCAGCTATCGCCGCCCAGGCTCGATCGGCTCAATGTATCCGCAGCATATTTTCAAAGGTACCAGAATGGCCGGCCAGTTGGGTCACGACCAAGTCACCGTTAAGAACCTTAAAGTGGCCTTGGTCGATACCGAACTCGGAGTGATTGGCGTTACTGGCGCTGTGCCGGGCCCGCGCAAGAGCGTCGTGCTGGTTAAGGAGGCTAAATGAGCCGTCTGCTGCACGTAATTAGGCCGGTTTCGCGAGTTAGCCTGGCGCTGCATGTCCAGTTCCAGCGTATGCTGCTGAAATCTTTGTTTACCGGGAGGAGCCTGTAATGGCTACCGCTACCTACACCAAAGCCGGCACTAAGGCTACCACTCCTGCCAAGCTCGATAAGGCCGTTTTTGGCATAGAGGTCAAGAACCACGAGTTGCTGAAGGCTGCTTACACAGCTTATCTGGCCAACGGCCGCATCAACCTAGCTACTACCAAGAAACGAGGCGAAGTCCGTGGCAGTAACATCAAGCCTTGGCGCCAAAAAGGCACCGGGCGGGCTCGCTTTGGCTCGCGTTATAATCCAATTTGGCGGGGTGGTGGTATTGTTTTTGGCCCCAGCGGTAACGAGAACTACTCTAAGCAATTGAACACCCAAGCCAAGCGTACGGCCATTCGCCAGGCTTTGAGCCTGAAGTCTGAAAATGTAGCAGTCATTGAAGACCTAGCGGCTAAAAGCGGCAAAACAGCCGACCTGGCCAAACTACTCCAGAAAATTGGCGCCGAGCGCACCGTGCTATTGGTGGTTGAGCAAAAAACACCGGAACTGCTGCGGGCTGCCCGTAATTTACCTGGTGTGCAAGTAGTTGGCGCCCGGTTTGTCAATGTGTACGACGTGATGAACGCCGACCGCGTGGTGTTTAGCCAAGCCGCTCTAAAAGTTACGACCGACTGGCTCACCGGCAACGCCGAAGTCGCTCGCTCCAGCAAGGAGGCAAAATAATGAGTCATTCTGATTTTTCTAGGGCCATTACTTTGCGCCCCCGCCTGAGCGAAAAGACCTACGGCCTCAGCGAAAGCCGCGTTTATGTGGTGGAAGTGCCAACAGATGTTAATAAGCACACTGTGGCCCGCGCCATTGAGGCCCAATTTGAGGTTAAGGTTGCCAGGGTGAATATTACTAATATTCCCGGCAAGGCTAAGCGCACTATCAGTATAACTGGCAAGCGCTACCAAAATAGCGAAGGTAAGCGTTCCGGCATCAAGAAGGCTTATGTAACGCTGGCCGAAGGCCACGGTCTGCCTTTCTTCGCCGCCGTCGAAGAAGCCGAAGAAAAAGAGCAAAAGACCCAAGAACAGATCGATAAGGCCGCCACCAAACAAGCTGTTAAAGAATCCAAGAAAGAATCTAAACCACGCCGCGGCCTACTGGGCGGTCGTCGGGGCGGTGCCCGCGGGGGTAATAAATAATGGCCATTAAGCAATACAACCCAACCACGCCTGGTCGCCGGGGCATGACCACCCAAGACTTCGACACCATTACCACCAAGAAGCCCTTAAAGTCGCTGACGGTTATCAAGCGCCGCGGCAACGGCCGTAATAACCAGGGCCGCATTACCACCCGTCACAAAGGCGGCGGCACTAAGAAGTTTTACCGCTTGGTCAACTTTAAATTAGCCGAAGGCATTACAGCCACGATCGAGCACATAGAGTATGATCCGAACCGCTCGGCCCGCATTGCCCGCATCAAAGAAAATAACGGTACTTACCACTATATTTTAGCCGCCAGCGGCATGCAGCTCGGCCAAGAAGTCGCCAGCGGCCAAGAAGTGCCCATCGAAACCGGCAACCGGCTGCCACTCAAGAGTATTCCAATTGGCAGCACAATCCACGCCATCGAGCTAAAAGTCGGCGGCGGCGCCCAAATGGTGCGCAGCGCCGGCAACAGCGCCCAGCTGATGGGTCGCGACAACGGCTATGCCCAAGTACGCCTGCCCAGCGGCGAAGTCCGATTAATTAACGAGAATTGCACCGCCAGCATGGGTGTTATTGGCAACGAGCAGCACCAGAACGTCAAGATCGGTAAAGCCGGCCGCAACCGCCACAAGGGCAAGCGCCCATCTGTTAGAGGCGTCGTCATGAACGCGGCTGACCACCCACATGGTGGTGGTGACGGCGGCCGCCACGGCATCGGTGGTGGCAAGAACCACGGCTCCGCTCCTAAGACGCCATGGGGCCAGAAGACCCTAGGCTACAAGACCCGTCGTCGCAAAAGCACCACCAAATTCATCGTAAGATCGCGCCACGCGAGCAAGAGGAGATAACATGAATAGTTTTATAGAGAATGACGGCCATTACAAATTCACTATTGATAATGAGTATCCAGTTGGCACATATCCTCTTTCCCCATTTGAAGAAGGTGAACAAGACGGCCTTGACTCTATTACGCGTCCTGATGATGTGAAGGTTATTCATGAGAAGCTAGCTTTCCACCCAGGTTATCTTGAGGGACTAATAAGTGGTGCTCGACATGCAAAGATGATACCTGAAGATGGTAACTACGGAGAGGAGCCAATGCAATGAGTCGTTCGTTAAAGAAGGGGCCGTTTATTGATTTTAAGCTGGCCAAGAAGGTCGACGCGCTGGGTGACAATGATCGAACTATCGTCAAGACCTGGGCTCGGGCCAGTACCATCGCGCCGGAGTTTGTCGGCAAGACTATTGCGGTGCATAACGGCAAAGTTCATGTGCCGGTGTTTATTTCCGAGAATATGGTCGGGCACAAGTTGGGCGAGTTCGCGCCGACCCGTAAGTTCCGCTCTCACGGCGGCAAGTTAGCGAAAGGTAAATAAGGGTAATTATGGCCGTTCAAGCAATCGCCAAAGGAGTTAGGTTGAGCCCTCGCAAGGTCATGGTGGTGGCTGCCTTAGTACGCGGCCGCACCGTCGCCGACGCCCTGGTTATTCTAGATAATACTCCGCGCCGCAGCGCTTTGGCTGTTAGCAAGGCGATAAAGAGTGCCCGGGCCAACGCCGAGCATAATCATAATTACAAGCCGGCTACGCTGCAGATTACCGAAATTAGTGTTACCGCCGGGCCTCGCACCAAGCGTTTCCGCCCAGTGGCTCGCGGCATGGCCCATCCTTATCAGAAGAAGACCGCGCACATCCGCGTGATAGTTGATGGTGAACAGCGCGAGGCTAAGAAGCCGGCTAAATCCCCAGCCAAAGTGGCTGATGTAAATAAGGCAGAGAAAGGTGCTGCGTAATGGGCCAAAAAGTTAATCCGATCAGCATGCGCCTGCAGGTCAATAAAGACTGGACCAGCAAGTGGTTCGTCGACAAGCGCGAGTACGCCAAGTTCCTTAGAGAAGATCTGGCTGTGCGCCGTCATATTTCCAAAAAACTAGGCAGCCGCGCCTCCATTAATAAGGTTGAGATCAGTCGCACGCCTAATTTGGTAACGGTTACCATTGCTACCGCTAAGGCCGGTGTGGTAATTGGCCGTGGCGGCCAAGGTGCGACCGACCTGAAGAGCGCTATTGAGAAGATTTACGGCGTACCGGTGCGCGTTAACATCGAAGAAGTTAAAAAGCCTGATATGTATGCCAAGTTGGTAGCCGAGAATATCGCTCACCAGCTGGAGCGACGCATGAGCTTTAGGCGAGCCATCAAATCGGCCTCGGCTGCCACCATGAGGGCCGGCGCCAAAGGTGTGCGCATCCAAGTTTCTGGCCGCTTAAACGGCGCCGAGATGTCGCGCCGCGAGAAAGAAGTCGCCGGTTCGGTACCGTTGCACACTTTAAGGGCCGATATCGATTATGCCCAAGTCAGTGCTCAAACTGTGGCCGGTATTATCGGTGTCAAGGTCTGGATTTACAAGGGAGAGGTGCAGTAGCTCTATGTTAATGCCTAAGCGAACCAAGTATCGCAAGATACGTAAGGGCAAGATTCGCGGCGTGGCTACGGCTGGTAACTACATTGCCTTCGGTGACTACGCCCTCCAGGCCCAAGGCCAAGACCGCATCACTGCCCGCCAAATCGAGGCCGCTCGTCAGGCAATGACCCGCTACATTAAGCGAGGCGGTAAAATCTGGATCCGTATCTTCCCCCACATCGCCGTTACCCGCAAGCCGCAAGACGTCAAGATGGGCAGTGGCAAGGGTAGTCCGGAATTCTTTGTGGCCAAGGTGCGCCCCGGCACCATCATGTTCGAGATGCAAGGCGTCAGCGAAGAAACCGCCCGCGAAGCCATGCGCCTGGCCGCCCACAAGCTGCCGGTTAAGACTAAGTTCCTGACTCGGGAGGATGCGTAATGAAGGTCGTTGAAATTCGTAAATTATCGACCACCGAGCTGGCCACCGAGAGTACCAAGCTGCGTGAAGAAATCGTGGAGTTGAAGCGCCGGCTGCATATGGGCGAGCTGCAAAACAACCGCCTAATCCGCCATAAACGCAAAGATCTGGCTCGTATGTTAACTGTGCTTGGCGAAGCATTAAGCAAGGAGGCCCGCTAATGGCTAAGCAATTAATCGGCATTGTGACTGCTAATAAGGGTCAAAAGACCATTACGGTTAATGTTCGCACCCGCAAAACCCATCCCCTATACCGCAAGCAATACACCGTCAGTAAGAAATTCCTGGCTCATGACGAGAAGGAAGAGGCGCAGCCCGGCGACATTGTAGCCATTAGCGAAACTCGGCCAATCAGTGCCCGCAAGCACCATAAGCTAGAGCGCATCCTCGAAAAGCCTAAATTACGGGCCGATTCCTTAGCGGTCACTAAAACCGATGAGCCCGAAAAGCCGGTCAGTAAGAAGAAAACGGTCGAAGAGACTCCAAAGGGCGAGGAGCCCAGCACTTTTCGCCAAGATGCTGGCAAGGTTGATGTAAATAACAAAACGAAAGGTGCTGGGGCATGATCCAGCAAGAATCCCGATTAATCGTCGCCGATAACAGCGGCGCCAAAGAGATCCTTTGTATCCGCGTGCTGGGCGGCAGCCGCCACCGCTATGCCAAAGTCGGCGATATTATAGTCGCTACTGTCAAGCAAGCCGCGCCCAATGGGCAGGTAAAGAAAAAGATGGTCGTTAAGGCCGTAGTAGTACGCACCCGCAACCAGATTCGCCGTAAAGACGGCTCCACCATCAAGTTCGACGATAACGCCGCCGTAATCGTTGGCGACGACAAACTACCGCGGGCTACCCGCATCTTCGGTCCGGTACCACGTGAACTGCGCGACAAGGGCTATGCCAAGATCATATCGCTCGCGCCGGAGGTCCTATAATGCCAGTCTATAAGATTCGGTTGAAGAAGGGCGACACCGTCGTGGTGCGGGCCGGCAAGTACAAGGGTAAAACCGGTAAGGTCACCGCCACCCACCCGCGCGAGAACAAAGTCACTGTCGAAGGCCTTAACATCGTTAAAAAGCATGTTAAACCCGACCAACAGCATCCACAGGGTGCCATCGTGGAAATTACCAAGCCGATATGGGTCAGCAAAGTGTCAATTATGGAGCCGACTTCGCGAAAAGCCAGCCGTATCGGCTATAGCATCGACCAAGACGGCAACAAGACCCGTGTATTTAAGAAGACCGGGAAGGAGATCAAGTAATGGCTGAAACCGCTATCAAGACCAAGTCTGCAACCAAGCCGGCTGTTATTGCTCGTCTCCGTGCCCAGTACAACTCGCAGATCCTGCCCGAGCTGGTCAAAGAGCTGGGCCTCAAGAACCCCCACCAAGCGCCCCGCCTGGAGAAGATCGTCGTTAACATCGGCTTGGGCCGCGCCAACGGCGACAAAAAGATGATGGAAGCCGCCACCAACACCCTACGCAAAATCACCGGTCAGCAACCGGTCGAAACCGTTGCCAAAAACTCGATTGCCGGCTTCAAGCTGCGCGAAGGCAACAAGATCGGCCTCAAGGTCACCCTGCGCGGCGAACGCATGTACGAGTTCCTGGACCGCGTCACAAACCTGGTACTACCCCGGTTGCGCGACTTCCACGGCATCAGCCCGCGCGCTTTCGACAAGCAAGGCAACTTCGCCATCGGTTTCACCGACCAATCGGTCTTTCCGGAATTATCCTTCGAGGAAACCACTACCTCGCACGGCCTACAAGTAATTTTTGTAATTAACGCTAAGCAAAGGGAGCACAGCCGCGCTTTACTCGAAAAGTTCGGCCTGCCCTTCGAGAAAGAGGATAAGTAATGGCTAAGAAATCGATTATCGCCAGAGATGCCAAGCGCATCAAAATGATTCAACAATACGCTGCCAAGCGCAAGGAGCTCAAGGAACTGGGCGATCTGGAAGGTCTGGCAATGTTGCCGCGTAATTCCAGCCCCACTCGCTGGACTAACCGCTGCATTGAAACGGGCCGACCACGGGCCTATATGCGCCAATTTGGCTTGTCTAGAATTAGCTTTCGCGAGCACGCCAGCAAGGGCGAAATTCCGGGCGTAACTAAGAGTAGTTGGTAGGAGGAATATGAGCACGACCACAACCGATCCCGTAGCCGACATGCTAACCCGCATTCGCAATGCCGTCTTGGTTCGCAAAAACCAGGTAACACTGCCACATTCCAAAATCAAAGAGGCTGTCGCCCGCCTGCTGGCCGAAAGCAATTTCATCGACGGCGTCGAGGTTAAACAAGATGGCGTTGGCAAAGTTATGACTGTCACGATCAATAGCGAAGACAGCAATGCCCGTATTACCGAAATCACGCGAGTCAGCAAACCCGGCCGACGCTACTACGTCAATTCCCGCGAAATACCAGTGGTCAAGCGCGGTCGCGGTGTGGTGATCGTGTCTACCAGCAAAGGCCTGATGACTGGCGACAAAGCCCGCCAAGAGCACATCGGCGGCGAATTAATTTGTAAGGTGTATTAAGATGAGCCGAGTAGGAAAACTGCCGATCAAGATCCCGAGCGGTGTGACAATCACTACTTCTGCAGACGAAGTTACAGTGGCTGGTGGTAAAGGAACGCTTAAACAGTTCACCATGCCTGGCATCAGCGTCAAGCAAGAAGGCGACGAACTGATTATCAGCCGAGCTAACGACGAGCCGAAGATTCGGGCCAAGCACGGCCTGATGCGCGCCTTGCTTAACAATATGGTTAACGGCGTCAGTGAGGGCTTTTCTAAGAAGCTGGAAATTAACGGCGTCGGTTACCGCGTAGCCGCTCAAGGCGCCGACCTAAAGCTGAATCTTGGTTTTTCACACGACGTAATTTATCATGTACCGACCGGAGTGACTACAGCAATAGAACAGAACACCATTACCGTCAGCGGTATCAACAAGCAACAGGTTGGCCAAGTTGCCGCTGAAATCCGCGCCCTTAAGAAACCCGAGCCTTACAAGGGGAAGGGCATTAAGTATGAGGGCGAGCGAATCCTTCGTAAGTCTGGTAAGAGCGGGAAGGAAAAATAATGAGTAAATTACTAGCACACAAATTGCATAACCGAGCCCAGCGTAAAGCCCGCATTCGCAGCCTAGTCAGTGGCACGGCACAGCGCCCGCGCTTGAGTGTTTATATCAGTAACATACACGTTACCGCCCAGCTGATCGACGACACTAGCGGCCAGACACTCGGCTACGTTACTACCGTTGGCCAGAAATCTTTGAAGGGCAACATGACCGATAAGGCCGCCTGGGTCGGCGAAGAGATCGCCAAGCTGGCCAAGACCGGTAAGATTAAATCAGTGGTTTTCGATAGAGGTGGCAAGCTATATCATGGCCGAGTGGCTGCGTTGGCCGACGCCGCCCGTAAAGCAGGATTGGAGTTTTAAATGGCAGATAATCGAGGCAATCAACAGCGCCGCAACCGCAATCCGGAAATTCAACAGGAAGAAAAGCAGTTCGACGAGCGCACCCTACACATCGACCGAGTGGCCCGCGTCGTTAAGGGGGGCCGCCGCTTTAGGTTCCGCGCCTTAGTAGTGGTTGGCGACAAGAAGAGCAAAGTCGGCATTGGCAGCGCCAAGGGCGCCGATGTGACAGCCGCCGTTACTAAAGCCACCGAAGTGGCCAAGAAGAACTTTATTACAGTGACGCTCTACAAAGGTACGCTGCCCCACGACGTGGAATCGAAAGTCTCGGGCGCTCGCATCCTCCTTAAACCGGCCAGCGCCGGTACCGGTCTAATTGCCGGCGGTGTTGTTCGCTCTGTTCTGGAAGTAGCCGGAGTCAAAAACGCCTTGAGCAAGTCGCTCGGCTCTTCCAACAAGACCAATACGGCCTACGCTACCATAGCCGCCCTACAAAGCCTGGTGCCAGCCGGCAAATGGGTAACTACTACTACCAAGCCCAAGAAAACTACCCCAAAAGCAGCTCCAGCTAAAGCCACAAAAGCCGGGGCCAAGTTATGAAATTTAACGAATTGCAGACCACTAAACCTAGATCGTCTAAGCGTGTGGGCCGTGGGATTGCCAGCGGTAAGGGTAAAACTGCCGGCCGTGGCACCAAAGGCCAGAAGTCGCGCGCCGGCTCCAGCGCCAAGCCGGGTTTTGCCGGCGGCTCCAACCCGTTGATGCAAAAGCTACCGAAATTACCCGGCTTTCGCAGCCACAAAATCAAGCCCGAAACTGTTTACACCGGCCAATTGGAGCAATTCAACGGTAAAACCGTCGACGCCGAAGCCCTGGCCAAAGCCGGCCTCATCAGCAACGCTTACGTATCCGTCAAACTGATTAGCAAGGGCGAACTGACTAAAAGGGTAACTGTTAAATTGCCTGGTGCCAGCGAGTCGGCTAAAGCGAGTATCGAAGCGGCCGGCGGCTCTTTCGAAAAAACCGCTCGCCTGCAGCGCCCCAAAACCTCCACCAAGAAAGCTGAAAAGTAAGCTTATAGACATTCTTAGCCCTTCTGCTACAATAAGTTTTTAAGAGGGCTTGAAATGAACAACAAGAGTGGCGAGGGTATCTATAGAGCAGTGATAGTGCAAGACGACCTGGCAGGATCCCAGATAAAACTATTATTATACCTAGAGCCACCCTTAAAAAGTGAAGCTGAAGCACGCGCCATTGAAGCGGCATTAGGCAGTAGCACGGAACTTATCACGCTAAAGGATGATATTGGTAGGACCAAATTTGTGCTTAGAGATACGGTTCTACAGGGAGAAAAAGCGATCATTGCTAAGCTTAACGAAGCAGTCCTACCGTATGGCCATGCGGTAAAGCCACTAGAAGAGTTGCCATTAGAGCTAACACCTAGAAATTATGCAGCTCTTATATCTTTACGACAGTGGGAAGCAGCCGCTTAATTAGTGAAAATGGCTAACTCGGAGTTGCAGCGCGATAAGACGGTTACGCGGGCGGTGCACCGCTTGTTCTGGCGCGCTATGTTTTATACTCCACGCTATTTTTTGCCAACAGTACTTTGCTATCCGCCGGCCTTTTTTATAATGCAGGTCTTCATACCTCTGCAGATTGCTTACGGCATACAGGCAATAATTTTAAGACACTTTAATATGGTCGGACACTATGCCTTGGCAGTTTTCTGGTTATCCATTGTGGGGCAGACTGTCTATGTTATCGCTACTTGGGCCTTTAATCGTAACGGCATTTACGGGGGTAGCTTTGTGCAGCGTGAAGTGTTCGCCAATTATATAGGAAAAGATTATGAATTTTTCGGTAGCAATTTTGTTGGCGCCCTTGGTTCACAAGCAGCACGTATAAGAGATGCTTTTACAGATTACAATCGTTTTGCCTTGTTTGAATTGCCTCGAAATCTAGTGATCGTGATCGCCAGTCTAGTAGTTTTGGCGACTAAGTCACTTGCCTTAGCTGGAGCAACATTAGTCTGCATGGCTGTCGTTTTAAGCGTAACCATCTTGTTTTCTGAGCTGCGTTTAAAGTACAGACGCATGGTTAGTCAAGCAAGTAGTACTGTGGCTGGAGTACTTGGAGATGCTCTGTCACACGGCACGGCAGTCAAGAGCTTTGCTAATGAGAATCACGAGCTTGAAAGATTGAAAGATCCTCTAGCTCAATGGGAAAGAGCACAGCAAAGTTCCTGGGACTTATTTATTCCGCAAAACTTTATGCGCAACGTACTAATGGCCATAACCATGGCCTTGCTACTGGTTTACTCATCCCACTTATATGAACACGGAAAAATTTCAATTGCCATCATTGCCTTAGTCCAGCTTTATGTGATTCGCCTTATTAGCGCCACTCAGGACGTAATGGAAATTATCAAAAATTACGAGATGATTATGAGCGCTTCGTATGAGGCGGTGGCTACGACCATGGTGCCGGCAACAGTTAACGATCCGGCGGAGCCTAAGCAAATCCAACGGCGACCGGCCCACGAAATAGATTTTGAGAGTGTGTCCTATCATTATCCTGAGGCAGCTAGCGGTGTTAAAGCCATTAATAACTTCACTTTACAGGTTAAGGATGGCGAGAAGATCGGCCTGGTCGGCTTTTCCGGCGGTGGCAAAACCACCGTCACCAAGCTTTTGCTACGGTTTATGGATATCGATGCTGGAAGCATCAAGATAGATGAGGTGGACGTGCGCGAGGTCAAACAAGCCGATTTACGTGACCTGATCGCCTATGTGCCGCAAGACCCGCTGCTGTTTCACAGGTCAATTAAAGAAAATATCGCTTATGCCAGGCCTGATGCCAATCCAAAAGAGATTGAAAAGGCCGCCAAAACAGCCTACGTTGATGAGTTCGTCAAAGAACTGCCGAATGGATACGATTCCATGGTCGGCGAGCGTGGCGTTAAGTTAAGTGGTGGCCAGCGTCAGCGCGTGGCCATTGCCCGGGCACTCCTAAAAGACGCGCCCATTTTGGTGCTAGACGAAGCTACATCTGCCCTCGACAGCCAGAGCGAAGTCTACATCCAAAAAGCCTTGTGGCAATTAATGAAGGACCGTACTGCCATCGTCATCGCCCACCGCTTAAGCACCATTCAGAGTCTTGACCGCATCATAGTTATGGATAAGGGCAAAATTGTTCAAATCGGCAGCCATAAGGAGCTGCTTAAAGACTCAAAGGGCATTTACGCCCGCCTATGGTCGCACCAAAGCGGCGGCTACCTCAACTAATGGTTTCCTAGAGCACCTCACTTGTGTCATACTGGTATTAATTATTTTGAGGGTGAACTAAACAGGTGAATTGGAAGATAATACTTAAGTCGTTGGGCCACAAAGATATGCGTGGCCGCTTGCTGGCCGTTGTGGGTATCCTACTGGTCTTCCGGATATTGGCGCACATTCCGGTGCCGCTCGGCAATCCGCAAACGCTGCATCAAGTTTTGCAGAATCTGTTTAATTCCAACAATACGCCGCAGCTGCTCAGTTTCGCCAATGTGCTAAGCGGTGGCGCGTTGGCTAATTTCTCAATCATGATCGCCGGCATGGGGCCGTACATTAACGCCTCAATTATCATGCAGCTGCTGACCAAGGCTATTCCGCAACTTGAGGCGCTGCATAAAGAAGGTGAGTTCGGCCAGAAAAAGATTAATCAGTACACCCGCATGTTAACGCTGCCGCTGGCGATTATCCAGTCCGTCGGCTCGATTTACCTGATCCGTCAGTACGCCCAGTCGATCGGCGGCATTGGCGACATCACGGCCCATGCCTCGCCGATGCAATGGGTGCTAATGGTTGCCGCCCTAACCGGCGGCTCTATGCTGCTGATGTGGCTGGGCGAGCTGGTGACCGAGCAATCTGTTGGTAATGGCATCTCGTTGATTATCACGGTAGGAATCGTTAGCCGCCTGCCCAGCACCATCGGCCAGATTGTTAGCACGGCCGTCGGCAAGGGCCACCATTGGAAGCTTTTCGGGCACTCCTTGCCTATTAATGGAAAGGCGGCGCTCGCCAGCTTGCTGCTTTTGGTGGCGGTTTTGGTAGTGACATGGGCGGTGGTAATGCTCAATGAAGCGGCGCGTAACCTGACGGTGAATTATGCCAAACGGGTGCAAGGAAACCGCACTTACGGCGGCATTACAACGGTGCTGCCGGTCAAGCTGATCACGGCCGGCGTGGTGCCGATCATCTTTGCCGTGGCTTTCTTAAGCGTGCCGAGCTTTGTCGGCCAGCTGCTGGGCGGCGGCCATTCCGCCCATTTGGCACAAATCGGCCAAAACCTGGTTACCTGGTTCCAGCCGCCCTCGGCCCAAACCTTCTCCACCGAAGGATTGAAAGCTTACATTTACCCGGTGGTTTACTTCTTGTTAGTCTTTGTTTTCACCTTCTTTTACACCAGCATTACCTTTAATTCTAAAGAGATTGCCGAGAACCTGCACAAGCAAGGTGGCTTTATCGAGGGCGTGCGCGGCGGTGAACAGACCGAAAAATATCTCGGCCGGATCGTTAACCGTCTGACGTTTTTCGGAGCCATCAGCCTAGGTATTTTAGCCGTCGTGCCGATTATTGCCCAAGTGTTTATTAGTAGTAACATCGCCATTGGCGGTACCAGCGTGCTGATCTTGGTTTCTGTGGCCTTGCAGACGCTGCGGGCCGTAGAGTCGCGTGCCTTAATGGTCACCTACGACCAATACTCGCAACCCGACTTCTTTTACGATAGCGATGCAACAGGGGCTATAGTCCCGCCGGGAGGCAATCGCTTGCGCTTTGGGCGCCGCCTGTTGCGCCGCTCCAAAAAATAGTACGACGTGAACTCTGCTTAACGATTTATGCCAGACGTATAAAGTATGGGAAATGCCATACTTTATACGTCGCCAATAAAACGGGTAGCTGGATCGGGCTCGCGGAAAGGAAAGGGAGGTGCCTTTACAAGGACTTCCGAATCGCTGTATAATTAAGCTCGAAAACAACCACAACTTTTCCGCATAAAAACACTTTACAAATCGTTGTGGGACCTGCTATAATTGAGCCTTAGTTATATTTATGGCGGCCAACAAGGAAGTTATCGAGCTCACCGGTACGGTTATAGAGACTCTGCCGGGAACCCAATTTAGGGTAGAACTCGAGAATGGCCACCAAATTATAGCTCATGTGGCCGGTAAGATGCGAAAGCACTTCATCCGCATCGTACCCGGCGACAGCGTTACCGTAGAATTGACGCCTTACGATCTTACGAAGGGTCGAATTACGTACCGCAAGGGTTAAGAGCCCACTAAAGCAGTGAGTCATCGCAGCAAAGGAGCAATGATCCGCATGAAAGTGCGTGCCAGCGTTAAAAAGATTAGTCCAGATGATAAGATTGTCCGTCGTAAGGGCCGTCTTTATGTTATTAATAAGCTGAAACCTAAGCATAAACAGAGGCAGGGTTAACTGTGGCTCGTATATCCGGTGTAACGATTCCTAATGAGAAGCAAGTCTGGGTGGCCTTGACGTACGTGCACGGCCTTGGGCCGAAGAGTGCTTACGACATTTTGAAGCGGGCAAACGTAGAATCGACCACTAGGGTGAAGAATCTGACCGATGGCGAAATATCCCGTATTCAAGACGCCATTAATGCCGATTACGTCGTTGAAGGTGAATTACAGCGGATTGTCAGCGGCAACATCAAGCGCCTAAAAGACATTAAGAGTTACCGCGGCCTGCGCCACACGGCCGGCTTGCCGGCGCGCGGCCAACGTACCAAGACCAACGCCAGAACCAAGCGTGGTAAGAAAGTCACTGTTGGTGGCACGGCTAAGAAGGTAGCCTCTAAGACTTAAGCATGGCAGACGACACAAGCGCACCAGTTGAAGAAAAGGCCGAGACCACGGCAGTGGCCGCCGAAACGCCCGAAGCCAAGGCCACGCCTAAGCGCAAGAAGGCCAAGCGTAATGTGCCAAGCGGTCAGGTTCATGTTTTAGCGACCTTCAACAACACCATCGTTACTTTTACCGACAGCAAGGGCAATGTGTTGACCACATCTAGTGCCGGTACTTGCGGCTTCCGTGGCTCTAAGAAGGGCACGGCCTATGCCGCCCAAGTGGCTGCCGAGCGCGCTGCGCAGGCTGCCAAGCAGCAATACGGTTTCGGCAAGGCCGAAGTGTTTATAAAAGGAATCGGTTTAGGGCGCGATGCAGCCGTACGTGTATTGAACGGCCTCGACATTGGTGTAGAATCGATCACCGATGTCACCGGCGTGCCCCATGGTGGTGTACGGCCGCGAAAGGCCAGGCGAATCTAATGGCACGCGACCGACAGTCTATTGTCAAAATGAGCCGCCGCGAGGGCTACGCCTTGCACCCTAAAGCCCACAAAGCTTTGGTCAAGCGTACGTCTAAGCCTGGCCAGAATCCGCAAGGGCGGCCACCGCGCGGTAAAGCCAGCCAGTACAGCTTACAGCTGCGCGAAAAGCAGAAGGTCAAGCGCCTTTATGGGCTACTCGAAAAACAGTTCAGTAACCTGATGAAAGAAGCCAACCGTCGCCCGGGCCAATCCGGCCAGGTGCTCTTACAGCTGCTGGAACAGCGGGCTGATAACGTCATTTATCGGGCCGGGTTCGCGCCCAGCCGCCGTGCCGCCCGCCAACTGGTCACCCATGGCCATTTCCTACTGAACGATGTGCGTGTCGATATTCCCTCAATCCGCCTAAAGGCCGGCGATAGCTTAACGGCCCGGCCGCACAGTCTAAAAACCGAGTACTTCAAGAAGTTAGACGACGTCAGCCCCAGTCCTAGCGACATCCCGGGCTGGCTGAAGGTCGACCGCAAGAAGGTAAATGTATCAATTACCAGCCAACCGTCACGCGACGACGCTGAGCCGGATATAAACGAGCAGTTAATAGTCGAGTATTACTCACGCTAAAGGAGGAGAGCAAGCATGTCAAATACTATTCATACACCGGGAATCGTCAAGGTAGACGACCATAGCGACAACAGCGCTTCCTTTGTGATTGAGCCGCTGCACAGCGGCTACGGCATGACGCTGGGCAATAGCTTACGGCGTGTGCTATTGTCGAGCATTTCCGGCGCCGCCGTCACTGCCTTCAAGATTGAAGGCGCTACCCACGAATTCACCAGTGTGCCAGGCATTAAAGAAGACATTGTCGATATTATGATCAATCTTAAGGGCGTGCGTTTCCGCGTTTACGGCAGCGAACCGCAGAACTTGCGGATTGTTAAATCTGGCAAGGGTATGGTTACGGCTAAAGACATCGAGACCAATGCCGACGTCGAAATAGTTAATCCAGACCACCTCATTGCCACAATTGACGACCCCAAGGCCAAACTAGTGGTTGATCTCGCGGTTGAAGTTGGCCGCGGCTACCGTACCATCGAAGAAGGCGCTATCAAGAAGGCCAGCGACATGATCGCTCTAGACGCCATCTTCAGCCCTGTGCTGCGGGTACGCTACAAGGTGGAAAAGACCCGTGTCGGCCAAGCAACCGATCTGGATCGCCTGCTAATTACAGTCGACACCGACGGTTCTATCACGCCACGCGACGCTTTCGAAGAAGCCTCGGCCATCTTGGTCAACCAGTATACTGCCCTAGCTGGCAAGACTCGAGTATCAACGGCTGAAGTTGCTGAAGCCGGCACCGCTGTCTCAAGTGGCGACTTCGGTACCGACGATATGCTGGGTGAAGAAACGACAGCCTTAAGCACTTCCATTGAAGACCTCAACCTGAGCGCCCGTACAACCAACGCTCTGATTAACAACGACATCCATACCATTCGCGACCTTTTTGCCCTGTCTGATGCCGAGCTGCGCGACCTGAAAGGCTTCGGCAGCAAGGCTCTCGATGAAGTTAAAGAAAAGTTAGCGGAACTGGAGCTGTAAAATGCATCGTCACGGATACCAGGGCCGCAAACTACACCGCGAGAGCGACCAGCGCCAGGCTCTTATTGCCGGCCTGGCCGATTCCTTGGTGAAGTACGAATCCATCGAAACCACACTGCCAAAGGCCAAAGAAGTCGTGCCATACTTAGAAAAGCTGATTACTAAGGCCAAAAAGGGCGACCTGCACAACCGTCGCCAAGTTTTGAGTGGCTTGCAAACAATTGCCAGTGCTCACAAGTTAGTTGATGAGATTGCTCCCAAACTAAAAGGCCGCGTCAGTGGTCACTTGCGTATCGAAAAGACCAGCCTGCGGACTGGAGATAACGCCCAGCTGGCCCGCGTCAGCTTCGTTGATGACCTCAAAGAAGCTCCGGTCGCCAAACCAGTCACCGCCTCAGCCGCGCAAAAACCAGCCACCACCAAACCGACCCCTAAAGCCAAAAAAGCTCCAGCGCCGAGTAAAGGAGCTAAGTCATGAAGACTTTTAGCGCCAAGCCAACTGATGTCGAGCGTAAGTGGTACGTGCTAGATGCGTCTGAAGCGCCAATGGGTCGCCTAGCCACCCTGGCCGCCACTCTGTTGACCGGTAAAGGCAAACCGCAGTTCACCAAGCATATTGATTGTGGCGACTTTGTCGTTATCGTCAACGCCGAGCAAACCGTCGTTACCGGCGACAAGCTTAATAAGAAGGTCTATTACCGCCACAGCAGCTATCCAGGCGGCCTCAAAGAAGCTACTTTGGCCGAGAAAATGACTAAAGACCCAACTTTTGCCATCACCAACGCCATCCGCGGCATGCTGCCAGTTAACAAGTTACGTGACGAGCGCCTGAAGCGCCTCAAAGTCTATGCCGGCAGCGAGCACCAGCACGAAGCCCAAAAACCCCAAGTAATATCCGTTGCAAAGGACAATAAATAATGGCCAAAGATTCTTATTTTTACGGCTTAGGCCGGCGCAAAAGCTCCACCGCCCGCGTACGCCTAAGCGGCGGCAAAGGCGCCATTACAATCAATGGCCAAACAGCCGAAGACTATTTTGCAGCCAGCAAATACTTGCTTGGCAAATTGCAGCAACCGTTTGTAGTACTTGATAACGTCAATAAGTTTGACGTTAGCGTGGTGGTTTCCGGCGGTGGGCACGAAGGCCAGGCCGAAGCGATTCGCCTGGGCATCGCCAAAGCCATGGTCGTAGTTAATGAAGATTTCAAAAGCACCCTTAAGCGGGCCGACCTGTTAGGTCGAGACTCTCGCGAAAAAGAACGAAAAAAGTTCGGCCTCAAAGGCGCTCGCAAACAACGCCAATTCACCAAGCGCTAAACCCCCAAATTTGACAGCCATTGACATAGGGTATATATTACTCAACATGTCAATGCAATATCACAGCTACTGGTTTACATCCACAACTCGTGGCGGTGCTTTGCGTGCATAAATAATTAAATCAATTAAAATAAGCTCACCGCCACCCAGGCGGTTTTTTAATTTAAGGAGAATAAAATGCAAGGAATAGCAAGTGTCGTCCCTGGATCTTTTAACGACTGTTCCGTAGTAGTTGAACAGAGGAAGCCTATACGATTGGTATCGGATGAGGGCTTGCTGGCTCGCGAACTACAGCGTTCAGGTCTCACAGGCATGGCTTTACTAGAAGCTATGATAGCTCCTCTCAAGCTAAGCGAGATAGAGCTTTACTCTAGAGCCGGACAACTAGTCCAAATCGGTGCAGTTGAACAGGCCGTTAGACAGGTCGCAGTATAATAGAGAGCTATTCGCCATTCTAATGAATGTTTAATATACTTTAAGGAATAAGATGAGCAAACCTGTAATCTTAACCGGCCTGAGGGCCAATAATGACCTGCACTTGGGCAATTACCTGGGCGCCTTGTTGCCTTTGGTCGATATGGCCAAAGCCAAGGCCGGCGAGTACCAGATCAATCTTATGCTGGCCGACTTACATAGCTTCACTACACCAATAGACCACGACAAGCTCCAGGCACAAATCTGGGAGAATTTAAAGACATATGTGGCCGCGGGTTTACCACTCGACCATGACGACATCAGAATTTTTCGTCAAAGCTATGTACCAGCTCACAGTGAACTGACCTGGATTTTGGATTGCTTTACCGGCATGGGTGAAATGCAGCGTATGACCCAATTTAAAGACAAATCCGCCACTTTGAATGAGGAGCGTATTAGCGTAGGGCTGTTTAATTACCCGGTACTAATGGCCTGTGACTACCTTTTATATGGAGCCAGCTATGTGCCAGTGGGTGATGATCAAACTCAACATTTGGAGTTTGGCCGTGATATTGCCGAGCGGATGAACAGGCAGTTCGGCGAGCTATTCGTGGTGCCCAAGCCGGTACCCGAGCAGCACGAGTTTTTCGGCAAAGATCAGGGCCTGCGGATCCGCGACCTGCAGGATCCCTCCAAAAAGATGAGTAAGAGCGACGCCAGCGGTAAGGGCGTCATCTTTTTGACGGACGATCCCGAAACGGCGCGCCAGAAGGTCATGTCGGCCGAAACCGACAGCTTGAACGAAGTTCAGTATGACTACGCCACGAGGCCGGGCGTCAGTAACCTGCTCGACATTTTGAGGCTGTTAGGCGGCAATCCCAGCGAGTTTATCGGCCAGAACCAGTACGGGCCACTTAAGACGTTGGTGGCTGAAAAAGTGGCTAATTTTCTGCGCGATTTCCAGGTACAGCTAGCCAATGTTGACGAATCCGCCATTTTGGGCAAATTGGAGTCTAGCGAAGCCCAGATGAACCAAACCGCCAATACTACGCTGCTTAAAGTCCAAAAAGCTGTGGGCCTGCGACCATAGATGAGCACTGAAGCTAAACCCGATAGATTAGACCAGTACGTTGTACGGCAGTTGCCATCTTTGAGTCGGGCCTTTGCCGACAAGTTGATTGACCAGAGCAGGGTGCTGGTCAATGGCCAACCACAGCTCAAAAGCGGTTATCGTTTAAGGGCTAACGACCAGATAGAGATCCAATATGATGAAAACGAGCAAACCTCGATTGAAGATATTGAGCTGCCGATTATTTATGAAGATAAGTCATGTGTAGTGATCGACAAACCGTCAGGACTGTTGAGCCACAGCAAGGGTGCTTTTAACCCGGAAGCGACGGTAGCCAGTTGGCTGGGCAGCCGGGTGGATGGGCTGACTGGTGAACGGGCTGGCATAGTGCATCGCCTCGACCGCGGCACTTCCGGAGTGATGATTGGCGCTAAAACGCCCGAGGCTCTGGGCTGGCTGCAAAAGCAATTCTCGCAGCGCAAGGTTAAAAAAATGTACTTGGCGGTCGTCAGGGGTCAGCTGAAGCAAGCAGAGGCCATCATCGACATGCCAATTGAGCGTAATCCTAAAAAGCCGCAGACTTTTCGGGTTGGTAGCAATGGCAAACCGGCGGTCACAGCTTACAAAGTGCTGAAGTCTAACGCTAAATTTAGCCTCTTGGAGCTTAGGCCAACCAGCGGCCGCACCCACCAGCTGCGGGTGCACTTAAGCCACCTGGGGCATCCGATTTTGGGCGACAATCTATATGGTGGCCAGCCGGCCGATCGGCTCTACCTGCACGCCTCCAGCTTGGAAATTACACTGCCCAATAAACAGCGCCAAACCTTTGAGTCGCCGGAGCCGGCCGAATTCCATGAGGTGGTGGCATGAAAGGTTTACTCTTACAGCCGATAACCGAGGGCCAGGTCGAAAATTTCATAAAATCCCCCAGCCACGCCCTAATGCTGGTTGGCTCCCGTGGCAGCGGTAAAGGTAGCTTGTCTAGAGGCTTAGCCGAACTTATCTTAGAAGTCAGCAGCCTTAATGATTACCCATACAAGCTAATTATCGAGCCCGATAATGGCAAGTCGATTGGTATTGAGCCGATTCGCCAGCTGGAGCATTTTTTCAGCCTAAAAGTGCCGCGAACGGCTGCTTATCAGCGAGTAGTTATTATTGAGGAAGCCCATAAACTGACGTTAGAGGCCCAAAACGCCCTCTTAAAAACGTTGGAAGAGCCGCCAAGCGGTACATTAATGATCTTGAATTCCAACTATGAGCAAGCCTTGCAGCCGACTATTAGATCACGCACCCAGATCATAAATGTCAAAAGCCCAGACCAAACAGCCTTGACCGAGTTCTTTAAAGAGCGGGGTTTTAGCGAAACTAAAATCAATCAAGTCTACGCTATTAGCGGCGGCCTGCTAGGGTTGATGCAAGCACTCCTAGAAGACGCCGACCACCCCTTACTTAAAGCGACCGACCAGGCCAGGCGCCTGTTAGCCAGCTCAACTTATGAGCGCCTGATTATGGTCGACGAACTGTCTAAGCAGCCGGAGCTAGCTAGCGACACCATTTTCATTCTGCAGCAAATGGCCCATGTCAGCCTGCAGAAGGCGGGGGACCAATCGGCCCGGCGTTGGCAAGCCATCCTTAAAGCCGGCTTTCAAGCCTCCACAGACCTCGCCAGTAATGCTCAGCCCAAACTTGCCCTAACCAATCTCTGCTTAAGCTTTTGAGGGGTGGTATAATAAACAACTAGATGTACGAGCTGCTTATTGTTGCTGGCTTCGCTGGCCTTGCCTACCGTAATCTGCACATTCATGAGGATGAATACGCTAACGTTTCGCGCAAGGTAGGGGATCGGCTGGGTAAATTGTGGGACATCGCGCACCAGGGCATGCGCGAAAACCGTTTTCTGCGGGCCGAAAAAGCCCTGCTGACTATCTTGAAAATCGATGAAAAGAACGCTGCTGCCTACAATCGCTTGGGTATTCTTTATGCTAAGCAAAAGGAATACCGTGACGCCATCGACTGTTTCGAGATTGCCTCCTCTATTGAGGCGACACCCTCCAGCCTGCACAACCTTGGCCTAATTTATTATGAGACTGAAAATTACGAGAAAGCCGCGGTGGCTTTCGAACAGGCGCTTAAGCTAGAAGATAACTTGGCTGCCCGCCACGTGGCTTACGCCAAGGTACAAGAGAAGCTGGGCAACGACAAGTTGATGTTCCAAGAGCTCGAAAAGGCCTCCGAACTAGAGCCTAACCGCGAGACCTTCAGCTTGCTTTATAAGGCCTACAAAAACCATGGTATGGCAGCCGAAGCCGACTTGGTGGCCGACCGGCTTAAAAAGCTCAAAGCTCCAACCTCTCGCGCTAAACGCATGCTTCGCCCCCGCCGCGTCGTCGTCTAACTTCTGCCTCCAGGTCGACGCAGGTTTTACAATAATTTTGTTGACATGGCTATTATTTTCCCTAAAATTAGGCATAAGAACTATTAATATAAATAAAGTTCATGAATATGGCAAAAAAATCTACAAAAACTAAATCTCGCGCGAAATCCAAACAAAACAGATGGTACAAACAAAACAATCTATTTAGGCTAACTTTTGTTCTAGCCTTTGCAATAGCCGGCGTGATTACTATCCTCTTGTCGCACGCCGCTCCGCCTATTAAAAGCCCCCTAACGTTTCAAGACGGAATTTCGAATAGCGGCAAGCATATAGCGCAGCCGGTGGATTGGTTGACGTGGTGTGGCGACTGTGTTAGCACTAGTTATACATCGCAAAACCCCTGGGTGACGAACCCGACCACCTGCATGTGGGACACCGACGACTGGTTTGAGTACGTAAGCTCGGGCGGCGGCTTGGCGGCAGGAGCATCAGCCGGCATGAAAGATTGTAGCTACGAATCCACCTCAGGTAGCGACCCTAACGTCAGCCAGCACAGCGTTATTCATGCTGCTTACACCGATATCACCGCGCCGTCGCCAAATTTACAAGTCTCTGAGACGTTTTCGTGGGCGGGCGGTTCGCATACCTTTAGCTTTTCGTCGGTGTTTAATACTACTACGAAGCGCTATGACTACCGCCAGTGCATGTTTATCGACGGAGTCGCCAATGGCACCTGGGCGTCTATTCCCGACTCCAACGGCGGTTATGGGGTACCGGTAACCATAACGGCGACGGTTGTCAACCCGACATCGCGAAGCGTTTCAAATATCGGCGGCTCTATTCAGTATGGCTGGCAACAATTTGGTGCAGCCGGCTGCCAAACTCCAAGCCCCTTCCCACCACCACTCAGTTAACAGAATTCAATTCAGTAATATTAAGAGAGGACATGCAATTATGCCAATGATAGACATCTACGCGAAAGCAGGAACATTCAAAGACACGAAGAAGCTAGCAACCGACGCGGCGGCCACAGTTAAAAAAGTTGAAGGTGTGCCAGACATCCCAATGTTTCGTAAAAATACTGCCGGCTTTGTGCATGAGTTGCCCGGAGACACTTTAGCTAACGTTGACGGCGATAGTAATTATGTACGAGTGCAGGTTATCACCAATAAGGGCGCGCTAGACCGCGATAAACAGTTAGCCTTAGTGAGAGAACTGACTGATTTAGTGTGCGCTGCCGCCGGAGATGACTCACTGAAAGACCGTACATGGGTCCTACTCACAGAAGCAGCCGAAGGTGGTTGGGGCCTTTGGGGGCATGCTCACACAAATGAAGAACTTGTTACTGCAGCTCGAGACGAGATCGCCAAACTAAAATCTGCATAGTGAGATCTAGTATGCCGATTCGGTGCAGCTGGGCTGGCCTGGACGAGCTCTTGATTTCCTATCATGACAAAGAGTGGGGCGTGCCGCTACATGCGGATAATGAATTGTTTGAGTTTCTGATACTTGAAGGTGCCCAGGCAGGGCTGTCATGGCAAACTATACTGAAAAAACGTGACAACTATAGGAAGGCTTTTGCTGGCTTCGATCCGCAGAAAGTTGCACGGTTTTCGGAAAAGCATATTGAGAAGTTACTGCAGGATCCAGGGATTGTCCGTAATCGCCTGAAAATACATGCTGCCGTAGCAAACGCCCGGAGATTTCTAGATATACAGCAAGAGTTTGGCTCATTCAATGCCTATCAATGGCGATTCGTAGGCGGTAAGTCCATTCAAAACAATTGGAAAACGCTTCATGAAGTACCGGTAGACACTCCGGAAGCGCTTGCTTTTAGCAAAGATCTAGTGAAGCGCGGCTTCAAGTTTGTTGGACCAACGATCATCTATTCCCACATGCAAGCGACAGGCATGGTCAATGATCATACTGTAGACTGTTTCCGGTATGTTGAAGTCCAGAAATTTGCATAATCAGCATCAAAAAGCTTTAACATACTGAATGCCATCATTCAAATAACAGATACAAAACTGGTGCAGGGTGGAGGATTCGAACCTCCGAAGGCTAAGCCAGATGATTTACAGTCACCCGTGTTTGACCACTTCACTAACCCTGCACGATACTGTCGATCAAATACTCTCTGTACTTTGAATGTTCAATAAACAGTTCATTACGTACCACTACCTTACTCCAAGGTAAGGCGTACTTTTGACCTCTAGCAGTATACACAAACAATATATCAAACGCATCATCGGAGTAAGCTCTGGCATAGTTGTAGGATTGATTACCGCCGGTAACACGAAGCCCTACTCGGCATGTATTGTTCTTACTTGGATAGAATCCTCCATATTTAACCTGAACCCTTTCGAGAAGACCGTCTTTCTCTATAACTAGGTCGTAGGGACGCTTATCACCTATAGGAAGACAGACCTCGTAGCCGTTAGACAGATAATGACTGACCGCATGGCCTAGTGCTATATCACCTTTCTCTTTTGTCAGCATAATTCAACTATAGCAGAGTATAGTGCTGTTCTTGAATTATTAAAGTACTGTGTCTGTTGGAGCCATCTCGGGGATTTGAACCCCGGACCCCATCCTTACCATGGATGTGCTCTACCCCTGAGCTAAGATGGCCTGAACGCTAAACAATATTAGCAAATTCTATCTGTTTTTGCTACACTTTATCACTGTTGATGCCGGCGTAGCTCAGTTGGTCAGAGCGGCTGTTTTGTAAACAGCGGGTCGTGGGTTCGAATCCCTCCGCCGGCTCCACCAGACCGTTTTCTACAGTGAAGCGTAAGAATTTATACAGTATTGCCGGAAAGCTAAGCCTACTATGATG
>DATBED010000020.1:0-1665 GCA_036276195.1 Saccharimonadales bacterium (SeqCode) | reverse complement strand
CCTTTGTAGAGGCTGATGAACAGCACGCCCATTCCCAGCATAAAGGCCAAAACGATCCCAACTTGGGTGTCGCGGCTGGCCGCTTTGCGGCCTAGTGCGGCCATAGTCAGACCGCCGGCGGTGGTGAAAGCCAGCAGCCCGGCGATCGGATTAATACCGATTAAAACTGCTCCGGCCGCGCCGGCAAAACCTACATGGCTTAGAGCATGGGCCGCGAAAGCCAAACGCCTAAGCACTACAAAATAGCCCACAATGCCCGCCACGACAGCCACGATGGTGCCGGCCTCAAAGGCATGGCGCATAAAATCGTACTGCAGCATGTTCTGCAGATCGGATATCAAATTTAGGCTAAAGCTGCTATCCATGGGGGTGGGCCGCCTCCTCGGCGCCTAGTACTGCCACGCGGCCTTGTGAATCGCGCAATACCTCGACCGGCGAATCATACAGTTTACTTAAGGTCTCGGTGTTTATAACCTCGGATGGCTTGCCGGTGGCTACCTGCCCGTTAGCCATATAAATTACTCCGTCCATAGCTGTCATTAAAGGATTAATGTCGTGAGCGATCAGCAGCACGGCCAAGCCGCGTGACTTTACGACTTTAGAGATCAGCTGGATAAGGTTAGTCTGGCGGCGGATATCTAAGTTAGCCAACGGCTCGTCCAGCAGCAGTAAATTCGGTCGACCAACCAAAGCTTGGGCTAAAAATATCCGCTGAAGCTCGCCGCCAGACAAAAAGCCGATAGACTGGTGAGCTAAATGCTCTGCCTCTACGTCGGCGAGTGTCTTCAGGGCCGCTTCTTCGATTTGTTTAGACTGGGATCCACCGATTCCCCACTTATAGCCGTTCAGACCCAATTTAACTATCTCCAGAGCTTCCAGCCTGGTTTCACTGCTAACAATATGGCGCTGCGGCATGTAGCCGATACGTTTGTCGCCGCGGCGCGGCTGCCGGCCAAAAACATTTAACTGGCCGTGGGTAGGAGTTAAAAGTCCCAGCAGCAGTCTGAACAGGGTAGTCTTTCCCGCTCCGTTTGGTCCTAGAACGCCCACGAATTGGCCTTTTTTAACTTCAAAATCGGCACCATGCCAGATTGGTTTTTTACCGTAATCCACACCCAGGTTTTGAGCCTGGATAATTAAGTTCGAGTGACCTTCTTTTGCCATATTTACATCTTAGCGCTAGCGGGCCGAAGCATTAAGGGCATTTTGCAGGGCCACGATTTCGGCGCCCATCCAGCTCTGAAATGAAGTTCCCAGCGGATGAAGCGTTTCGGTGACAGCGACTATTGGGATGCCATAGTCCGAAGCTAACTGTTTAACATTAGTGGTCAGAGGAGTAACTGTCTGCTGGTTGTAGACCAGTACCTTAGGTTCATTGTTTTGGAGCTGCTGCTGGAACTGGGCGATAGCCTGGGCCGGCGGATCATTGCCTTCGGCAACAGCTTCGATAAAGGCTGGGGGTGACACCAGATCCAAACCGGCAGCGTTGGCCAGATAGACGAAAATGTCCTCTGTAGCGGCCACTTTAGTGCCGCCAAATTGCTGCTTAATAGCCTTGATTCTATCCTGATAGCTGGCTAGTGAATTATCGGTTTTTTGAAGCTGAGCTTCAAAATAACTCTTATCAGATGGATTAAGTGTTTCTAAATCCGAAGCTACTCTATT
>DATBED010000019.1:0-29710 GCA_036276195.1 Saccharimonadales bacterium (SeqCode) | reverse complement strand
GACCGGGAGTTTTACTCATAAGTCCTTATCTGTTCCCTCATGTGAACCTTATCGCTATTATAGCAAAACCGATTCATAAAAAGCCTATGTTTTCCCGTACGGTATACTAAACTCATGACTTTAAAACTGTCTGAAGAGCTGGTTTACCGAGGTCTGGTCAATCAGACCACCTATAAAGACTTGTCGGCTTTGGATGACTCTCCGATTACTTTTTACTGGGGTGTTGATCCCAGCGCCGATTCAATGACCATTGGCAATCTGGCAGCCGCCATGATGGTCAAGCAATTCATTGGCCACGGTCATAAGGCTGTGCTGCTGGTGGGAGGCGCCACAGGCCTAATTGGCGATCCTGATGGCAAAGCAACTGAGCGCAATTTACTGTCTTTAGAAGAGATTGAATCTAATAAGCAAAAGATTGCCACTCAATATCGACAGATTTTTGGCGAACATGGTTTTGAAATTGTCGATAACTACGATTGGTTCAAAGATATGAACTACTTGGAGTTTTTGCGAGAAGTGGGCAAGCATGTGCCGACCCGCCAAATGCTGGGCCGCGACTTCGTCCAAGCGCGCCTTAAAGAAGAGAACGCAGGCATCAGCTACGCCGAATTCAGCTACGCGCTGATTCAGGCTTATGACTTCCTGTATCTGTATCAGAATCATGACGTGACGCTTCAAGTCTGTGGCTCTGACCAGTGGGGTAACAGTATTGCGGGCGTTGATTTGATCCGACGCAAAACTGGTGGCGATGCCCACGTTTACTCCGTACCGCTGGTCATTAATGAAGTCACCGGCCAAAAATTCGGCAAGACGGAGGAGGGTGCCATTTGGCTCGATCCGGCCAAAACCACGCCCACCCAGTTCTATCAATTTTGGATTAACACCGACGACGTCGGTGTCGAAAGCTACCTCAAAATCTTCACCATGCTCACAAAGGAAGATATTGAAAATGTTATGTCGTTGCAGCATCAAAATCCAAGCGGCCGCGAAGCTCAAACTAGATTAGCAGTTGAAGTTACCAGCTTAGTGCATGGTCCTGAACAGACTAGAATAGCAGATGCCGTAACGGACTATCTCACCGGTGCGTCAGTTGGTGGTGCTGGTGGAAATATCCTGGAAGCGCTTCGCAAAGAAATACCCAATGTCAAAACTACTGAAACAGGTTCACTAGTAGAAGCACTGGTAAATGCAGGGTTGGCCACGTCTAATACAGATGCGCGAAGGCTTATTAATGACAATGCCATATCTGTTAATGATCAAAAAGTGGGACGAGAAAACTTCGAAACGTCCGACTTTCAGAACGGCCGCTTGCTGCTGCGCCGCGGCAAAGCCTACAAAGACTCGGCGTTGGTAGAACTTAAGTAAGCTTTGGCTTGGCCTACCCCTCTTTCCGAAGGTGTGTGTACGATGTGTATACGCCTTTGGAAAGAGGCATGGACCAGGGACCGACTTCCCGCATAATTTGCTATACTGTCAAGGTAGGAATTTATTATGCCCAAAACGACGACCTCCCTATCAGCCGCCGCTAAACCGAAGGCGAAGCGCCAAGCCGATCAATACAACGATCCTAAGCACAACTATTTACATTATTGGGACGGGCGCGATTATGAGCATCAGGCGGAAAAGCTGGCTATCGGGCGTCTGTTAAGAGGGCGACACTTCAACAGAGCAGTTGATGTGGGCGGCGGTTATGGCCGTCTGTGTGTTTTGCTGGAGAATTATGCCGATAAGGTCACACTAGCCGAGCCTAGCCAGCAGCAATTAGACATGGCGGCCGACTTCTTAAAGGATCACCCCGAGATAGATCGCCAGCTGATGCAAGCCGATGACCTGAAGTTCAAGGATAGCTCAATCGGTTTGCTGACCATGATCCGGGTGATGCACCATTTGCCGGATCCCAGCGCTGAATTTGGCGAAATCAGGCGAGTGCTGGCGCCCGACGGCTATGCCATTATAGAGGTCGCCAACTACTCCCATATGCGTAATCGAGTTCGCCACTTTATTAAGCGCCAAAAGCTGCCGATTAAGCCGGTTGACATTCGTTCGGCTGACAACAAAAAGGCCGGTGAGATCCCCTTCGTGAACCACAATCCAAGCACCGTGATCCGCCAGCTGGAACATGCCGGGCTAGAAGTCGTGGCTACTCTATCTGTGTCTAATTTGCGCAGTGTGCGCCTAAAGAAGCTGATGCCCCGTGAGGTGATGCTGGGGGCGGAGCGTATGTTACAGCGGCCGCTGGCCAGCTTGTACTTTGGCCCGAGCATCTTTTTCCTAGTCCGTAAAGCCTCCTAGCTCGTATACTAAGATTATGACTTTGGATAGCCCGGTGACGGAGCTGAAGGGTGTGGGCGACACTTTAGCTAAGCTGTTTAACCAAGTTGGCGTGAAGACGGTTGGTCAGCTGCTAGACTACTTCCCCCGACGCTACGAAGATTATTCGACACTAACACCGATTAACCAGCTTAAACCGGGCCCAGTTAGCATTCAGGCAGTGATTAAACAGGCCAGCGGGCGCTACGTTCGGCGGGGCATGCATGTTACAGAGGCGGTAGCTAGCGATGCTACCGGCAGCCTGCGGTTGGTTTGGTTTAACCAGCCTTATCGGGCCGCGGCACTTAAACCGGGGCGGGAGTACTTTATTTCGGGCCAGTATGAGCTGCGCCGTCAACGGTTTGCTATAACTAATCCCAGCCTGGAAATGGTCAGCGATTTGCCGGTTAATACGGCCCGCATCTTGGCCATTTATCGCGAGACTAAGGGTTTGAATTCCCGCCAAATCAGGGCGGCCGTCAGCCAGGCTTTTCAGGTTTTAGATGACTTGCCGGAAAGCTTGCCCCAGCAGATCGTGCTAGAAAACGAGCTAATTAGCCACCACGAAGCTCTGCGTGGTCTGCATCTGCCGGCATCGGCTGAACAGCTAGCCGCAGCGCGCCGCCGCTTAGGCTACGAAGAGGTTTTTCAGTTAAGCCTGGCCAGCTTGCTCAATAAGCAAGAAAATCAAGCCGAACTAGCCCAAAAAATACCATATAAAGAGGAGTCGGCTATTAGTTTTGCCCGGTCGTTGCCGTTTAAGCTGACCGACGCCCAGCGCCTGGCGGTAATGCGGATTTACAAAGATCTAGCCAAAGATCAGCCGATGAACCGTTTGCTGGAGGGCGACGTTGGCTCCGGCAAGACCGCCGTGGCCACCATGGGGGCGCTGATGGCTCTGGAGCAGGGCTGGCAAGTGGCGCTGATGGCGCCAACCGAGCTGTTGGCGCGCCAGCACGCCGAGACAGTCTATCAGTTGTTGCAGCCGCTTAAACTTGAAGATCAAGTCTTATTACTAGTAGGTAGCCTCAAACCGGCCCAAAAAACCAAGGCGCGCCAAGCCATTGCCGATGGTAAGGTTCGTTTTTTAGTGGGCACCCACGCTTTGATTCAAGACCAGGTCGATATGCATAAACTGGCGCTGACTATTATTGATGAGCAGCATCGTTTCGGGGTTGAGCAGCGCAAAACACTGATGGCCAAGGCAGGGCGCATGCCCCATGTGCTGAGCCTAACGGCTACGCCGATCCCACGCTCCTTAGCGTTGACGCTTTATGGCGAGCTCGACATTTCAATACTTCATCAGAAGCCTCCGGGGCGCCAGCCGATAGTCACCGAAGTAGTTTCGCCCAATTCGCGGCCAGCACTTTATCAAAAAATCGACCAAGAACTGGAGACCGGGCGGCAGATGTTCGTAGTCTGCCCGCTGATTTCGGAATCGGCTACAGTCGAGGCTAACTCCGTCGAAAAGATCTACCGGCAATTGTCGCAACATGATTTTAAGCATCGTCGGGTAGGGCTGCTGCATGGTCAGCTCAAAGCCGACGAAAAACAGCGTATTATGCAAAAATTTGTCGACCACGAGCTGGACATTCTAGTTTCTACCACTGTTATAGAGGTAGGCGTCGACGTGGCTAACGCCAGCATTATGCTGATTGAGAGCGCCGAGCGCTTCGGCCTGGCCCAGCTGCACCAGTTGAGGGGGCGAGTTGGCCGAGGCAAGCATCAGGGCTACTGCTACCTAATGCTTAGTGATTCCAAAGCTCCGACCAAGCGCCTACGGGCCATGGAAAGCACCGACGACGGCTTTAAATTGGCCGAACTTGATCTAGAGCTGCGCGGCCCGGGTGCTATTTATGGCACGCTGCAGCACGGTCAGCTGGATCTGCGCATCGCTAAACTAAGTGACACACGACTAATTGCTGCCGCCCGCGCCAGTGCCCAAGAGTTCATAGATAAAGAGGAAGATTTGCTAAAATATAAGGAATTAGCTGGCGCAGTGCAGCGATTAAGATCGGTCACAAACCTCAATTAATGTACGCTATTATTTTCCATGCCCACCAGAAACTAGATCGAGTAGCCCATCGGCAACTCGAGGCCATGCTGCCAGCAGATAGCTTTTTCCCGAGCATCAAGCAGGTGCTGAAGTTCGAGGCCGGCCATGGGCCTGATGGAGCCCGGCTTAAACGCGGGCCTACCGGCACACAACCCTGGCACTTCATCAATCCTTTTGACGAAACCGACACCGAGCTGCACCAGCAGGTCGAGCAGCATTACCAGGGGTTAGTTAAGGAACTAGTTCAGCGAGACAGCGTTCGGTCGGCCTTTGAGGCGGCCTGGTTAGCTCACGCCTTAGTGGATGGTTTAACGCCTGCGCATCACTATCCTTACGAAGAAGAATTGGAGCGCCTGCGTGGCGGCGAGCCATACCATACGCGCAAAGGCATTATTGGCCGAGCTTACGTAAAAAGCGATACGATTGTTAGCACTATCCACCGGAGCCTTAAACTGATTGGGCCACGTGGCTTGCTGACCTCGCACGCCATGTTCGAAGCCGGCGCTTACGCTATTATTGCGCCGCTTAAGCTGGCCAAAGCCCCTCCTACAGCTGAAGAAGTAGAGTGCATTATTGACACAGGCCTGATTGGCACTTTTCAAACTGCCATAAAAGAGGTGGCTAAGCTTAATATTTATGGCCGTTTTTGCGCTGACGGTTGGATTAGGCCGGTTATTAAAGATATTCGTGATGAGCTGGCGCCACGAATGGTCAGCATAATCACGCTGGCTTGGTATGCTGCCGCCCAAGAAGCCGCTAAAGTCAGCCAATGAGAATTATCGCCGGCCGGCTGGGCGGTCGCCAGTTCGCGGCTCCCAAAGGCCACCGCACCAGGCCAATGAGCGACAAGATGCGCGGCGCTCTTTTTAATAGTTTGGGCGATATTACAGGTCTATCCGTCCTCGATGCTTTTGCTGGTAGTGGGGCCTTATCTTTCGAGGCGCTTAGTCGCGGCGGCAGGAGTGTGCTGGCTATCGATTCCGACCCAGCTGCCCAAAGGACCATCGCCGACAATGTTCGCGAACTGCGCCTGGGCCAGCAGCTGAAATTAATCAAAGCCTCCGCTAACGCCTGGCTGTCTACTACCGACCAACAATTTGACGTGATGCTTGCCGATCCGCCTTACGATGATATTCAGTTCGGTCTTCTAACCAAGCTGGCCGACCGCGTCAAACCCGGCGGCATCATGGTCTACTCGCTACCACCGAATACTCGCCTAAACTTATCGGAAAATTACGAACTTCTAACCGAAAAAACCTACGGCGACTCCAGTCTAACTTTCTACAGAAGAAATTAGTTGGTAGGAGCAACTGCGGGCGGTGGCATAGCCACCGGAGCCGCGTTATTACCTGGCTGTGTCTCGTGGCGTAGGATCATCTCATACAGCACAGCGTTAGCAGCGCTATACATTACCAAGAAGTAAATGGCGAACGGTATGCCGATAATCGTGAATACAAGCAAGGCCATTGCTGCATTGGCACCCACAATTCCGTAAATCTTACTTACATTACCCTTTGTGGCCTGCCAACTTGCCTTGTAGGCCTCAATTACGCCCATGTCTTTGTCTACCAAGAAGTAATTTACCAGGACCATACGTGGCCAAACAAAGAAGAAGGGAACAATAAGTAAAAGAAGGCTGACCCCAACCGTTAGAGTAACCAATAGATTAAGTAGAAATATCTTTAGCCAGAACTTTAGCCCTTTAGAAAAGGCCGCACCGAGATCCAGCCTCTGCTGCCTGACGCCGGCTATGTACAGACTTGTCAAAATAGCAGTAGATAAAGAACCAATTATATAAGCCAGCAGCTGGCCATATGTCTTTAGGGCTAGTTCAAGACCATAGCCTAATACCAAACCAAGTAGGCCATACACAATTATGGCTTCGAGGTTAAGCCGCACAGCCTGTTTGGAGACCTTGTAAATTTTAAAGGCTCCCGGCCATTCCGTTGGCAAAGGTAGCCAGGCTTGATCGGTTGGCGCCGGTGGCGCTGGCTGCTGTGGTTGCGGGTTGAGCTGCGGAGAATTATCTGGTTCCATATTAATTCCTTTAAGTTAAGCTTAAGCTCAACTATCCTCTACGCATTTAGGCTTGTCAATACTGGCTGGCTCACCAGGGGCCTTTAGGGTAAAATGGGCTTTACGCGGATGTGGTGGAATTGGTAGACACGCTAGCCTTAGGAGCTAGTGCCGCAAGGCGTGGAGGTTCAAGTCCTCTCATCCGCACCATGGTATATTTTACTGTCACAAGACCACGTTTCTAACAGATACAAATGTATCAGTTTTTTTGTCCGATCGCATGTCCTCTCGCTCACAGCATTTCATAGGATTAACAGATATCGTGGAGGTTCAAGTCCTCTAAGGTCTCTTGGACTTGTAATATAAACGAGCCTCACTGCTATCTTCGTTTGATTGTTCTTCTTGTGAATCGGTGATACTGCAAGACTTTCAGTGCATCGGAGCGACGCTGCCTGTTTGGGTGGAATAACGCAACACTAATTGTGGCTATATAGGTCACGCCAAGTACGGGAATCACTATGTAGCCCACCATTTCCACCTCTCTAGTGCCCACCATTTTCGGCTTCTGAACTTCTGGAGCCCGTAGCGGTTCCGCTATTCTGCGATGTATCTTCAAGAGCATCGACCAGGTCCTTAATTGCCTGCGATGCTTTAGGATTTCTGATTATGTTACTTGCCTGTAACTGCGAAAGGATCAAGTCGGCCCCCTTAGTTATTGGAACTGGTACTCGGCCAGCAAGCCAGGCGTCGCCAAAAGTAAGTGCCAGTGCATCACCAGATGCACTATTCGTGTCAAACGTATGGGTTTTACTAGGAGGAGTGGCACGCTTCTTACCCGCAAATTCCAGCTTAGGAGAATTAATCGTTTTGGTAGCTCTTTCAGTGGGGCTTGTATTACGTAACACGTGTTCATGGGCCTCAATCGTTGTTACATCAAACTTGCCATTTCTCGCTAGACCAGTATCTATGGCCGTTGCCAGGAGTACATCGGCTATTCTCCCTGCCGCCTTGCTCGGGATTCCGTAGTCCTCTATTAACCTAATGCCGACCGTGCTGCTAGAAGCATCTCGGCCGCGCAGTGTGTGCATGATTGGGCCAAAGTTGGTGCTCATTACTGCATCTTGCCGTGCGTTGCTTACGGCTTCGGGGTCACTCATGAACAACGTGCCGCCAAGCTCAGTTAGGCCAAGACGTCCGTTACCCGCACCCTGTACTAAGCCATAATAACGAGCAGATGCGACACGCTGCTTGAATTTGCCACCACTAGGACTAACACCAATGTGGGACGCTATAGCTTCTTTTGATGCGGCCGTTGCAAGATCATGTAATGCTGACGCAATCTTTTCAGCCTCACTTAGGGTTAATTGCGGTAATGCTAATCCACGCTTTGTTCGGGCCGGTGATTGTTCCTGTTGACTATCCATTTGTTGTTACCTCTTACTGATAATCTCAGTATAGATAAACGAATTGCGCTAGTCAACCCTAATAACCCAAGTTACAATATGTGGACGACTATTATGGCAAGCAACAGATAGAAAATTGATCTTATATTTTTGGTGAATGGAGAACAACGCGGGATAAAGTCTAATATGAATGCTCAAGAATTGTAAATTACTGCGGTCGATAATTAGTGGAGGTGTGTATGGTGAAAGACCTTATAGCCCCACATAAATTATTGTCGGCTTCGACCAGGCCTTATTAATATGTAGCGCCCGCGGCCAACTCTATATATTCCACTAGTGTGGTGCTGCTTGGCTGACACTGTTAGAAAGCTACAAACAGTGTCATACGAAACCGAATGTTTGAGTTTTTGCTCAGCTAGTTGGCATATTTGCCTGGTATATAATGGACCCGCAGCTTGACTAAGTACTGCTAAGACTGCATCTGCAATAGCACCCTGAGACAGTCGAAGACGAGGACGCGTAGGCTCTGATCGGTTCAGAATAACCGGCAAGATCTTCAAGAGCTGATGGCGTTTATGCCGATCATCCGGCTCAAAGAGAGCTTCTTTCAAACTCTCAATCTGTTCCTGAGGGTTTGAATAACGTCCTGTCTGCTGCACCATTGAGTGTGAGAGTGATTTATATCAAACGAGTTAGATATATCTCAGGTCTCGGTGGACTTGCTGTTAACGCATAAGAATTTGAATAGTGACTACCCCCGATATACATCTTTTCGATGTTTTACGCTGACTACCTGTATAGTGTCGCCATCTACATCAAAAACAATGCGATAATGACCGACCCGAAACCGATAGCTCCCAATGTTGGAGTGTACTAACTGGCGGGCGTAAGACAGGGTGTCATCTTGGTCTAAAAAGTATTGCAGCTTTTTAGCAACTCGCTGGCGAGTAACACGATCTAGCTTGTCTATGTCTTTTTTGCTAGTACCCGCAAAGACCATGCGGTAACGGCTCATTACAGAACGTCCCCAAAGACCTCGTCAAAATTGTAAGTGTCACCACGTTTTACTTCATCGCGCGCCTGAGCAATACTGGCGACATATGCGCTGTCCTGTAAAAGCAATAGGTCTTCTAGCAACTCGTCGTCAATGATAGCCTTACCGGTCAGCTTGCCACGGCTCTTGATAAACAATATGTCATCCTTACCCACAGCATTAAGGGTGGCTGATAAGTTATTGCGAAGATCGGTAGTATCGATAGTTTTGGTACTCATAATTTAACCTTATATTACAACTAGATTGTACATCAAACTGTACAATTATGTCAATACTTTGCTGTCTATACTTGCCAGGTAGATACCTTCATCCGCGCCATGCTGAACTTTATGCTAGAGTGTATTTATGCCTAACCATAATGCACTTAAAAAAATTGGTCTTCCACTAGCACTAACAGCAGCATTTGCTGGAGGTATATTAACTAGTAGGGCCACCCAACAGACTCATGATACTGAATATTCCGACTTTATAGAAGGAGTAATTTGTATGCCCCACACAAGTACTTATATTAAGCAGTCGCCAGTCCGACTTAGAGACAATATTGTAAGTGTAGGTTGCGTGGATCAGTCTGGAAAACCCCGTACTCCTGTAAATGTCATACCAGTTCTTTCCCCTAATACTTATCGCACCAGACCGCAGGAAACATTAGTACATATTGCGTACAAAGCAAATGGGGATGCCTTACCCCTCGTCAGCAATGCGTACGGTAGCTTCCCTTACGCAAATATTCAATTGGAAGGTGCACGAAGAATAGTCTATGCTTCTTTTCAAGCACCAAATTGATCGAGTTCGCCCGCTTTCGTAGCCGAACAGGATGCCGAAACACCATAAAGTAGGCGATAAAACGAATAGCGCATAATGTTGGAATGGCTAAGATGCTGCATATTATTTATATCCCCGGGTTGGGCGATGAAGTAGAACCGCGGGGGCAGCTGTGGGCCGTGGCCCGCTGGCATCGCTACAGCGTGGAGGCCGAGCTTTTTAGGATGCGCTGGGGCGATCGAGAAGCCTGGCAGCCGAAGTTTGACCGCTTATTGGCCCGAATTGATGATGTCATAGCCGAAGGCAAAGACGTCGGCTTAGTGGCGGCTAGCGCCGGCGCTTCGGCAGCCATAAATGCCTTTGCTGCTCGCAAAAATAAGATTGTTGGTGTGGTGCTGATCGCCGCTAAGGTAAACCGGCCCGAGGCCATTCACCAGCTGCACTATACCAAGAACCCGGCCATGCCAGAATCGGTCAAACAGTGCGTCGAGTCTCTTAAAACGCTGGGTCCAGACGATCGCCACCGCATTCTGTCGCGCTATGGCTTATTCGACGAAGTCGTTAAAAAAGCCGACAGCTACATTCCTGGTGCGCATAACCGTACGGAGCCAAGCATTGGCCACTTCTTTAATATAGCGACCCAACTGACCTTCGGCGCTCACAGCTTCATCCGCTTTCTTAAGCGCCAAGCCGCGATTATTAAATAATTTAATAAAACAACGCAAAACTTTTGCTCCGCTAGCAGCCCCGGCGTATATTAAATATCATGACCGGCACGGACTATGCGACCAAGGATGACCTGCAATTAGTTACAGATGACCTGCAGGTAGTTAAGAGTGATCTTCTAGCTGCATTGCAGAAAAGCGAAAATAGCCTTGAGAAGCGGCTGGGCAAAAAGATCGACGATGCCATTAAGGGTGCCATCGAGAGTATGGCAACTGTTTTTAGCGATGGCCTGCAAATGATTTCCGAAAGATTCAACGAAGTTGACGAGCGTTTCGACAAGGTCGATGAACGGCTGGACCGGCTGGAGAGTAATTCAAAAGATACGCAAACGCTGTTAATTCGCATTGATAACCGAACTCATGACGACGCTGAAGTCGCCAGGCGTCATACTCGCGAAATTCGGGCATTGCAACGCAAAATCGCCTGAACTTAGCGCTTAAGTTATAATTGAATTAAATGGCACTGTCGACTCAACCGTATAAGGGCGCGCGGGATTTCTACCCAGCCGATAAGCGCTTGCAGAAGTACATGTTCGCCAAGTGGCGCCAGGTATGCGAGCTTTTTGGTTACGAAGAGTACGACGCGCCAATTTTGGAGCCGCTGGAGATTTACTTGGCCAAAACCGGCGAAGAAATCGTCAACGAGCAGACCTACACCTTTGAAGACCGGGGCGGCCGCAAGGTGGTGATTCGGCCGGAAATGACGCCGACGGTCAGCCGTATGGTGGCCGCCAAGCGGCAAGAATTGGCCTACCCCTTGCGCTGGTACAGCATTCCGAACTTGTGGCGTTACGAGCGGCCGCAGCGCGGCCGGCTGCGTGAGCACTGGCAACTCAATGTCGACATTTTCGGCGTGGCCGATACTAGCGCCGAGCTGGAGATGATTACTTTGGTGGATGCTGTTTTTAAGGCTTTTGGCGCCGAACATTATATGTACGAAATCCGGCTGAACCACCGCCAACTGGTCGATTACTTGTTATCTGGCTACCTGGGCTTAAAAGAGAAAAGGCAGCGAGACGTAAGCAAGTTGATCGACCGTTTTCATAAGATGGAAAGAGAGACTTTCTTAGCTAAATTAGACGAAATTCTGACAGCCGAGCAGCGCCAGGCAGACGTGGCCGAAAAACTGCTTAGCATACTGATGGCCAAGCAGCTGGGCGATTTGCCTCAAGAAGCGCGTAATCATCCGGCCGCTAAGGAGCTTAAAGTGCTGCTGGACCGGCTTAAAAAAGCCGGCGTGCACGCCGTATTCGATGGCAGCCTGATGCGCGGCTTTGATTATTACACTGGCATTGTTTTTGAAGTGTTCGATACTAATCCAGAGAACAACCGTTCCATGCTGGGCGGCGGCCGCTACGACGGTCTGGTTGGTCTTTTTGGTGTCGATCCGATACCCACGGTCGGCTTCGGCTGGGGCGATGTGACTCTGGCTAATTTTTTGGAAGGCCACGACCTGCTGCCCACCGATCGGCCGGAAACAGATATTTATCTGGTCACTATTGGCGGCGCGGACGTCGCCGACATTGCAGCCGCCCTCCGTTATAAAGGGCTGAATGTAGCGGTCGATTCAACCGGTCGCAAAATTGGCGATCAGCTCAAGGCTGCTAGCAAAAAGGGCATCAAATATGCCTTAATTGTGGGCGAAAACGAGTTAAAGACGGGCAAACTGAATCTGAAAAACCTAGTTACTGGCGAGGAAAAGACGGCCATGGCCGCCGACCTAGTTCAACAGCTGAGTGGGACCAAGCGTGCGCGCCATTAACCACGCCCTGACCGGCTCCTTGATCGGACTACTTGTAGGAGAGCCGGCTGTAGCTGTTCCCTTAGCCGTAGTTTCTCACTTCGTGCTAGACGCCATTCCGCACTACGACGGCCTACCAGACGCCAGACCTACTTTGAAGGCTAAAAAGCAGTGGGTAAGCACCCGTACATTCCGAGTGTTGCTTTGTGCCGACGCTTTACTGTGCATCGCTTTGGTCGTTATATTGGCTGCTCGTGAGCCCAACCACTGGCTGCTGGCCTCGATTTGCGCTTTCGCTGCGGCTTCACCGGATTTCTTATCTATAAACTTTTTCAGGCACTCCATCAGCCGGAAGCCTTGGCAGCCAGGCCTTTATATGAAATTCGTGAGCTTTATGCAGTGGTTTCAGCGGCCGATTGGAGCGGTGGTCGAAGTGGCTTGGTTCATAGGCGCCATTATTTTGCTTATGCCCTTAATCAGTTAAATATTCTGAATAACAAAACTATCTCTCGATTTGTGGCCGACGTATAAAGTATGGGAAATGCCATACTTTATACGTCGCTGATAAAACATAGTGACCAAACCCTTGTTAGCCAAAGATGGGTTTGGTAAAAGTTTGTTTGATCTGTTAAACTAGGTCTCTATGCAAGCCAAACTAGAGCAATTGGAGCCAACTAAGACCAAGCTGACGGTCACAGCCGATCCGGCCGAGCTGGAGCCTATTAAGCAGGCGGTCTTGAGGCAGCTTGGTCAAAACGTCAAGGTACCCGGCTTTAGGGCCGGTAAGGCGCCGGCCAATTTGCTCGAAAAACAGCTGGATCAGTCCGTGTTTCAGACGGAGTTCCTGGAGCGGGCCGTTAATGACTTGTACGTAAAAGCGATAGATGAGCAACGCTTGCGCCCGGTTGCCCAACCGCAAATTTCCATTGTCAAATTCGTTCCATTCACTACTCTGGAATTTACGGCAGAAAGCGAGACTGTCGGCGAAATCAAGCTGCCAGATTATAAGAAAATCAAATTACCGCTCCAAAAAGTTGAAGTTACGGTCGCCGAAGTTAATGAGGTACTCGAAAGTCTGCGACAGCGCGCCGCCACCAAGTCAGACGTCAAACGGGCTGCTAAAATGGGCGACGAAGTCACGATTAACTTCACAGGCATAGACGCCAAAACTAAGGAGCCGATCGACGGTGCCGACGGGCAAGACTATCCGCTCGTTCTGGGCAGCAAAAACTTCATTCCTGGTTTTGAAGAGGAGCTGGTCGGTCTGAAGCTGGCCGAATCCAAAACCTTCGACCTTACTTTTCCGAAAGACTACGGCGTGCCGGCTCTGCAAAACCGAAAGGTCACTTTCACAGTTACAGTCCTGAAAATTCAAGAACTAGAGTTGCCTAAACTAGACGACAAACTTGCCACTGGCGTCGGCCCCTTTAAGTCGCTGGCCGAGCTTAAATCAGATGTTAAAAAGCAATTAACAGCCGAGAAGCAGCAAGAAGGTCAAAGGCTCTTCGATAACGAACTGCTCGAGAAAATTGCCGACAAAACCACGGTGGCCATTCCGGCAGCCCTGGTTGACGAAGAAATTAACCGAATCGAAGAAGAAGAAAAGCGCAACATTGCTTACCGCGGCCAAACTTGGCAGGAGCATCTCGACGCCGAAGCCGTTACGGCCGAGGAACATCGCGAAAGGCAGCGCCCCAGCGCCGAACTGCGCGTAAAAGCCGGCTTGATTTTGGGCGAAGTGGCCGAAGAGGAAAAGATTCAAGTCACACCAGAAGAACTCGAAGTCCGTCTTATGTTACTCAAGAACCAATACCCCGATGAGGGCATGCAGGGCGAGCTCGACAAGCCCGAAAATCGCCGCGACGTCCTCTCGCGTATGCTCACCGAAAAGACCCTCGACCACCTCCGCGCCCTGGCCACCAGTTAAACTAGCACTCTGGCTTGACGAGTGCCAATTGGCGCAGTATACTGGGGAATATGAATCCAAGTAGCCAAGTTTTAATCCCCACAGTTATCGAGCAAGAGGGCCGTTACGAGCGGGCTTACGATATTTACAGCCGTTTATTAAGAGACCGTATTATCTTTCTAGGTAGCGACGTCAACGAGGCCAGCGCCAACATCGTGGTGGCCCAACTGCTATTCCTGCAGGCCGAAGACGCCAAGAAAGACATCTTCTTTTATATAAACAGCCCCGGCGGCAGCGTTTACGACGCCCTGGCCATTTACGACACCATGCAGTACGTCACCAACGACATCCAAACCGTCGGCATCGGCGTGCAGGCGTCAGCCGCGGCCTTCCTATTAAGCAGTGGCTCTAAGGGCAAGCGCTTCATGCTACCGAATGCTACGGTGATGATCCATCAACCATCCAGCGGTACGCGCGGCAAGGTGACCGACCAAGAGATCGACCTACGCGAATCCTTGCGCATCAAGAAGCTACTCGAAGCAATTATGGCCAAGAATACCGGCCAAAAGCCCGAGAAAATCCACGAAGATATGGAGCGCGACAAGTGGCTGAACTCCGAAGAAGCCAAAAAGTACGGCCTAATCGACTCCATCATCACCTCCCCACCCAAAGCTTAGGCTTGACATAAGAACGGGCTTGGCTCATACTACTATGTAAGAAGTAGTGTAAGTTGGGGAGCTTATGATTTAGGCCCAAAACCCCAACTTAGGATCTTCGGCCGAATTATCAAAAATTAAATAAAAACTAACTGAAGGGAACTGGCGGGTCATTTCGCTATGTTCTAGGCATAACCACTTAAACGAGGGAGTAAGCTTTGGCAAAAGCATTAACTATTAATAAGACAACCAAAAAAACCGGACGCATCTATTTTAGCGACATCGATGACTCGCTGCAGCTACCTAGCTTAGTCGACCACCAAAATCGTTCATTTACATGGTTCCAAGAAGAGGGTTTGGCAGAACTACTAGACGAAATTAGTCCGATCGACGATTACACTGGCGGCAAATTATCACTGCGCTTTAAAGGGCACAAGTTTGGTGCGCCTAAATTAACCGAGGCCCAAGCGCGCGAGAATAATGTTAGCTACGAAGCGCCACTTATGGCTACGGTTGAGCTGACCAACAAAGTCACCGGCGAGGTCAAAGAGCAGGAAATTTACCTAGGCGATTACCCATGGATGACCAGCCGCGGTACCTTTGTGATTAACGGTGCCGAACGCGTGGTTGTTTCTCAATTGATCCGCTCGGCCGGCGTTTTCTTCACATCCGAGCCGCACGGTTCAGTTAACTTGTACGGCGCCAAGGTTATCCCCGGCCGTGGGGCTTGGCTGGAGTTTGAGACCGCCGCTAATGGTGCTATTTATGTTAAGATCGACCGCAAGCGCAAGATTGCCGTCACTACCCTGCTAAGAGCTTTGGGCGTGACCGAGAGCCGCATGCGCGAAGTCTTTAAACATGTCGACACCGGCGAGAAAAGCTACCTCGATGCCACTCTTGAAAAGGATCCGAGTAAGGGTCAGAATGACGCCCTAATCGAAGTTTACCGCCGTCTGCGCCCGGGTGATTTGGCCACTGTCGATAACGCTCGCTCGTTGATTGAGAACATGTTCTATAACTTTAAGCGTTTCGATTTCAGCCGAGTTGGCCGCTACAAGATTAACAAGCGCCTGAACCTCAAGGTGTCGAACACCCTCGAGAACCGTGTTATGCGGCTCGAAGACATTGAGGCGATTGTGGCCGAGCTGATCCGCTTGAATAACACCCAAGAGCCGGCTGACGACATTGACTCGCTGGCTAACCGCCGCGTCAAGCTGGTTGGTGAGCTGGTCCAGCGCCAGTTTAGAATTGGCCTACTTAGAATGGAGCGTAATACCAAAGACCGCATGAGCATGAGCGAGATTGAGACGGTTACGCCAGGCCAGCTAATCAATGCCCGTCCGGTAGTAGCTGCCGTACGCGAATTCTTCGCCAGCTCGCAGCTTAGCCAGTTTATGGATCAGATTAATCCTCTTTCAGAGCTAGCGCATAAGCGACGTTTGAGCTCCATGGGCCCCGGTGGCTTGAGCCGCGAACGCGCCGGCTTTGAAGTGCGCGACGCCCACGCTACCCACTACGGCCGCATTTGTGCCGTCGAAACACCAGAAGGCGCCAACATTGGCTTGGTGTTGAACCTGGCCAACTACGCTCGCGTCAACGATTACGGGTTTATCGAAACACCTTACCGTAAGGTGATTAACGCCGTAACCGCCAAAGATTCCGTTGGCCATATTGCCAGCGAAGACTTGGCCGACGAAAAAAGCAAAGTGATTGTTAAGAAGGGCGAGAAGATAAACGCCGCCCAAGCTGCTCGCCTGGCTAAAGTCAGCGGCAAAGTTACTTGGCCGGTTAAGGCCAAGGTGACCAACGAAATCATTTATTTGGATGCCTTTGAAGAAGAATCGGCCATTATTGCCGGTGGCGGTAGCGAGGTTGAAGAGAGCGGCTATTTCAAGCAGGAGCGTGTTAGTGCCCGCTCGCACTTAAACTCCGGCGAAGTCGATGCCAACGATGTGACGCACATCGACGCTGCCCGCAACCAGATTATCGGTTCCAGCGCCGGGCTGATCCCGTTTATTGAAAAGAACTACGTTTATCGCTCGTTGATGGGTAGTAACCAGCAACGCCAAGCCGTGCCGTTAATCCAGCCAGCGGCGCCAATTGTCGGCACCGGCCTAGAGCTAGATGCCGCCCGTAACACCGGCCAGGTCATCCTGGCTAAGGCTAACGGTGAGGTGGTTAAGGCCAACGCTCAAGCAGTTGTCGTTCAATACAAAGAAGGCAAAGCCACTTACGAACCGCAGCGCTTTGCCCGCTCTAACGAAGGCACCTCCATCAATCAGAAGGTGGTCGTTAGTACCGGCGACAAGGTTAAAGAAGGCGACGTGCTTATAGAAGGCATGTCAATCGAAGCCGGCGAATTAGCGCTCGGCAAAGACCTGCTGGTAGCTTTCATGCCCTGGGCCGGCTATAACTTCGAAGACGCCATCATCATTAGCCGCAAACTGGTCGAAGACGACACCCTAACCTCCGTGCACATTGTTGACTTCATGATTGAGGTGCGTGAGACCAAGCTCGGGCCGGAAATCGTCACTTCCGACATTCCCAATGTTTCCGAAGAAACCCTCCGCCACCTAGATGAAGACGGTATTGTACGCATAGGCGCTGAAGTTCATCCGGGTGACATTCTGGTCGGTAAGATTACGCCTAAAGGCGAGCAAGAGCTAAGTAGCGAAGAGCGCCTCTTGCGGGCCATTTTCGGCGAAAAAGCCAAAGAAGTCCGCGACACCTCGCAGCGCATGAGTAACGGCAAGCACGGCAAGGTCGTGGGCGTAAAAGTGTTCAGCCGCGAAAACGGCCACGAGCTAAAGGCCGGCGTGATCAAGCAAATCCAGGTCTTTGTGGCCCAAATGCGCAAGATCGCCGTTGGCGACAAGCTGGGCGGCCGCCACGGCAACAAGGGCGTCATTGCCCGTATCCTACCGGTCGAAGACATGCCTTTTATGGAAGATGGCACTCCCCTAGATATCATCTTGAACCCACTCGGTGTACCTAGCCGCATGAACGTCGGCCAGCTATTTGAAACCCACTTGGGTATGGCAGCTCGGGCCTTGGGTATGAAGGTGGCCAGCCCCTCGTTTAGCGGTGTCCCGACAGCCAAGATCCAAGACCTGCTCAAGGAAGCCGGCCTACCCGAAGACGGTAAACAACAGCTGTACGACGGCCGCACCGGCGATGCTTTTCACGAGCGCACCACCGTCGGCAGCATGTACATGATTAAGCTCAATCACATGGTAGCCGACAAGATCCACGCCCGCTCAACTGGCCCGTATACTATGGTCACCCAGCAGCCGCTGGGTGGAAAGGCCCAGAACGGCGGCCAACGCTTTGGCGAGATGGAAGTCTGGGCACTTGAGGCTTACGGCGCCGCCAACACTTTGCAAGAAATGCTGACCATCAAGTCTGACGACGTTTACGGCCGCAGCAAGGCTTACGAATCGATCATTAAAAAGACGCAAATCGTCGGGCCGAAGGTGCCGGAAAGCTTTAACGTATTAGTTAAGGAGCTCCAAGGCCTAGGTCTTAAGGTCGACCTTGTCCATTCAGACACGGTGGTCGACGCCGAAGAAGTCCTGGCGACCAATATCCACGAAGAGGCGACCCATCCAGCCGAAGTCGCTGTACCACAAGCTGCCATATCCGACATTGACGTCACCGAGGAATCAGCAGTGACCGACGAAGACTTTAGTGTTGTAACAGTCGACGATAACGGCAGCGCCGACGCCGACGCTAACGCGACCGACGATGATATGGCTATGGTCAGTCTGGGTGATACAGCCAGCACAGACGATGAGTCTAAGAAAGGCGAGGAGGCCTAAGATGACACCACAACGCTATTCAAACACTGGTACCGACATTGCCGACTTTGATGCCGTGCGTCTGGCCGTGGCCAGCCCAGCCGACATTCTTGAATGGAGCTATGGCGAAGTTACCAAGCCGGAAACCATTAATTACCGTACCCAAAAACCGGAGCGAGACGGCTTGTTCTGTGAACGTATTTTCGGCCCGGTTAAAGACATCAATCCGCACGACGCCAAGTACAAGGGCGTGCGCAGCCGCGAGGCCGCGGTCGACAAAAACGGCGAACTGGTTACCCGCAGCATAGTCCGCCGTGAGCGCATGGCTCACATTAGCCTGGCCGTGCCGGTATCGCACATCTGGTTCCTTAGGGGAACGCCTTCAGCCATGGGGCTGCTGCTCGGCCTGACCGTCAAGAATTTGGAGCGCGTCGCTTACTTTGCCAGCTATATCATTAAGAAAGTTAATAAAGAGAAGCGCAACCAGCTGTTGGCCGACAAAGAGGCCGAATTTGCCGCCGCCAAGGAAGCCATAAAGGCTCGCTTCGAGAAAGAAGCCGAAGCCGAGAATGCCAATGTTAAGGCCCTGGCCGAAATGCAAACTAAAGAGGTCGAGCAAGTTACTAAAGACTTTGAGCTCTTGCGCGACCAACTTTCGGCGCTGGAACCGCTACACCTAATCAACGAGACCGATTATCGCAACCTGCCAAGCGAACTACAGTCGCTGGTTGAAGTTGGCATGGGCGGAGCTGCCCTTAAAGATCTGCTTGACCAGATCGACCTCAAGCAACTAATTGAGGATCTGACCAAAGAAGCTGAAGACGCTAAAGGCCAACGTCGTAAGAAAATCATGAAGCGCCTGCGCCTACTCGAGAGCATGGATCGTGCCGGCATTCGCCCCAGTAGTATGTGCGTTACAGTGCTGCCCGTGATCCCACCCGATCTGCGGCCGATGGTTCAGTTGACCGGTGGTCGCTTCGCCACCAGCGACTTAAATGACCTATACCGCCGCGTTATTAACCGCAATAACCGCCTGAAGAAGCTGATCGACCTTAACGCGCCGGAAGTCATCCGTCGCAACGAGCAGCGCATGCTGCAAGAGGCCGTTGACGCTTTAATCGACAATAATAGCACTCGTTCCGGTCGTGCGGTAGCGGCGACTGGTCAACGCCGCCGCCTGAAGAGTCTTTCCGATATGCTTAAGGGCAAGCAAGGCCGTTTCCGCCAAAACCTGCTCGGGAAGCGCGTTGACTACTCTGGCCGGTCTGTAATAGTCGCCGGTCCGGAACTGAAGATCTACCAGTGTGGCCTACCTAAGATGATGGCTCTAGAGTTATTTAAGCCGTTTGTAATTGGCGAACTGATTGCCCGCGAGCAGGCTCACAACATACGCAGCGCCAGCCGCCTAATCGAGATGGCCGAAACAACTGTCTGGGATGCGCTAGATGAAGTCATTAAGGGTAAGTACGTGCTGCTTAACCGGGCTCCATCATTGCACCGCTTGAGCATTCAAGCCTTCCAGCCGGTGCTGATTGAAGGCCGGGCTATCCAGCTGCACCCGCTCGTTTGTAAGGGCTTTAATGCCGACTTCGACGGCGACCAAATGGCGGTACATCTGCCGCTTAGCGACAAGGCTCAAGCCGAGGCCCGCGACATTATGGCTGCCAATCGTAACCTACTCAAACCGGCCGACGGTTCACCCATTTTGCACATTGAGCAAGACATCGTGCTCGGTTGCTACTACTTAACTTACGAGAAACCCAACGCTGTTCAAGCCAAGCCCCAGGCCTTCTCTGGCCTAGACGAAGCAATTATGGCCCGTGATGCCGACCAAATTACACTGCAAGACAGCGTGCGACTTCCTTTCCGCGGCCAGGTTCGCGAAACCACCCTGGGCCGCTTCCTCTTTAACGAAATTTTCCCGGAAGACTTCGCTTTCCAAGACGAAACCATGACTAAGAAGCGACTGCAAAAGGTGATGGCCGAAGTTTACGCTAAGTACGGCCAGGAACGAACAGCTGAAATTGCCGACGATCTCAAAGACCTCGGTTTTTTCTTCGCTACCCTTTCCGGTTTAAGCATGGGCATGGGCGACTTTGCGCCGATCCAAGGTATGGATAAGCTGCTAGACGAAGGTGAAGAGCGCGCTGCCGCCATTGCCGACCAGTACGAAGAAGGCTTCATTACCAACGACGAGCGCCACAACTTAACCGTGCGTAACTGGACTAACATCGAGAACCAAGTTCAAGATATGCTTAGCCAGCAAATGGTTGGCCAGGATTCGTCTATGGCTATTTCGATTAACTCCGGTGCCCGCGGTAATATTTCCCAGCTGAAAAACGCCGTCGGCATGCTTGGCGTGCTGCAAGACGCCGGTGGTAACGTCATCGAACTGCCGATTAAATCCGGCTACATTACCGGCTTGAACCCTCTGGAGTACTTCACCGGTACCCGCGGCACCCGTAAGGCTCTAATTGACATCGCCCTGAAAACGGCCGATGCCGGTTACCTAACGCGCCGCTTGGTAGACGTTGCCCAAGACGTTTTCACCATCAACGACGACTCAACCGACCTGGGCTTCGCCATGTTGCGTGAAGATGCCGAATACATTGGCGTTTCTTACGCCTCGCGGCTTTCTGGTCGCTTCGCGGCGGAGTCGCTTAAGGGCTACGTCAAGAAGGGCGAGCCGATAGCCTTCGACATAGCTGAAAAGATCGAGGCCGACGCCTCGATTGATGGCGTAAAGATCATGAGCGCCCTATCTAATGCCAACGTGCGCGGCGTCAGCCAGAAGTCTTACGGCGTTGACCCAGCTACCGGTAAACTGGTGGCCGAAAACCACCCGATTGGCGTAATTGCCGCCCAGAGTATCGGTGAGCCTGGCACCCAGCTAAGTCTAGACTCCAAGCACCGCTCTGGCGGCGCCTTGGCCGACGACACAGCCCAAGGCCTAAGCCGCATCGAAGAGCTTTTCGAAGTGCGTACTCCGAAGGGCCAAGCCTATCTGACCGAAATTTCCGGTATAGCCAACACCTGGGAAGAGAGCGATCATTACGTAGTCCAGATCACGGCCGATACCAAAGAAAAGGTGACACTATCCTTAGGCGAGCGCAAACCAATGGTGGCCAACGGCACCGAAGTAGTGGCCGGCGACGTGGTCGCAGCCCTAGAAGACGCTTCCGAGCCATTAATAGCGCCGATGGCCGGCAAGGCCCAATTGACCGACAAAGCCGTCATCATCACGCCGACCAAGCAAAGCGTGGTTCGCTACGAGATCCCCGGCTTCAAACAGTTACAGATTCAGGACGGCGACAAGGTTGTCGCCGGGCAACGTCTGACCAACGGTTCAATCAACTTGCACGACCTAATGCGCTTGCAGAGCGTAGAGGCCACCCAGCGCTACATAATGGGCGAGATTTTGCGCATTTTTGCCGCCCAAGGCCAGAACATCGCCGACAAGCACCTGGAAATCATCGTCCGCCAGATGTTTAGTCGTGTCCAGATTGAAGAAGCCGCCGATAGCGAATTTGTCACCGGCGACATTGTTAGTAAACTGGCAGTGGTCGAAGCCAACGAGGCGCTGGTCGCCGAAAGCAAGCAACCGGCCAGGTACGTCCAGCTGCTGCTCGGCATAACCAAGGCCAGCCTAAGCACCGATTCGTTCCTAAGCGCCGCTTCGTTCCAAGACACCACCCGCGTGCTAATTGCCGCCGCCACCAGCGGTAAGGTAGATAAGCTGTACGGCCTGAAAGAAAACGTCATCCTCGGCCGCAAGATCCCTGTCGGTACCGGCGTCAAAACCGACGAAGATGACGACGAAGACCAGCTCCGCGCCGAAGCCGAGCAAATCATAGGCCAACCGCAGACCGTTGAAAATGAAGGTTAAATCTGTTAGAGTAGGAGATTAAATGCCAACGATCAACCAATTAGTACGCAAACCGCGCGGCCAGGCCAAGCTGAAGAGCAAGTCGCCAGCGCTGATGCGCGTCACCAACAACCTCAAGACCCGCAATTACGAGAAGCCGGCTCCGTTTAAGCGCGGTGTTTGCGTGAAAGTTACCACCAAAACGCCGAAGAAGCCGAACTCGGCCTTGCGTAAGGTGGCCCGCGTCCGCCTATCTAACGGCTACGAAGTCTGGGCCTACATCGGTGGCGAAGGCCACAACCTGCAAGAACACGCCGTTGTGCTAGTTCGCGGCGGCCGGGTCAAAGACCTCCCCGGCGTGCGCTACCACGTGGTCCGCGGCAACCTCGATCTCCAAGGCGTTAACGACCGCAAACAGGGCCGCTCCAAGTACGGCACCAAGAAAGCGACCAAATAAATGCCGCGTAAGAAAACTAAATCGCTAGTTAGAGATATCCAGCCCGACCGCGTTTATAATAGCGTGCCGGTGCAGCGCCTGATTAACCGCGTCATGCTTAACGGCAAGAAGCAGCTGGCCGAAAAGCTGGTTTACGGCGGCATGGAAAAGGCCGCCCAGCGACTCAAAGTCGACAACCCGCTCGAAGTGTTCGAGCAGGCCATGAAGAACATTCAGCCGCATGTCGAAACCCGCTCCCGCCGTGTTGGTGGCGCCAACTACCAGATTCCTTTCGAGGTCAAAGGCCAGCGTCAACAGCATCTGACTATGATGTGGTTTGTGGCAGCCGCTAGGGCGCGAAAAGGCATGAGCATGCTCGACCGTATAGCCGCCGAGCTGCAAGACGCCTACAACAACCAGGGTTCCGCCGTGAAGAAGCGCGAAGACACCCATAAGATGGCCGACGCCAACCGCGCCTTCGCCCACTTCGCCCGGACCTAACAATGAGCCCTGAAGCTTATAAAGCAGTATAGATGGGTGTATACAGTTCCGGTTGCTCACATTTTAACGCGGCAGCCAAGCCTTCTATTCACCATAGTCAAGAGTCTATTGTTAATGCTAATGACTCATTTGAACTTGCTTTTTGGAGAGGGGTCGCAGATACCGCTGCCGCGCATAAAAGTATTCCTACAAATGGAAGTTTACGGCATGTCTTAGGGGGCATCTTAAAGTTGAGGCAGAGGACTGAGCCTCCAAGCCCTCCTCTTATTGAACTGGCCCATAGAAATATAATCAAACTGGAAAAATAGACCAATAGGAAACACAGAGATAAAATGTTTCTTTCGTTTCTTAATGTTTTCTTGGACCTGTATGTATCCAAAACTGGTCGATAACTACTTTCTCTCTATGAAAGTACCTCGACTTAACATATGTCCTTCGCTTTGAAGTACGTTGGATCGCATGATATTCAAATCGGGCGATACGAACCACTTCCACATAAGTTGTTCTAGGAAGTTTATTGAACTTGGACGCATACGCCTGCATCCGAGCATTGTAACAGGGGAACCAAAGAAGTTGGCAAAACAGGCCGCTTGAAGTATAATAAACATTAAATAATTTAATGTTTAAGCGAGCAAAGGAAGCGGCAAATGAGTAGTGATTTCAGTGTCTCGGATCAGCCCGACCTCAGCCACGACTGCATCCACTTCGCCCGAGGCTAAATGTCATATGAATAGACAAAGTGTACCTATTAAAAAGCTGAGTATAAGAGAAGGAATAGGTTTTGGTTTAATTATCGCGGAGGTAGGTCTTCGCAATAGCGCTGAAAGGATGCACCATTTTTTTGCCCAGCTTTTAGAAAACAAAGGAGACGGGGCCTCAAATACTCAAGTTGCTTTGGTGGGGGTAGCAGCAGTAGGACAGGCACTAATAGAAACAGCGGGTGATGGTTTAGAGGTTTTGAGAAGTAACGGAGATGTAAGTAAAGGTATTTAAAATTTATGGCAACTAAGAAGACACCAATTGAGAAGATCCGGAATATCGGTATTATTGCGCATATTGACGCCGGTAAAACGACCACTACCGAAGGTATTCTGTACCGCACTGGCCTGAAGCACAAGATCGGCGCCGTGCACGAGGGCGAAACAACCACCGACTGGATGGCGCAGGAGCGTGAGCGCGGCATCACTATCGTTAGCGCTGCCGTGACCTGTTACTGGAAAGACCACCAGGTCAACATCATCGATACTCCGGGCCATATCGACTTCACTGTTGAGGTGGAGCGTTCTTTGCGCGTGCTCGACGGCGCCGTGGTGGTATTCGACGGCAAAATGGGCGTCGAGAGCCAGTCCGAAACCGTCTGGCGCCAGGCCGACAAGTATAGTGTTCCGCGCATCTGTTTCATTAACAAGATCAACCAGACCGGCGGCGACTTCTATAAATCGCTGGAGACGATCCATAATCGCTTGAGCAAGCGCGCCTTCCCGATCCATTTGCCGATTGGCTTCGAGCAATCCATTAACGGCGTGGTCGACCTTATAAACATGAAGGCTTACACCTACAAAGAGTTCACCGACCACGAGCTGGTGGAAGGCGACATCCCGGCCGACATGATGGATCAGGTCAAGAAGTACCGCTCGTTACTTGTAGAAAACGCCGTGGCCGAAGACGAAGCCATGCTCGAGAAGTATTTCGAGGTCGGCGAGGAGGGTCTGAGCGAAGCCGAAATCAAGCAAGCCATCCGCTCCGCCGTTTTGACCGGCAAATTCTATGCCGTTACAGGTGGCGACGGCCGCGGCGTGATTGTTGAAAAGCTACTCGACGCCGTCAACGACTTTCTGCCCAGTCCTTTAGATGCCGGCTCGGTTTGGGGTATTCACCCAAAGACCGGCGAAGAAATCGAGCGCAAGCCGTCCGAGAGTGAGCCCTTCGCCAGCCTGGCCTTCAAGATCACCACCGACCCATTTGTTGGCAAATTGGCCTACTTTCGGGTTTATTCCGGCAAAATTGTAGCCGGCAGCTACGTTTTGAACAGCTCCACCGGCGAAAGGGAGCGCGTTGGACGCATTGTCCGTTTGCAAGCCGACAAGCGCGAAGATGTAGAGGAGGTCACCGCCGGCGACATTGCGGCCATTGTGGGCCTAAAAGGTACAACTACAGGTAACACGCTATGCGATCTCAATAACCCAATCGTGCTGGAAAGCATTATCTTCCCGGAGCCGCCTGTCAGTATCGCCATTGAGCCGAAGACCAAGGCCGACCAAGAGAAGATGAGCATCGCCATGCAGCGCCTGGCCGAAGAAGACCCGACTTTTCAGATCCATGTAGATAGTGAAACTGGCCAAACCATCATTAAAGGCATGGGTGAGCTGCATCTCGAAATCATCGTCGACCGCATGAAGCGCGAGTTCACCGTCGAAGCCAACATTGGCCAGCCACAAGTGGCTTACCGCGAAACTATCCGCAAAGACGCCGTTGAGGTTCAGGGTAAGTTCATTCGCCAATCCGGCGGCCGAGGCCAGTACGGCGACGTCTGGCTACGCCTAAGCCAAAATGAAGCTGGCGAGGGCTTCGAGTTCATCAATTCCATTAAGGGCGGAGTGGTGCCTAGCGAATACATCCCGGCCGTGCGCAAGGGCATCGAAGAGGCCATGTCTAACGGCGTGATCGCCGGCTATCCAGTAGTTGATGTCAAGGCCGAACTTTACGACGGCTCCTACCACGACGTCGACTCCAGCGAAATGGCCTTCAGCATTGCCGGTTCCATGGCGCTGCAGGCAGGCGTCAAAATAGCCCAACCGACCCTGTTAGAGCCGGTCATGAAGGTGGTAGTCGTCACACCCGAAGAGTTCATGGGCGAAGTTATCGGCGATCTGAACTCCAAACGCGGCCGCATCGAGAGCATGGAAGACCTATCGGCCGGCATTAAAGAAATAACCGCCTTCGTGCCACTAGGTGAAATGTTCGGCTACACAACCAATTTGCGCAGCGCCACCCAGGGTCGCGCTAGCTCGAGCATGGAGCTGGCCCATTACGCCGACGTGCCCAACCACGTCGCCGAAGCCATCATCGCCAAAAACGCCAAATAATTGCTAGCATAAGCAGTCAATAAGATTTCTAATTTGTCATTACACTTGTAGCGGTTAGTATGTACCAATGAAGATTGAGTGCCCAGAGAGCGGAATATGCCAACTAGAATGCGACGATTTTAGAGACAGCTTTGACCTACGTTTTCAAAGTGTAAATGAGATAGAAGAAGTTTTGAGAAAAATTGGCCATAATGTGGATGAGTATGTTTGGTATTGCCCCAATGGTCCAAATCGGAACATTGCGGGTGCGTCAAAGTGTGATGGCCGCATGCTACGTGAAGGCTCAATAAGCGAAGTAAAGGCCAACGAAACTGTCGCTAACCTGCTCTTTCCTTTGCCTCGCGAAAGAACTTTGGACGGCTCGCCAGTCGACTCTTTACAAAACCCGTAGTTTTCTCTATACTGGCGGAGTAAGTTTGCGTGGGTTATTCTATTCTCATGCAAAAACAATTCATATAAGCTATAACCATATAGGAGTAATACTTTATGGCAGATACATTTGACCGCAGCAAGCCGCATGTTAACGTCGGAACCATGGGTCACGTCGACCACGGCAAGACCACTTTGACTTCCGCTATCAAGACAGTTCTGGCTAAGAAGATGCCTAGCGCTGTCAACAAGGCGGTTAGCTACGAAGAAATCGACAACGCCCCTGAAGAAAAGGCTCGTGGCATTACTATCGCCACCTCGCACCAAGAGTACGAGAGCGAAAAGCGTCACTACGCTCACGTTGACATGCCCGGCCATGCCGACTACGTTAAGAACATGATCACCGGTGCCGCTCAAATTGATGGCGCCATTTTGGTGGTTGGTGCTAACGACGGCCCGCTGCCGCAAACCCGCGAGCACGTACTGTTGGCCCGCCAAGTTGGTGTGCCTTATGTTCTGGTCTTTTTGAATAAGATGGATTTGGCTGACCCAGAGCTGGTTGACCTTGTAGAAGAAGAAATCCGCGAACTGCTTGAGAAAAACGGTTTCGATAAAGATGCGCCGATTATTCGCGGCAGCGCCACCAAGGCTCTTGAGGGCGACGCCGACAGCGAGCAGGCCATTATGGACCTCGTTAAGGCTATGGACGACTTCATCCCCGAGCCGAAGCGCGAGCTCGACAAGCCCTTCCTAATGCCTATCGAAGACGTTTTCTCGATTAAGGGTCGCGGCACCGTTGCCACCGGCCGCATCGAGACCGGCATCGTCAAGGTTAACGACGAAGTCGAGATTGTTGGCATACGTGACACTCGTAAGAGCGTGGTGACTGGTATTGAAGCCTTTAAGAAGAGCCTCGACCAAGGCCAAGCCGGCGACAACGCCGGTATCCTGCTGCGCGGTATCGAGCGCGACGACATCGAGCGCGGCCAGGTTTTGGCCAAGCCAGGCACTATTACGCCGCATACCGAGTTCGACAGCGAAGTTTACATCCTAACTAAAGAAGAGGGTGGTCGTCACACGCCGTTCTTCAAGGGCTATAAGCCGCAGTTTTACTTCCGTACCACCGATGTTACTGGCGAAGTTGAGCTGCCAGCCGACAAAGAAATGGTTATGCCCGGCGATACCATAACTTTCAAGGTTAAGCTGCTGGCACCAATCGCCATGGAACAAGGCCTGCGCTTTGCTATCCGTGAAGGCGGCCGTACTGTCGGCGCCGGCGTAGTCACCAAAGTCATTAAGTAAGCCTAAGCTGACTTAACAGACAAAAAAGAGTCTCCAGTCGGAGGCTCTTTTCAATTATTAAATAAACATGAAATCTACTTGCCGATTCAGTAATACTAGCGCTACAATATTTAACACTATGAGTTTAACCGAATCCGACCGGCAATATATTCGCACTATAAGCCGCGAAGCAAACCTGGCCTTAGAAAACGACATAAAAGAGATTTATCATATACTGACCAAAATGAGCCGCGGCATGACAACTGATGCTAATTTCAAAAAGCTCAGCTTTAACAATAAGCTATTGACACTAAATGCCGAACTTTTAGGCGTCGCCAGTCACGTCGGCATCACATTACCTAGGGCTTAATATGAGTTTGACCAAGGCTGACCTCCAATCGATTCGCACCATTGTTAAAGACACAGTGAGCGAAGAGGTGCGTCCTATAGTTAAAGAGGTTATCCGCGCAGAGGTACGTCCCATTATCAAAGAAGTCATCCGCGAAGAGGTGCGTCCTATTGTTAAAGAAGAGGTTCGCCTAGTGTTCCAAACAGAAGGGCGTGAAATCGTTCGCGAAGAAATTAGCAAAGAGCTTAAACCCATAAACCTGAAGCTCGGCAAAATTGAGGCAATCGAAAATGACATCAAAGCTATCTATTATATGTTGTCCGATCTTCAAAACGCCATTAAGCCCAAGCCGCGCTTTGCCGCGCCAAAACTTTAAAGCTACCAAGGGCTGGCAATGCTTAAGCCAATCTGTTAAAATAATCTATTATTAACTTCTGCTGACTAAAAGTCGCTTTTGCAAGATAGAGAGATGTTACAGCAGGCTGGATAACTCCAGGAAGGAACAACACCTATGGCAGACGCCAAACCAACCGAGGTCAAACAGCGGATCCGCATTCGCCTTAAGGCCTACGACCACAAAGTAATCGACCAAGCGTCGAAGCAAATTATAGACACCGCGCTGCGTACCGGCGCCAGCCTGGCCGGACCAATTCCGTTACCAACCCGCAGGAGTACTTTTACTGTCGTAAAAAGCCCTCACGTTTACAAGAAGGGCCGCGAGCAGTTCGAAATGCGCATTCATAAACGCTTAATCGACGTGTTCGAACCGACGCCCAAGACTATCGATAGCTTGATGAATCTCTCCTTGCCGGCTGGCTGCGACGTCGAAATCAAAATGTAAAATCCCACAGACAGCAGATATGTTTTCTCTAAAATAGCTAAAGATAAGTTATTCAACTAGTAAATGGGAGAAATAAAGTGAGCGACTCTCTAGAGAGAGAACCATCTGCAGGTAATATTTATGTTGAACGCTTTAGGGGGCCAAAAGTTGGAGTTCTTATCGTAGCTCACTTTGTCCCCTCGGTTGATATGAATGAGGCGAGACCATTTATGGCGCTCGATACTCGGGCATTTGTCGAGAGAGATCATCTTAAGACAGAACAGAAGAAGCAAATCAAGAATGATCAAGTTAAGGCCTTGGGAGATCGGGTAAATCGTTTTGGCGGAATAGTTGAGGAACAACTGCCAAAAGCAGTAGGGCATTACGCTGCTTTAGCCGCTCAAATGGGCTATAAAATAACTTCTATGGGGGATACCTCTTTTTCTTTCCCTGGTGCAGGCTCTACACTAACACAAGCAGGTAGAAGAATTCCGGATACATTTTACTGGCCTCAGTCAGTACTGAGGAACTTGAGATTTTCTTAAGCAGTGCTAGAACAAACCTTCTCGCCAAGATG
>DATBED010000018.1:0-11415 GCA_036276195.1 Saccharimonadales bacterium (SeqCode) | reverse complement strand
CTACCCGCTCCAGCATTTGGCTGGCAATCTTCAGACGACGGGTTAGGGTAATGCCTTTATAGGCCAGTGGAAGAGCCACATTCTCAATTGCCGACAGCCGTGGCAGTAAATTGAAAGATTGAAAAATGAAACCTATGGTATCGCGCCGGATTTTGGCAGCCTGGTTTGGTCGCAGCCGCGCCACTTTTTTGCCATCAAGCCATTGTTGCCCGTGGCTTGGCCTGTCCAAAAGACCTATCACGTTCATCAAAGTGCTTTTACCGCAGCCGCTGGGACCCATAACAGCCACAAACTCACCTTTATCAATAGTTAAACTGACCTCGTCGAGCGCCAGGGTAGTGGCGTCGCCGAAGCCGTACAGTTTGCTGACGTCTTTGAGTTCGATCAGGGCCATAGAGCTGTGCTCTAGTTTAAACCTGTTCTTGCCCTTACCGCAAGGTGTTTTTGTAGTAAATTTTTCTGCGGCCCTAAACTTTCAGCCTGTTTTGAGATATAGCATATATGCTAAGATTGCGAACTAAACACCTCTTTTATCGGTTATAATAGTGCATCGTACGGAGGGGTCGCCTAGTGGTCTATGGCGCCGTCTTGGAAAGGCGGTTTACTCGCAAGGGTATCGAGGGTTCGAATCCCTCTCCCTCCGCCAGAAGAATGTTCTTTTCGACCTGTTCCCCTAAAGCGTAGGATTGCTGCAAATATTTGCATTACATTCTTTAGTATGTTAGAGTATTGCTAAATCAAGGGAGTTATTAATGTCAGTAGAACTCACAAGATCGATACATGCTCAAGCATCTCCAGATGAATTTCCACACGATTTAACACATAACGTTGAGGGTGGTAGGCGATCTCTACTAAAAAGGGCTCGTGAAAGATTGACAATTCACTCTAAACTGCGCAGGGCGGCCGGCGCTCTGGCTGTGGCGGGAGCATTAGTTGGCTGTACAAGTGGAAGCCCAAGCAAAACTAATTCAGAATATGGCCCTCGTACCGAGTCACAATTAGGCGCTATTATAGGTCCGTCCATGCGTACTATCGCTAGAGGTTACGATTCCCTCACTCGGACTCATGCAAATATTCCGCAACTTAAAGTCTCCGGTTCAATAGCTATGGTAGAAGCTCGTACCACAAACTATGAGTCAGGACATGCAGAACCAGAACAGTTAATATTAATCGTTAAAGCCGATCCAAAGCCTGATCTTAGTAAGCCGCTCTATATTAATATGATTTCCTGGTGTAACCGCGATGCTTGTAATGCCGAAGGGGACAGTGGACCAGCTTTAGATCAATATCAGATGGTAGCTCCTGGTGGCGAGCACAATGAAGAAGATCTTCTATTTGAACGCCTAAATAAATTAGGCCCTTGGGGCGGTTGGTCAGCCTACGAAGGTTACTATCCTCCCGATCGTGCACTCAACGAAGGGTTGCTAGATTTGGATACTTCAAATGGGGTAGATAGTTATCAAAATTCAATAAGCATGTTCGAAGGCCCTCCGCAGCCGACAGCACGTCACATTGCTTCAGATTTCCTACATAATTTCGATGTCTTTAGGCAAAATCTAGTTTCAATGTCTAAATAGTCATTAAGAGTGATCAATACTCAAGATTTATACTGGTGCAGGCAAATTTTGTTCGCTTGACTAATATACCTGCTAGCCCCATAAAATGGCACAGGGCCTTTTAAGGCTGCGGGTGTGCAATTTGTGCCATTTTACTCTTGAAAAGTGATAAAGTATGGGACACTGGCAAGTTCCAGACCCGTATGTCCCGCCAGAATAATTGTGGAACTTTGTCAAGAAGCTAAAGACAATGGAAGGCTTGACTCAAATTACTAGTGCTTGCAAAAGGACAGGAATTTATTAATACTCTTGATTATGTACATTCAGCCAGGCAAGAAGCCGAATCGCGCTTCAGTAAGGTTTGACTCATTGGCTGAACGATTTGAATTTGGGTTTCATGCTCCATGGACATCCGCTGAGTTCTGGAGACACTACAAACGTACAGGATATGCTCCTTCCATTTTGCTGCCTTTTGCTCCCTATTCTGACCTTGCGAGTGATTATCCTCAAAAAGTCGATATTCCGATAAAAGTCCTAGCCCGAGCTGCCGGTATCTTAGCTAGTTTCTACACTTCACCACACCCTGTTTATACGGTAGAGGAGCATATACATAGAAGTATCGTTCATGAAATTGGGCAGTTTTTTGTTGATCAGGCTTTAGATACCCGTTCATTCGAACAGTTTCTCGAGCAGTCTCAATAGCTTTTTACGTCTCTGTCCACTAACTAACCTTAGTTCCAGGCCCGTATGTCCCGCCAAAAGTTGACACGAAATGAAGTCAAAGTTAAACTTAAACTATGAACACCATTACAGCAAAAGAACTACGAGATAACCTTGATCAAATCGTTAAGCGGGTTAGGCTTGGTGAGCCCATAAGAGTTACTTATCGGTCTAAGGCCGCCTTCACACTTCAGCCAGAAAAGCCTAGTCACTCGCTATTACCAGGAAGTGCCCAAGCTATGAAAAAATTCTCAGAGGAAACACGCAAGCTTAGAAACAGCAAAAAGCGGTCTGTCTTTGATCCTAATAAAAATACTAAGGAGTTATATCACGAACTGCTTGATAACGACTCCAAGTACAAGCCCCCTTACCACCGATGAGTACATTCCTCGACGCTAATATTTTACTAGAGGTACTATTGCCTGGACGCCAGAAAGCAATGCTGGCAGATAAGTATGCCCAGCAGGAAGCTGTTGTATCTCCGTTAAGCGCACATTTGTACGCGTATTTTGGCACAAAAGAAGGATTTTCTATTGAAACACTAACGAAGCAACTGGCTCTCCTAAATTATACAGAGCTAGGTGACAACGAAGTAAGATGGGCTATAGCTAATTGCCAAGGTGATGATTTTGAGGACGCGCTTCAGGTGGCATGCGCCGTAATAAGTGGTTCCGAGCTATTTGTTACCTTAGATAAGCCCTTAGCTCAGAAATACCAAAAGTTTATCAGCATAAAAGTACTTTAGGTTAACAACAGGCAATGATTAAAAATGGGTGAATGGCTTATGCAGTCTACAGACAGTTCCAGACCCGAGTGTTCCGTCAAGAATAATGTTCTTTTTCGATCTGTTCCCCTAAAGGTAGATAGGTAATTAACCATATGGCACGCGAGACAATTACTGAACAGTTATCCGTGGCGCTGAATACCTGGGTCAGCAAGCAGCCAAAACTTGTAGTAGGGATTGATGGCTATAGCGGGGCTGGCAAAACAACTCTTTTAAATGCGATAGCCAGAGATAACTTGCAAATTCTGGCCGTACATATGGATGACTTTATTCTGCCAACAGAACTTCGCGAAAAGCTGATAGCTGAAGCAAGTGATAAGGCAAAAGTATTCGAACTCCAGTGGAGTGATTACACGGCAATACGGAATTTGGTTGACACGTTTCGGAGCGGGGAACATAAGTTTACTGCCAAGCTACCTGATGGCTCAACAAAGACATACGATCTGACCAAAGACATCCTAGCGCTCGAAGGAGTTTTCCTTTTTCACCCCAAACTTCTCGATGACATCTGGGACAAAAGAGTCTACTTAGACGTCGATCTTCATGTCGCAGATAAACAACGCGTTGCGCGCGAGAAAGCTAAGTGGGGTGATGACTACTTCCCAGAGTCACATCCTGATTCCTTTTATCGATTATTCAAAATTGCCCATAAGCGATATCGAGAAAACTATCGGCCCATAGAGAAAGCGGATCTTGTATTGAAAGTCTAGCATCAGTTCCAGGCCCATACGTTTCGCTAGAAAAATTTTGGAATTTTCTACCTGGCCACTTGCTTATGACCAGGAGGAAGTGACGGTTTTAATCCAACATTTAGGTATACTTTACTCATGCAAAAACAATATAATGAAATCGAGCGGTATTAAAAACAGCCCTACTTGGAACACCAAGTGGCTCTTCCCATTTACCGTTGTCGCTTTTATTGTCGAGTGCTCTATCTTGGCTGTAACCAGCCGTTTCCCGATGGCTTTCGACGAAACGTACCACTTAAGCCTCATTCAATTCTTTAGCTACCACTTAAACCCCATCATCACCTCCCAAGGCAGTAGTACCTATAAAATGGGGGCCATAATTCAAAACCCATCGTTTTTATACCATTATTTGATGGGTTTCCCCTACAGGGTAATCGAACTATTTACCCATAATGCCGAAACTCAAGTTATAAGCTTGCGCTTGATCAATGTGGCTCTGGCAGTCGGCGCTTTATTTATGATTAGGCGCCTACTGCTAGAGCTTAATTTAAAGAGATCTTTAACCGACATTATTATCCTTTTATATGCCTTCACCCCTATTGTGGCAGTCTTGTCGTCTCAGATTAATTATGACAACTTATTCGTGCCAATGTTCACCTTATGCGCTTATCTAACTTTAAAATTTGTTAAAGTGCTAGATAAGGGCAGCCTCGACATTAAACTCCTATTACTGTTAGTCAGTTTGTGCATGCTTACCAGCCTCGTTAAATTCGCTTTTCTACCAGGTTTGGTAACAATTTTTGGCTTGGTTGGTTTTAGGCTTTACCGGCGCTTCAACCGAGGTGAATCCCGCTTAACTGACGAGATAAAAATTAGCTGGCTTAAGTTAGGCTTTTATTCCAGGGTATTTTTACTGTCGCTCACGCTGATAGCCGGTTTTCTGTTTATAAGGTTCTACGGAGTTAACCTGGTTAAATATAAAAACCCTGAACCGCAATGTAACCAAGTACTGAATGTAGCCGATTGTAAACAGTACTATTCCTGGGACAATAATTACCTTTACCACCAAGCTAGATTGCGACATCCAACCCGCTTGCTAAACTTCCCGGCTTACAGCATCCTTTGGCTGGCGGCTAATTACGTTTACGTATTTGGGGAAGTTATTCCCAAAGTCGGCATTCCGCACATCAATACATTTTTTCTGGCATCAGTTGACCTAATTGTAGTAGTAGGGGTGGCCTGTTTGCTTAGAAATTTAAAAAGCATTATACGCCACGACCACCGCTTATTGTTGATAAGCTGGGTGCCGTTTGTGTATTTCCTTTTTTTATGGGGCAGACTCTACTACGATTACCTGTATTTAGGCCATGCGGTCGCCTTTAACGGCCGTTACTTAATACCTTTAATTCCCTATGTTTACGCCTGGCTAGCTCTGGGGATTAGCTATGCGCTACGAAGTCAGAAATTAATTTTACATAAGCGTGCGCTGGCAGCAATTGCCGTGTTAGTGTTTGTATTTTTTGGCGGTGGTGTTCAATACATTACATACGTTGATCCGTACTACGGCCGGTTAAGCCCGTTGAATAGCTATACCCTCCAAAGCACTAAGTAATTAGAGTCATCGGTAAGTGTTACAATGGTGGTTATGCTTGTGTCGTTTTTAGGTTGGTGGTATGGCCGCGGCTGGCGACAAGTAGCCAATAGTTTTAAGCCTAGATTACAGGGTGTGGCTGATAGTTTTTCAGTTAACCTGCTTATTCCAACGCTACTTGAGCCTTGGCGGCGCATTGTGACTAATCCCGGCCGTAGTTTAGAAGAGAAATGGCGCGCTTGGGCCGACAATACTTTTAGCCGCATAGTCGGCTTTGTAGTGCGGTCTTTTGTGCTTTTGGTGGCTGGTTTTACTTTGATAGTGGTAGCTGTTCTAACTGTAATAGAAATGATTATTTGGCCGCTGGTGCCCTTAGCACTGCCTGGATTCATAGTTGCGGGAGTTTTGGCATGAGCCCCATGATTGAACTGTCGTCGCAGCGGGCTCGGGACGCCAGACTGGGCCAAGCCATCGGTAAGAATGGCTGGCGCGGCTTAGTGGCAGGGGCCAGCTTAGCTCTCATTGGTGCTTTAGCCTTAGCGGTGGCAGGCCAGTGGCGCTATGCCTTCTGGGCCGCCGCCGCCGCGATTTTGTTTTACCTGCTGGCTATCTGGTGGAAACGACAATTGTCAGTTGTGCCGCCCACGGGCCAAGACCTGAACGATCGGCTGTCTGTAGACATTTTGGCGCGGCTTAAGCCAGGTATGGAACTGAACCCCCAAACTATGTGGGGAGCTATAGGCGACCACTGGCAAGCCAATTTTTTCTTAAATCATCTGTTATTGGGGAGTGAGTCTATTTCGACTCAATTAAACAACGAGGCGGCCACGCTGCAACAGGCGCTCGATTACGCCCGGCAGCTGGCCGACAACCATCAGGCCCAAACGATTGAACTGGGGTTCGTGGTGGCCGGACTGCTGGAAACGACACCCGGCATTAAACAGCTTTTAGTTCATTTGAAAGATCGCCCCGAAGACATCGATGCCATAGCTAATTGGATGGCGCGCAACCTGGCCGAGAGCCAAAATGAGCAGCGACGCAAATTCGGCGGTATCGGCCGCGATTGGGCTTACGGATTTACGCCTCTGCTAGACCGTTTTGGCCATAATATCAGTTTAAGTATCGCCAACCACGGCGGCCACTTCGGTTGGCTGACCCAGTCAGATGGCGTGCGCGCCATCGAAACGGCCTTTGATCATCACAGTACAGCCGTGGCACTGATCGGCCCTGATGGAATTGGCAAAAGTACCAGCGTTTACGCCTTGGCTCAAAAATTGATCGAGGGTAACACCGTCAAAAGTCTGTCTTACCACCAAGTGATCGGCCTCAATGCCACCGACATAACGTCGCAAGCCCATGGGCCAGGCGACCTGGAACAGATTATGATCAGCCTGGTCAACGAAGCCTCACACGCTGGCCATGTTATTTTGTTCCTGGACGACGCCCAGTTGTTTTTCAGCGGCGGTCCAGGCTCGTTTGACGGCACGCAAATCCTGTTGTCGATTGTGCAGGCCAGGGTAGTACAAATAGTTATGGCCATGTCGGCTAGCGACTTCCAGCGGCTAAAGGGGCAAAATGCCAGCCTGGCCAGCCTACTTACGCCAGTAGTTTTACAGGAATTACCCGAGGCCGGCGTTATGCGAGTGCTCGAAGATACGGCTCTGGGCCTGGAAAACCAGCACCATGTCTTGATAACATACGCGGCGCTGCACGAAGCCTACCGCCTGAGCGGCCGTTACGAACAAGACGAAGCCTACCCGGGTAAGGCGATCAAGCTGCTGGAGCAGGCGGTTAATCACGCCGAGCAATCGGTGGTTACGCGTCATAGCGTCGAACTGGCAATTGAGCAAACCCGTGGCGTGAAGGTAGGCACGGCCGAGCCGGCCGAAGCCGACCAGCTACTGCACCTAGAAGACGTGATTCACCAGCGCATGATTAACCAAACGCAGGCTGTTAAAGCCGTGGCTAGCGCGCTTAGGCGCGCCCGAGCTGGTGTGACTAATCCGCGTCGCCCCATCGGTAGCTTTCTTTTCCTCGGCCCAACGGGGGTAGGCAAGACTGAACTAGCTAAGGCCATTGCCGCCACCTATTTTGGCGCCGAGAGTTCGATGATCCGGCTCGATATGAGTGAGTACCAACAACCCGACGACGTACAGCGCCTGCTGTCGACCGGTGCTGGCGACAATTCCAGCTTACTACTATCTATCCGCCAGCAACCCTTCACGGTGGTACTGCTCGATGAGATTGAAAAAGCCCATTCCAACATCTTAAATCTGTTATTGCAGCTGCTCGACGAAGGCCAGCTGACTGATAGTTCAGGGCGATCGGCCTCATTTAAAGACGCTATTATCATCGCCACCAGCAATGCCGGCGCGGGGGCTATCCGCGAACGAGTGGCCAGCGGCGAAGACTTGAATAGTTTTGCGCGCGAGCTGACCGATGAACTGATCCGTAGTGGCCAATTCAAGCCCGAACTACTCAACCGTTTCGATGACATGGTGCTGTTTCGGCCGCTAACACCAGATGAGCTAGCCCAGGTCGTTCAGCTGATGCTACAAGAGGTAAACCAGACGCTGTCTCAGCAAAACATCAAGGTCGAGCTGACGCCGGCCGCCATTCAAAAAATCGTGGCCGAGGGCAACGACCCGGCCTTGGGCGCCCGGCCGATGCGCCGTACTCTGCAGCGCGCCGTCGAAGACGTGGTGGCCAAGCGCATCCTCCAAGGTCAAGCTCAACCCGGCAGCACCGTCCAACTAGACGAAGCCGACCTGAACTTTAGCTAATAGTTGTGCCGACCGCTTCACCGGCCACGACCTTGGCAAAACTATCTGGGTGCATGGCATTGAACACGATAATCGGCTTCTTTTGCTCCATAGCTAGGCCCATAGCGGCCTTGTCCATAACTTTGATGGAATTGTTTTCTACTGCCTCCTGGAAAGTAACGTGGTCGAGCTTGATGGCGTCAGGGAACTGGGCCGGATCTTTGTCGAAAACGCCCTCGACCTTAGTAGCTTTAAGGACTATCTCGCAGTCTAGCTCCAGCGCAAAACTAACGGCCGCCGTATCGTTAGTCACGTAAGGGCGGGCTGTGCCGCCACCGATAATTACGACACGTCCTTTTTGCAAATGCTTTTCAGCCAAGCGATAAGAATAAGATTCAGCTATCTGTTGGGCAAATATGTTGCTCAAGTGCCGGGTTTTCAGGCCGTTGAACTCGAAGATATCAGTCAAAGCCATGCAGTTCATGACGCCGCTAAGCATTCCCATCTGGTCGGCCGTGACCCGGCGGATGCCTTTGCCAGCCATTTCGGCGCCGCGCACCATATTGCCGCCACCGACCACCATTACGACCTGCACGCCCATATCTACCACTTTTTGAACTTCGGCGGCCAAGAAATTAGCGATTTCAGGATCGACGCCGAACTCGTACTTGCCGGCAACTTGCTCCCCGGAGAATTTTAGAAGCACGCGTTTATATCGAGGTTCAGCCATTGCCAACTATTGTAGCAAAGAAATTAAATAATCATTAAATAAGCTAGAAAACGCCGCCCGTCCGGCCTATACTACAAACAATGAGAATTTATGACGAAGACAGGGTTGAAGAAATGGTTAACAATGCGGCGGAACGAGCCGTAGGTATATATAAAGAGGACCTGGATGACAGATTTGACCAGGTTTTAGAAGCTTTAGATGCCGCTAAAGTCAACTTAGATAAAATCCCTGGCATCGAGCAAGACGTAGCCGATCTTAAATCCGACATGAAGATCGTCAAACTAGCAGTTACTGATACCAATAAAGACCTGGGTAAACTAAAGAAGCGAGTTACTAAGCTGGAGCGAGTTGTCGCACATGCTTAAACTTTACTCGTGGAACGTTAACGGCATAAGGGCCGTCGAAAAGAAGGGCTTGTGGCAGCCTTTCTTAGACAAAGAGCAGCCCGATATTTTGGCGCTGCAAGAAATCAAGGCCAAGCCGGAGCAAATCAATGCCGCCACTGATGGCTACAACGCCTTTTGGTACTCGGCCGACAAGCCGGGCTACAGCGGCACAGCCATCTTAAGCAAAATTCCTCCAAAGCAGGTGATCAACGGTTTTCCGCGCGACATTATCGATAAATATAAGGTCACCGGTGACACCTACGGCGACCCCAACCAAGAAGGCCGCGTCATGGCCGCCGAGTTTGACAAGTTCTGGATGGTTACGGTGTACACGCCCAACGCCAAGGATGATTTAAGTCGCGTTCCGCTGCGCCAAAAACACTGGGATCCGGCCTTTTTGGCCTATGTTAAGCAACTAGAAAAGACCAAGCCCGTAGTGTTCACTGGTGACCTCAATGTGGCCCACACCCCCGACGATTTAGCTAACGACAAGTCCAACATCGGCAAAAAAGGCTTCACTAACGAAGAGCGGGCCGGCTTCCAGGGCTTCATCGACGCCGGCTTCGTCGATACTCTGCGCCTGTTTAAGCAAGGCAAGGGCTACTACACCTGGTGGTCGCACTTCGCCAATGCCCGCGCCCGCAATGTTGGCTGGCGCATAGATTACTTTCTGGTTTCCCACAGCCTAAAAGATAAGGTCAAAGCCGCCGACATCCACCCCAAAGTCATGGGCTCCGACCATTGTCCCATATCTGTTACACTAGATTTATGAACTTGGAGTTAGTGTCTCTGCTTGCGACCGATAAGATCAAGCTGCCAGGCTTGCTTTACAGTCCTGACAAGCCGTCAAGGCGGGCCGCGATTTGGCTGCACGGCATGGGCGACAACGGTGTCTTTTATAGCACTACCCGTACTAACGCCTTAGGTAAGGCGCTGACAGAGAAGGGGATCGCGCTGCTGGCCTTCAATAACCGCGGCGCTCACAACAGCAAGAAATTGCGCATCGCCGATGAGGCATTGCCCGAAGAAGACCGCTACTTCCAGGGCGGCACCCATTACGAGCAGATTGTCGACTGCGTGTACGACATTGAGGGCGCTGTTAAGTTCTTAGAAGGACGCGGCTACAGCCAGCTCTATTTAATTGGCCACAGCACCGGCGCCAATAAAATCTGCGTCTACCACATTCGAACCGTTAAAAATCCTTTTCAGAAATATGTGCTGGCCGGCCCGGGCGACGACGTCGGCCTTTTCTTCCAGGAACTTGGTGAAAAGCGTTTCTGGCAGGCCCTAAAATATGCCGCTCAATTCACCGAAAGCCAGCCGCTTCATCTGATGCCCAGATATACCGGCATGTACCCCTTCAGCGCGCAGGCGGCTTGGGATATCCTTAATCCCGCCGGCCCTTACAACACCTTTCCATTCTACGAAGCTACCAACGAGCGGCTCGGCCAGAAGCCACTATTCGAGGAGTATCAACAAATCGATCGGCCGACCCTAGTTATCTTCGGCGCTGAAGACGAGTACACCACCGCAGCCGGCGGCGCCGATGAAGCACTTAAGTTGATCATGCAGCAAACCAGCAACGCCCGAATGAAGCAGACCGATTTCATGCTGGTGCCCGAGGCCGATCACAGCTTCCATGGCCAAGAAGAGGCTTTTGCGAAACGGGTGGCGGATTGGTTGGTATATGGCTAGGCCATTCGCGGTTTTTGATATCGATGGTACGCTGATTCGCTGGCAGCTTTATCACGCCCTGGCCGACGAACTGGCGCGTCAAGGGCTGATTGGCCAGCAAGAGTTCCAAACAGTCCGCCAAGCGCGCATGGCCTGGAAAAAGCGGGCTGGCGAAGATTCTTTTACAGACTACGAGCAGACTCTAATAAATTTAGTCAGCTCGGCCATTAACGGCATTAAAGAGTCTGAGCTCAAACAGGCCGCTGGCAAAGTTTTAACCGAATACCTCGACCAGGTTTATACCTATACGCGCGATCTGATTCAAGAGCTCAAGGCCAAGGACTATTTTTTATTCACTATTTCGGCCTCGCAGTCGGAGCTAGTCGGCATGCTGGCCAAGTATTACGAGTTCGACGATTGGGCCGGTTCCGTTTACGAATCCCAAAACGGCCTTTACACTGGTAAAGTCGATCTGTTGTTAAGTGAGCGCAAGCCCCAAAAACTAGAAGAAATGGTAAAAAAG
>DATBED010000017.1:0-1658 GCA_036276195.1 Saccharimonadales bacterium (SeqCode) | reverse complement strand
TCATAACAGCCATAAATAACGGCTTCCTCCGGCCGCCGGGCTTTAATCAGCGGTGGAGTAGGCACCAGCGGATTATTGATTTTGCTTAAGTCTTCTTCTAAAAACGGCTGGAATTTCTCGAAATAAGCCCCGACACTGCCGCCGATCACCACGGCGTCGGGCCGGACGGTAGCCAGCAGGTCCTCTAAGCCCGGAACCAGCGTCTTAGTATAATCCTGCCAAACTGCCGGATCATCGATTTCGCTGGCCAGCTTGCCGTAGCGCTCTTTAAGGGCTCGGCCGGAAGCAAAAGCCTCCCACTTTAAGCTTTGGCCATCGTATTTAAAGACCATTTGGCCTGGTTCAAAATTCTCAAAATCTTTGGAAATAACGTCATCTATGATAATGCCGCCACCGATTCCGGTACTGATTGTTAAATATAGTACCTTTTTATACTTTTTATGGAGTAAAATTGTTTCGCTCAAAGCCGCCAGCTTGGCATCATTATGAATTAGGATTTTGACGCCGGGCAGCAGTGCTTGCAGGTCGGCTTGAACCGGCACATTCTGCCAACTTTCGTTGCCAAAGGCTATGGCTACACCGGTTTCAAAATTAATGGTCGCCGGCACCGCGCAGCAGCAGTACGTGAACTTGAATTGTCCAAGCTCCTTTAATTCAGTCTCTAAGTCTGATTTAAACTGTCTATAATCAGGATTGGTTTTGATTTTTTTCTCACAGACTACCTCGCCGGCAGCCTCAAACACCGCAAACAGCGTTTTGGTTGCCCCCACGTCAATCGCTAGGTAATATTCCGGCCCCATTCATGAATAAGTTTACCATTCACCATTCACTATTTACTATGCATTTACCGTTAACCGCTTACCATGGAGACACGGATAGCGGGTCATGGAAAACGTACTGTAAACAGTAAACTGAAAACGGAAAACGGCCTCTCTTGAAAAGAGAAGCGTTACCCCTTATAATAAGCAGTAATCTACTTTAGCAACCTAATCGTAGGGCGGAGTTTTAAGAAGTTAGATTCGGCCTGGTCTGCTCAAAGCGGAAATATTTTCGAAGGAAGGGAACAATTTAAATTGGCTAAAAGTACTACTGTAACTATGGACGACTTGCTGGCTGCCAGCGATATCAAACAGCTTAAGACTGGCGATATGGTAGAGGGTAAGGTCATGTCCGTTAAAAAGCACGAGGTCTGGGTAGATCTGGGAGCTAACGGCCTGGGCGTGATTTTCCGCCGCGAAGTCGGTCCTAGCGCCCTGATTGAGGGCGAAAACATTTCGGCCAGCGTGGTCGATCCTGAGCTCGACGAAGGCTATGCTCTGCTGTCCATGAAACGGGCTGTCAAAGACCGCGGCTGGGGCGAACTCCAGCGGGTATTTGACGACCAAGAAATCATCGAGGTCAGCCCTTACGATGCCAACCGCGGCGGTTTGCTGATCGAACTGGAAGGCATCCGCGGTTTTTTACCGGTCAGCCAGCTAAGCGCCGAGCACTATCCCCGGGTATCAGACAGCGATAAAGACGAGATTTTGACTAAGCTCAACGCCTTGGTTAATCAGACTCTAAGGGTCCGGATCTTAGATGTCAGCCGCAAGGATAACAAACTGATATTCTCCGAAAAAGAAGCGGTCCGTGATGACATGCAAAGCCGCTTGAGCGAG
>DATBED010000016.1:0-8305 GCA_036276195.1 Saccharimonadales bacterium (SeqCode) | reverse complement strand
ACTGGTGTTTCTGCCTGTAGAGCTATAACCATTTAACCCTTTACTTTTGGTCTCTTAACAGACTCTAACTAAAGTTTAACGTTAATGTGCGAAAACACAAGGCGGTGCTAATATCAACTTTGTAGTGTTATATACAATTATCCGGCTCGGTGGGTGAGCAGGCAGGTCTCAAACCTTTTCGATACTTGTTCGCCTATTTCAGCTGATTTTAGTTCAATACTTTGAAGCTAGACAAGCGCAACCTTTAAGTTGCTAGTTTGTTTGCTTGAACTGTTGCTTCTCTTTCTTGAGAAGCTTTTTCTGCTCTTTGCCTGATCGAGATAAGAAATCTCCAACCCGAGGCTCTTGCATGGTAGCGGCTTTAGCCGCAGCGGGCCTTGGCAGCCACATACTGGTTTGTCGAATAGTTACCATCCTACTCTCGGCACTATTAGTAAGCATTGCTTGCATAATCTCATCTTGTTCTGCTTGTGTCGCCGCATCAGGCGCGGCTTTGTCGTTAAATTGCTGGAAACGCTCAATGGCAGACGATTGCGGATTGCTTAATGACCTCAAAATTATATCGCGCATCTCAAGGGGTATGGTGTCAGCGATATCCCTTGCAAATATCAAGAGAGCAGTTTGCAGGTTATCTCGTGCTGGCAGTTCAAGAATCGCAAAGGCAACGATAGTTCGGAGTCCGGCTTCTAGTGTCAGCTCTCTCATTCTTTCAGTATTTCTGGTGGAGCCACCCCGTTGAGCTTCCGGTGATCCGGGGCGTGCAATGCCAAGCTTTAGCGCACTGGTTTGAAAGCCGCCAACGATTACATTGTATTTGTCCACAAACGTAGTCGTGGCCTGGAGTGGGGGCACTGTTCTCGGAATAGCAAAGCCGTACTCAACAACCTCTTTGTCGACTAAATAAGCCGCGCCAACGGCTACTATCTCGCTATCTACCATATCATCACGAACTATGCCAGCTTCGTGTGCACTGGTATAGACTTCAGTATGAAGGAATGGTTCGCTTAGTGCTGCTGCTTTTTCTCTGTCGGCAACATGAGCAAAGTCAGTAATAATCTCAATCATGTCTTAACTATATTTATCTGATTATCTCTAAAAGAGCAAGCATATGAACTTTAGCAGCGACGTGCTAGATCACCTTTGGTGCTCAACTTCGGTGGGCATGATGGATTCGCCGTAGAGGCGGAGCTCTTCGAGGAGGTATTGCTTGTCACCGGATAGTTTGCCTTGTGCCAGCTCTTGCAGGCGGCCAAAATACTTGGCGAAGCGGCTGTCGTTGCCGCCGGCGAAGAGCTTTTTGGCGATAAACTCATCCCAGCTGGCCTGCTCTTCCGGGCTGAGTGACTTCGGAAAATTGCGTGCTTTGTACAGTGGCAGCAGGCTTTTCAGCCGGGCATCATGTAAGTTGGCGGCCAGATCATTAAGCTTGGCCGGTTCGGTGCCGCGGACGATTGCCATTACGGCGGCGTCGGCTTTATCAATGAAGCCATCATATAATCGCTCGTCGACGGTCAGCTCATTATCAATTATGCCTAACTGTGACCGCTGGCGCTCTTTGTCCATCTTCTCTACTGCCTCGGCCAGCTTACTGGCGAACTCTATCTGATGCTTCTTGAGAAGTTCTAGGTGTTTAGTTACTTCTTCTAGGCTTATCTGCAGCCGTTCTTGCGTAGCTGCAGCCTTAATTACGCCTAAAGGAGCCACCGCCGGGCTGCGATTAAACTTGATGGTTTTAACCGGTAAACGCAGGGCGTCCGGGTCTTTGGTGTAACGCCAAGCTTCTATCAGTTCATCAGTTAACATGTTAAGGAATGGTGTAGGGTCATAACGGAGGTCGTACACTAATGCCGCGTCTTGCTTAACATGTTTAGCAATTTGGACGGCCACGCTGGTATGTAGCCATTGGCTGGAATAGCGACCCGTTGTGTAAACAAATGGTGCGCCTTTTTGCACCAGCTCTTGCACGGCTTTTTTGCCGCGATGATTAAATAAATAGGCGAAAAGTTCGGGCTGTTTGGTCTTAATTAGCCGGGCCATAGCCATAGTGGCCTGTACATCGCTTAAGGCATCGTGGGCACTAAAGTGATCGAGCTTATTAAGCTTAGTCAGAAATTCCAGCCGGTTAGTCGGTTTGCCGTCTGGCGCGAAGGGCCACTGAATACCTTCCGGCCTTAAGGCGCGCGTCATGCGCACAACGTCTAGTAGATCCCAGCGCGAATTGCCGTCTTTCCACTGCCACTCATAGGCATCGTAGAAGTTGCGGTAATGCAGGAAGCGCATAAACTCATCATCAAAGCGGATACTATTGTAACCGATAAAAATAGTATCTGGCTTAACAACTTCCTCATAAAAAAGCCGGAGAAATTCGGCTTCGGTTAGGCCTTCAGCCAGAGTTTTTTGGGGCGTAATGCCAGTTATAAGTACTGCATCAGGGTCGGGTATAACATCTGAAGTGAGCTTAATTAACACGTTAACTGGTTCTCCCAGCGGCTTGAGGTCCATATCAGTACGCTGGCCGGCGAACTGAACCACCCGAGCAGTCCGCGGGCTGAAGCCCGAGGTCTCCAGATCGTAAAAGAAAAAGCCGGCTGCCATGAATTACCAGTTTAGCACTTTTTAATAGGTGAACTCACCGGCTTTGCCTACGCGAATAGTCTGCTCGGGCTCAACGCCTTGGCGTCTTAGCTCATGCATAATGCCGGCTCGGCGCATGATGTCACGCAGTCGTTGAACGCCCTGCTCGTTGCCAAAATCAGTGCGGCGAGCAAATTGCTCGATCTTTTGGCCGGTTACAACAAAGATTTTGCCTTGTTTGGCCACCTGCCACTGATCGGACGTGTCGGTCAAAGTGATGACTGGAACGCCTGGTGCCTCGGCTTCAGCTAGAGGTTGCGAGCGCACAGTCTGCACCTCATCTTTGACGGCAAAAAGCAGTTGCGGCAGGCCTTGGCCGGATTGGGCCGAGATGCTAAAGATTGGTGACTCGCCCTGCACTACTTGCTTAAGTTGGGCGATTAAGTCATCGATAATTTCTTGGTCAAGCCCCTCGACTTTGTTAAGAGCAATGATTTCTGGCCGCTTGATAAGCTCTGGCTGATAGGCCTCCAGCTCGGCCCGGACTGTTTGGTAGGTATGGGCCACATCTTCGTTGTAAGCGTCAATCAGATGTAAAATAACGGCAGTGCGTTCGATATGGCGCAAAAAATCATGCCCCAGGCCCTTGCCCTCGGCAGCGCCTTCAATTAGGCCGGGAATATCGGCTAGGAGTACGCTGGTGTCTTTATCAACATCGGCTACACCCAAATTAGGCGTAAGCGTCGTAAAAGGATAGTCTGCCACCTCTGGACGAGCATTACTTAACTTGCTAAGTAATGTCGATTTACCGGCGTTAGGCAGACCGACTAATCCCACGTCAGCGATCATCTTCAGTTCCAGCTGAAGCTCGAGGCTCTCGCCCGGTTCGCCTTTTTCAGCAAAATCAGGCGCTTGGCGGCGTGAAGACACAAAGTGGGCATTGCCAAAGCCGCCGCGGCCGCCTTTAGCCACTACTGCCTGCTGGCCATCTTCTACCAAGTCAGCTATTATTTTGCCTTCTGCATTAGTGGCCACGGTACCCACCGGCACGGCTACAATCAAGTCTTTAGCGCTACGGCCATGCATACGCCGGTAGTCGCCAGGTTGGCCGGAATCGGCTCGTAACTCTTTCTTATAGCGAAAGGCAGCTAAAGTATTCTGGTTATTGCTGGCCAGCAAAACAATGTCACCGCCATTACCACCATCGCCACCATCCGGCCCGCCTTTAGAAATAAACTTTTCGCGGCGAAAGCTAATCTTACCATTGCCACCATTACCTGCAGTGGCAGTGACTGCGACCTTATCGACAAAACTCATTAGTGGGTAATATAGTTGTCAAAGAAGCCAGCCGATACCGTGCCGTAGCCCACTCGGCCCCAACCAGCCACGCCATTCATATCGCGATATTGAATCGAACCATCCGGCAAAACAGCATCCACTACTGCCACATGGCCTTCGCCGCCGGCCACCCGGCCGCCAATTTGGGCAATGGCGCCAGGAGCTGGCGTTTTACTGACATGCCAGCCGCTTAAAGAGGCATAATAGGCCCAGGTAGAGGCATTGCCCCAGTTGGCTGGTACGGCAACCTGCGTCGCCACGTACCACGTGCAATAGCCATAGTCATAACCGTTATAGCCATAGATCGGCGCGCTGCCCCAAGGGAAAGAAGTAGTGGTTGCAGTCCCGATCCCGGCAATATTAGCCGCCGTGGTTGGCCCGGCCTGTACACCATCAGGAACTATAATGCGTTCACCGGGTTGCAAGCCTGTGATCTCGGCATCGTTATAGGCAATGATCTTGTCGCGGTTAGACTTAAAGCGTGAGGCCAATGTATCGGCTGTATCGCCCGGTTTGACTGTATAGACAATACCGTTAACCGGTGGAATGGCCAGCTTGGTGCCGGCAGTTAGGGCATCGCCGCTTAAGCTGTTAGACCAGCGAATGCTGTCAGAGGTGACACCAAACTTGTTGGCCAGGCTAGACACCGTGTCGCCAGCCGCCGTAGTGTAGTCTTGAATGTCGGCATTGGATTTCAACACAGTACCCACAACTTCAGGTTTGCTAACCACGTTATCGGTGCTGGCTGTCATAGCTATGTCGGCCGCGGCCGATTGGGCCTGGTTGGAAATAGCCGTGGTTTCAGGCAAGCTGCCCAAGCGAGCCACGGTTAGAGCGATATCGGCCGAGGATACTTGGTCTAAAGGATTGGCAACAGCCGTTACGCTGCCTTCGTTCGCCAAGGAAGAAGTAGCCAGGCTGGCCGCAGGCTGCCCCTGTAACACAAAAAACAAAACCCCTCCCAAAATGATAAGATTCGAGCCTATTAAAGCCAAGCGCACCGCTCGCCGGCGTACTAGCCGGCGCTGAAATTTCAAACGCCACTGACGAATCATTCGTCCCAAACCTGACTGGGCCGGGATCCTTAAATGCTCACTAACTGATGTGTAGGAAGTTATACTGATAACCTACCTCTGTAAAATTACCGCTTAAGTATACCAAATCATCATTGTCCACACAACTTATGGCAATACTGCTGAGTCTGGGCCTGGTGCTCTTGGTAAGTAGTTGAAAAATAGGTGGTACCATCGTCACCAGTCACAAAATATAGCCAGTTAGTATTAGCCGGATGAGCCACGGCCGCCAAGGCGGAGTCATTGACGGTGCTAATGGGGGTTGGTGGCAGTCCGGGGTGTAACAGGGTATTATACGGCGAGTCATAGCTCAAATTAGGCGCGCCGCCAGCCTCAATTGAGCCGTATAAGGCTGTTACGTCAGAGCCAAGTTTGCCGCCAGCCTTAAGCCGGCTCAAGAAAACTTGGGCGGCTTGAGTCTGATCGGTCGGCTTATTGACTTCTTGGATAACCACCGAGGCCAGGGTTAGCCCCTGATAAACTGATAAACCTTCATTTGCAAAAGACGTTTGGATGTCAGATGTTAGGTGTTGGTTCATTTCCTCTAAGGATTGGCGAATAATGGCCGACGGCGGCGAAGTAGCGTCTTTGTACCAAGAATCGGGCCACAGCAGCCCTTCTAAGGTGTTAGCTCCAGCCGGTTTATAGGCTATGACCGGCAAATCGGAGTATTGGGCCGGATCAAGCGCGCTGTCGACATCATTCGGACTAAAGCCGTAATTGATCAACGATGCCCTAACTTGGTCGATCCGTTCGCCAGGCAAAATAGTCACCAGCTCGGTCGACACCCGGCCTTTAGTCAAAATGCCGACAATTGTCGGCACGTCTTCATTAGGCGAAAAGGCAAAACTGCCGGCCTGCAATTTACTACTAACCCCTTTGCCACGCACATATACATCAAAAGCCGTGGTGCTTCTTATCAGCCGCGCTTGCCGCAATTGCTTAGCGATATCTTGAACCGAAGCGCCTTGTTTAATAGTAACCACCTGCGATTTTTGGCTACTACTAACTGCCTGCAAGTCTTGATCGTAAACATGTTTACTATATAAAATGCCGCCCGCAATAACAGCGGCGACCACCACTAATAGCGCCAGCCACCGACTCCACCTAGGTGAACGCCAGCGCCGCCTATAATTAGTATGACGATATAAAGGCATCCATCTATTATACCTCTAGGTAATCTTCGAGGATGTAAGTGGCGGCCAGAGCGTCAATATCGCCTTTAGAATAGGGCTTTTTACGGCTCTCTAGTTCGGCCTCGGCCTTTTTCGAAGTGACGGCTTCATCTTGAAAATTAACCGGCAAGCCAAAGTGCCGTTTCAGTTCATTAGCGAAGGCCTCCACGGCCGTTGTCTGGGCAGTACTTTGGCCGCTTAAATTCCTGGGCAGCCCGACAACTAGCTCGCCCACGGCTTCCGACTCTATTATCAGTTGCAGTTCATTCCAAAAATTGTCATTACGATTAAGTGTGGTCAGAGGCCGGGGCAAGCGGGCAACTAACGAAGCGACCGCCACACCAACCCGCACCTCTCCGACATCGAGTGCCAAAATAGACCTAGGGGTTTGAACCATTGGAGTTGGATTTAGCCGCGGCTGTCGGTTTGGCTATATTAACCGTAATGCGACTGGTTTTCTTAGGAGTTGTGCTTACCCAAAACGGGCTAAACTTGACGTCTACACTGGTTACGTCCGGATTATTGGATAGGTCGCTCTTAATGGCGCCGGCTTTCTTGCCAGCCTCACTAGACTTAATAGCATCTATGTTGAGTTGTGGCCCCACCACGGCCTTGGTGCTCATAGTAATACTCGCGCCAGTCGAAGTCTGGTTATTAACGTTAAACACGGCATTGCTTAGTCCATCATCTAAAATGCTCTGCTTAGACGTATCGATTTGCGTCTTAATGTTGCCATCAATTAGCGACGTCAGATCAGCTTGATGCACCCCAAACACCATATAATTGATGGTTTCAGTCACAGTTACCGTGCTGGTTATATCACCAACTTGGGCGCTACTGGTTATATTTGGTGTACCGGCATTGAAAGTAGCATCTATCGGGTAATAGCCGTCGCCCTTAGTTTGACTATCGAGCGCCTGCTTCATGGTACTATCATTGGCCGCGCTGATTTTCGATTTAGCATTATTAATATCATTCTGATTAACACTCTGCACTATGTTATCTGTCCCCCCATCTATTGTGCCTCCAGACGCTGATACCTGCGAGCAGTCGACTGGTGAACAATAAGTAACGGTAAAGCTAGTACCTGCAGGCAGATTAAAAGCACTGCCCGCGCTTTGGGCAATAACTGGGACAGTTACTTTTACATCGCTCTTGCAATGGCTATGGTTGTCATAATTACTAGCGGGAACATCAAGCGAATTCTGGGTTATGTAAGTATTGCCTCCAGAGCTCTTTAATCCTGTTCCTTCGGGGATACTAGTGTCATCACCACAGTTAATAACCGTAACGCTGCCGCTGGCTTTGGTGCCGTTGTTCTTTTGGCCGGTGGTTGGTACTTGTTGGGTGTAGGTCTTTTGCTGTTGTTCCAGCTTGGTCGGAATTGTACCGCTGCTCGGGTTCAGGCTCTGGGCCGAAGTTGAAAGAGTAAGGTCCTGGTTAGTACTGACGTTGGTGGCGTCGGTTTTTATGTTGATGGTGGCTTTTGCCAGAGAGGCGTTAGCGAAGATAAAGCCGCCGATTAGCAAAATCAGCAGCAAGATCCCTAAAGCTAGAAAAAGGCGGAAACGGTCAAAATTAGGGATTTTAAGCTTCTTGTCTTTCTTCTTTTTAGGGGGCTTGAAGGTTTTGGCGGCGGCCGGAACAGCGGCTGCTTCTTCAGGTGGCAAGTCTTCATCGTCTAGCGCGATTGTTTCCATGCCTTCAGTAGCAGCAGCCGCGCCACCGGCCAGTTCGCCAACCGGCTTGCTGGAATCGAGCGGTTGCTCTACCGTTTCCGCGCCATCTTCATCAACCGTTTCTTCGGCGTCGTCAAAAGAGGCAGGGCCAGCCGGAATCTCCGGCTTGCTCGTCAAAGTCTTGGCTACGTGAATACCGGCGGCTCCAGCCAGCGGTAGTAGGCTGGCTTCGGTGGTAATTAGGGCCAAGTTTTTCTTGGATTCGTCGGCTGCCCGTTTCAGCAGCTTCATGTTGACAATGCTTTGGAAGACGCCAGCTCTTTTGGGCAGCACTAAAGCGACAACTTTGCCTTCACTGGCTTTCACCTTATCGATGATGCCGGTGATTTCGTCGTCGATATCTACGTAAATGGTGTCTTTGTCTGTGGCCATGTTATACGCTTAGCATTTTATCAATTTTATCGCG
>DATBED010000015.1:0-1679 GCA_036276195.1 Saccharimonadales bacterium (SeqCode) | reverse complement strand
GACGCTGAAGATAATCCCAAAAGCCACCGAAACAACCACGGCTAGTATTAAGACCCACACCGAAATCAGCGGATGCCAGCTGCTATAAAGTCTTAGGAGTAAGTTGATGAGCAGGGAAGCCAAGATACCAATAATCCCGCCGCCGATGCTCAAAACCAGCCCCTCGATTAAGAACTGGTTCAGTATCTGGCGGTTGGTGGCGCCGATAGCCTTGCGGATGCCGATTTCTCGGGTCCGTTCGCTGACGCTGACCAGCATGATATTCATGATGCCGATGCCGCCGACCAGCAAAGATATGGCCGCAATCCCGGATATGAAACTAGTGACGGTATTTAGCACTTGATTGCTAACGCCTAATAACTCGTTTTGTTTCAGGACCGTAAAGTCGACAGTGCCGCCGTGGTTCTTGGCTATCGATTTTTTAATCAGGCTGACATTGGAGTCGATATTACTGCCGGCTTTGGTCTGGACCAGGATTTGCAAAATGCTGGTATGCCCGGAAGTCAGGCTCTCGGCGGCGCTGGTCGGGATAAAAATCGAGGAATTATAGTCGGCTTCGGCGATTGATAATAATCCGCCGGAAGAGGGCGATAATACGCCGCGGACAATAAAATCCTGGCCATTGATATGGACGGTGGAGCCGACCGGATTAAGCACGCCGAATAGCTTAGCGGCGATGTCACTGCCGACAACCGCGAAGTTTTGATCGGAATCACCCGCCGAGAAAAAGGAGCCATAGGCGATTTTTTGATGAAGCACATCACCAAGATTTGGCGTACTGCCGGCCACAAAGACGTCGTCCAGCTCGCCGTTATCGCCGCTGGCGACATTGGTAACGAATTCGATCGGTACGACATTGTTCACCACAGGCAGGCTTTTTAAAGACTCTACATCCTTAGTGGTCAAAGTGCTGGGCGCCAAAAAAGCGTAGAGATTCAGATTACCCAGGCCGCCCTGCTTGCTTACTAGTTTTCCGGGCCTGACGGTTATTACGTTGCTGCCCAGCTGGTTAATTTGACCGGAGATTTGGTGTTTTAATCCCTCGCCTAAGCTGACCACCGTTACGACTGAGCTGACACCTATGATAATGCCCATCATAGTGAAAATAGTGCGCCATTTGCTGAGGCGCAAGCTGGAAACGGCCGTCTTAAAGTTGCCCGACCACATTATGGTTTGTTCCCTCGGACTCTGGCTTTAAGCCCACGGCGGCGGCCCTTGGCTTTGCGCTGCTTGCCCTTGGCAGTGACTTCTTTACCCGGCACATCTTTGAGCAAAGCCGAAACGCCGGCGGCGATATCATCATCGGTAGTCCGGGGCTTCTTGAAATAAATCCGGCGGGCGTGCTTGGCCATTTGGCCGATAGCCGTCTTTTCGTCGCCGACAATCATGCCGTCGTACATATAAATTACCCGGCTGGCGTAGCGGGTCAGCTCCGGATTGTGAGTCACCAGCAGAATGGTATTGCCTTGGCGGTGGATTTCGGCCAGCAGTTCCATAACCACCTTACTGTCGTGGCTGTCCAGGTTGCCGGTCGGTTCGTCGGCGATTAGAATATTCGGTTTGTTAATCAATGCCCGGGCAATTGAGGCCCGCTGGGCTTGGCCGCCGGAAAGCTGGTGGGGCATAAAATACTCGCGGTCGCGCATGCCGACCAGCTCCAGTATGTCGCTGGCCCGTTT
>DATBED010000014.1:0-34353 GCA_036276195.1 Saccharimonadales bacterium (SeqCode) | reverse complement strand
ATGTTTCTTAATTTTTCCGTATTCTTCATATGGTAAACCATCACATTTGATTTTGAGCTGTTTATATTCTTCAAGTAATTGAGGGTTATTTTGTAACAAATCAAAACATCTTCTCTGTTTCGGAACGTGAGAGGTAGTAGGGTCTAAGAGAGCCGAACTCCGGAGAGCTGGCGCAGCCAGCGGGGAGTTCGAAGACAAGTGCCACGCGCACGAGCAGCGAAGCGTGCTCGGAGCATGGCACGCAGGCGCCAGTCAACGAAGTTGGCTGATCTCCTCGGGATCACCATTTTGCTTATGCTAAGCTAACAGTATGCCACGCCCTTATAAGAAGCTCGCAGGCTTTACGGTCATTGAAAGTCTTTTCGCGTTTATTGCTGTAGTTTTAGTAATAACTGTCGGCTTGCTGGTAATTAATAAAGCAAATAGCAACCAGCTACCCAAACTTCACGCCGGTTGGAAGATGTATAGAAATAATCAGCTGGGGTTATCATTTAATTACCCCGATAACTGGCGTGTCACGGCAGGTGGCGTACAAGATAAACCAGTTAGTATTGGAATTATCCCTTCTGAAGCAATATTCACAAACAATATTAAAGCTATCCAAAAACATCTAGTAGGAAGTATAACGTTTAATTTAGCCAGCTCTCCAAACGCACTTAACATCACTGGCTACAATAATGAAATCATCGGCTCTAAGATTTTAAGCACCAGTGCAAAAGTTAACGGCAAGGACTATTGCATTATTACTACCCCAGACACCGAACATCGCAATAGTAACATTGTATTAGTGACCATAAGCCAGTGCTCAAGAACTAACCAGACTGCTGTGCCTATTCCATTCAATAAAATGGCTAACTACACAGGGATGATTCTTAGTATAAAATCTCCAGGCAATATCCCATATTACGAGCAACTACCTATTTCATTATCAAATCCTGACTATCGGACTATCCTAGAGATTTTCAGCAGCATAAAATTTTAGCTGCTTGTTCCACCGAATGATTTCTCTGACCAAATCCTTATAAACCGAATGGTCTAGGATCACCGAGCACAGCGACTAATTTACGTGTGTATTGGGGTCCTTGACAGCTAGGTTGTATTAATGCGATTACCTAGCTTAGGTCTTTTGACGACTCTACTTGATCCATAAGCTGGCGCATGAAATCCCGAAGGATCCCGATGGCAGGTTCGGGTCTATTATCTATCGCTTCAGAAAAGTTTAATTGAGTATCTCTTAGGGCGTGCTGCTCGGCGGGCCAAACAAACCCAGCTTGGCTATGGACCCTAGCGACGACATCCGCTAGCTGTCCGCTATTCGTACCCACCGGCATGCTACTCAGCTCCGCCCATTCATCATCACCCAGTTCAACTCTTGGGAATTTCCATGTACTGCTATTTCGAAGTGAGGGAGGCATTCCGATTACAGTACGTGGGTTGAGCAAGGCTCGCGTGGCAGTAGCTGGATAAATTTCGAAGCGAGTAGAACCCCTTCTGCGGTAGTCCTGCCTGTCTTGCTGAGAGATACGTATATGAGTATCATGTCCGGCATGCCCCTTAACAACGCTAGCCTGTAAATCACCGGCCAGAAGCTGCGTTCGACCATACGACCATGCATGCCACTCACCCAATGTTCCTCGCATGTTGATAGCAACCCAGTCAAGCAGAAGATTAAAACCTCCGAAGTTTTCGCTGACCTCAGCTATTGGACCTCGGAGTGTGTGCTCGCCATTATGGATTGCTAGATCTCCGCCAACCACTACATCTGGTCTTATAACCTGTGCAAGTTCTACTTGAGGCACAATTATTCCTTTACTAAAACCCTACACCTAATTGCAATGCATTGTGACCTTGATCGATGGTCATACTAGCTCCGTATTAAGTTCTCTATAATTTGGCACATTAATGCAAATTATGCAAATTTCCATGCTTGGGGTATTTGACAGCACCTCATTTATTAGGTACTTTTGTGCTATGACAGCACCTGGAGCGAGTTTAGAACTGCGAAGCTCTCCATTTAGACAAATGGAAGTGAGGCTAGTTCGCAATAACTGGGTAACAGATATATATGGTAGTGAATTGGGATTTGGAGATCTGGGTGTCCTAGACATGGCACACCTTGAATCCCAAGTTGAGCCTCTCGGTGCATTGCTACTTATAGAAGAGCGCTCAGGAGCATCACTGAATTATGGCAGAGGTTTAACCCGTAATCACGTAGCGACCGATGAACAACTAGAGGTAGTAGATGAGTTATCGGCCTTAGAGCCGAACGAGAATCATATTCCGTCATCCCTTAACGAAAGAGCAAAGCATGAGCTACCGGCACTATATCTGGCGCGCATTGGAATTGTGCAGGGCGGAATTTTGTTTAGAGGTGGTCCGAGGGAAATGTATCTAGGCCTTATGCGTCATATAGAGGAAGGAAGTCAATTTACAACAGCAGAGGATAAAGCTCTGTACTTACGTGCAAAGTCTCTTGGAGCAGTAAGCTTACCAACGCCAGCATTCATTTTAGAGGTTGCTAAGCACGCTAAGAGTGCTCAATAAAAGTGTACGAATTCTGATTTTACCTGAAGCTTCTAAATCAGATTAAAATACTATCTACTGGATTAAGGGATGGACGCTTATAGTCCTACGTAAAGGAAATCTTTTAATTACATACGTCAATTTTGACGATATAATAGATATTATGTTAATTTATTTTTATGCCTCAAGTAGCCAGACAAGAAGAAAGTAAAATCGAACGAGCAGCTCGTTTGTTTAATAAACTTCCCGAGGAACTTCAATCTTACATAGGGTCTATGAGTCTTGGTCCAATAATGACGCCGTCTTTCAAGTCACCATTAGATCAAGTTCCTTTTGGTAGTAAAGATGAATTCAATATGCTTAAGGTTTTCAACCTAGTAGACTGCTGGGCACTTGAAGAGGCTCCCGGGGTATTAGAAGCATGGTGGGGCTCAGATGACCTAGATACTGACCTGCGGGAGTTTACGCCAGAGTTGCCCGCAGGCAATGTGCATTTTGTTCAATATGCTACTCACAAAATTGAACATTTAGCTCTTGGTGCTTTTTCTGACATTAGTTAGCTTAAGTAAACTATACACTTCGTTTTTTTATTATTGTGTAGCTCTGCTGATTGAAATCCACGTATTATTTTAGCTCTAACTTGATCCACTAAGGTCAGCCAAAAGCATGAAGTTGAGACCAAATCAACAAAGTAGCGAGGCCGCTACACTTTCTTATACTTGATATGAGTCACCAGCTTTGTAGTTCGGCATTCTATTGGCTCCATGCTAAGATCGGTAACATTCTCAAACAGTTTGGGCCCTTTGCCTATAGTGACCGGTGCAATATGTAACCAAAACTCATCAATTAGTCCGGCTGCTAGATATTGATTTACGGTGTTTGCGCCACCAGCTATCAGAACCGGCTTATCGGCGGCCGCTTCTTTTGCTTGTTGCAGGGCCACTTCTATGCCGTCTGTCACAAAATTAAAGGTTGTGCCGCCTTTCATTACGACCGGTTCACGAGGCCTGTGCGTCAATACAAACACCGGAGCGTGATACGGCGGCTCTTCTCCCCACCAACCTTTCCAGCTTTTGTCATATTCGGCACCGGCCGGGCCATACATATTTCGGCCCATAATATAGGCTCCGGCTACAGACCGTAAGTAAGCTCTCTCTTCTTTATTATTTTCAGGTTCGTCAAACTGCCAGCGATGTAATAATAGTGGGGAGACATCTCCGAACGGTTTTTCTTCGGTCATATTGGGACCGGCCACATAGCCATCAATAGACATCGTGATGCCGCAGATTACTTTGCTCATATATTTATCTTATCAGGTCTATGCGAACAAAAAGCGGAAAGGTTACTGACCGTCACACACATGGCTATCTACTTAGATGCTACGGCTTAAATTTCCAACAATACAGTTATGATATCTGCCCTGTTCATTAGCTTTCTCCTGCATTTTTTTTGGTATATCCGTCTGGCTTAATTCAGGGGCATCAAATATAAAAGTTAGCTCGTCTACGGCTTCATCTGACCAACCAGCTGCTCGCAAAGATGCTAATACAGCTTCTCGGCTTTTTGAGCCGATTGCTATTAACGCTTTACTGACAGGAAATGCATAGTTAAATGCTTCTTCTTTACTGGCATTTGCTGGAGCTGCAGTATATACACAATCATAATCATCGGCTCTTGATCTTAGCTTTTGAGCCACTTTTTGGTAACCAGTCTCTGTTAGCTGTATCAGTGCCTGTTTATGAGTATGCTTATCTTGAGTTCTATCAGCTTCATCTGAATTCGTAAAGTTACCCATATAGGGTGCGGAGCTAATAATGTCACCGATTCTAATACCAATGACGGCATGTCCAAATCCGCCCTTCGCTTTCTCTTCTTCAAGCTCGGGTTGGCTTAAAGTCTTCATGCCGAGCCAAAAGCTAGGCTGCCTGTTGTAGTCATATACTGTTCGGTTTAAACCTGAAAAATGGACAGCGTTACTGCCTTCATGCGACGACTCTTCATCATGACTTCTGCGCGTATTAAAAGTAAACTCGTCATCACCCATGACAGCGGACGGTTTTATATAACCACTTTTTATTATCCGAGGTGCAAAAGGAGTGCTGTGCATCAATAGTTCATCGGCCGAAACGGCGTTCGAGAAGAACTGCTCAATCCGTGATCTCGCAGATTCTAGAAAGTTTTCTGCGGTTTCAGCCCAGTTGTAGTAATCGGCATCTCCAACCTTTTCTGGATAAACGCTTGCTACTATTTCTCGAAGTCTGCCATATCGTTTTGTTATCATAGTTAGGTCTTCGTCCGAATAATAAAGGCTAGTAACAAACTCACTGTCGGGTAAAAGGTTGTGTATATCTTGTCTTATTTTATACATGCTCTCGTTTAGCAACGTTGTGTCGATGGTATCTCGTGCAGTGTCAACAGCCTTCTTGACGGGTTCTAGCTCAGGCACTAATTTATATAGCGTTTCCTCGTCTAATGAGTTAGGGTCAACACCAGCATCAAACAGGCGCTTTGCTAAAAGTGGCAGCCTTGTGCCGCTAACGTGCTGTTGAGAGGCTTTCGTAACATCAAGTTTTTCATCGCAGAGAAGCCCTCTGGTTATTTCTTGCAGAGTCTTTATAAGAGTATCTCTGTTTTGCTCACGTGTATGAGTAACCAATCTTCCGCTCGCGTCTCGAAACCTCTGATCCTTATATTGCCTTACGGGATGATTGCGTAGAATGTCTTGCTGCTCACGCTCAGAAAAACCGAGAGTATAGCCTTCAATCGGAACACTTTCGGTAGTTTCTATTGTTCGCTGAACGGCCTTAGTCCTACCAAATAATCCCTTCTTCTCAACCTCAATCACTTTGGTGGTTGGTTGCTCCTCAGTAACTCTATCCATCTGTTCTAGCACTTTAGCCCTGAGCTCTCCAAGGAATGTTTCGTCGAAGGGGTTAAAAACTTGGCGGCGGTGCTCTTGCCGATGCTCTATTGTAGCCTCAAGTTCATCCAGATCTTGATCAATCCGGGGAAGCGCTTCATAAACTTCACCAAAATGATCATCAACTGCAGTTTCAATTTCGTCAGATAAAATAACTTCTGCCGCCAACTCATGTGGCTTACGAACAACACCTCGACTGTCTGTAAATTCTATACGTTGGTTTTCAGGAGGCTGTTCACTTTGATTAACACCACCTTCTATTAAAGGCGCCTCTGGATTGAATACTTGAAATTCTGTGCCTGGTGGCTCTTCTTCGACTAACATTTTTATTTTTAAATTACCTCTAAACTCTATCAGTTTATATTTAGATTGCAACATATTTATTGTACAAAACCTGAATCTCAAAACCCCAGCCCCACTCCTATCTCAAGTTCACTGTCGAGATAGTAAGTAGTACTTACTATCTCGACAGTGCCTTTAGAAGTAGAAGGAGTCTGAACCTCTTATTAAGACTCAGGTTGAGCAGTTTAGTGCCATGCTCAGGGCTTAGGCACAGGCTAGCTTTCCTTAACCAGCTCCAAGGTACTAACTTCAAGTCAGCTTGTCCCGCAGGTCATAGTGTTGACAAGCACAGACTTCTTTTAGAGCGACTGTTTCTAGTGACAGTCTACCGATAGACCGTCCCGATGAGTTTGATACTTCCATAATTTTATCCTCCTTTACTTTACGTAACGGAGAGTAAAGAGTTTCACCTATGCAAGTTTGTGACAAGCTTGATATTTTGCTATATGTAGTTTATATTGTTTAACATGTTTGGCTCCAGAACTCGCGCCGAAAACGCACGCCTAAAGGCTAATCTAGCTCATGTTGACCCATGGTTAGTGGTAGCTGAAGAAATTACTCAAGGCTTAGAGGCCTTGGCAGACAATCGTAAGAGTCAAAGTTCGAAAATCCGACCATAGTCCCCGCCACGTTACTATTTGCATTCTTATTTCTTGAATTAAGTTTGGTTTTCCAGAAGAGATAAGGGACGACCAAACATTTCGTACTTAAAAATATGGTATTGTTATCTATATGACCGATCCTGAGATCTTAGGTAACTTTACTGATGCAGAGCTGGAAGATATAGCACAGCAATACCCTGTAGGCTTTTCAATTGGGATAGACACGGCTATGAAAATTACGCGCCTCCATGTAGCAACAGGCGAACCCTTAGTGGATGTTTCGCCTGACTCGAGAGCAGTACAAGCGGGTTTAAATAAGTTAGCTTTAGATCCAAGGCTAGAGTATCTAAGTGAGGCAGAAATGACAGTAGCTGGCATAGGTTTTATGGCCGTACTAGTTGAATACGCCGAGAATGCCCAAAAAGTTTTGACTGAAGGAAGAAAACCTCAAACGAGCTAAGAAAGTTCGAAAGTATTTTACATTGGGTTGACGACATCTCTAAGTCTCGTCTATTAGCTGCCTTATTTCTTCAACATCACACTTAGTTTCTTCATCAAAAGTTATATTCCTGACCTTTTGCCCCGGCCTAATTAACGATGGCTCCCTTAATATTTGCTAGCTTGCTGCGCCAATGCTGGAGCTGCTCGGGAGTCAACTTTACCCAGTCGTTTACTTCACTCACAACCCTTAGCGGCTTTTGACTACTATATGAACGTGTCGGATTGCCGGGAAACTTTTTCGTTCTCTACGTAGGCCTACTCTTACAAAAGAGTTATACAATATCTTCCGCCTTGGCCCGGTCATAATCAATATTCCAGACATAGTCGTTTTTGACTTTCTGATGAGCTGTATCAAAAATACCTTCGCCCAGCTTGTATATTCGTATCTCTGGTTTGTGATTAGCCATCTCGTAGCCAGCCTTGAAGTCGAGGTTTAACTTAAACAGCTGCTTGACAATAACATTGAGAAGTTTCTGCTTTTCGGAGAGATCAATATGAACACCTTCGGCCGCTTCTAGCGCGAACAGTAGATGCTTTTGGTGCTCTTTATCTTCATAGCTAATAAGCCGGAAATTAGCTACCTTTTGCTTGTAATCTTCGTTAGCGTTAATGATTTGCCTGATCTCTTCAGGGCCAACCACACCGCCATAGTAGTCGACTGACAAGTCACTACGGCCATAGTAAAACAGCACGCCAAAATCAAGTTCCACCAGTTTTAGTAGGTCACTTCGGCCTAATGACCGTAGCTTCTTCTTAAAGCTATAGAAATCTTCCGGGTGACCTAAGTCGTGAATATTGTATCGTATACGGGGGCTTAGATTTTCGCGCCGGCAAATAGTTACCAATAGCTCGCCCTTATCATTATTTTCAAATAGATAATCGTACGGATTGTACTGGAAGATCATCGGTATAATGCCGCGGTTTTGCTTGAGCAAGGCGCTCCTAAGTGTCTCGTCTTCAATTAATGCCTGCCTAAGTGCAATCGTAAAGTCTGTCTCGTGCGCAATATTGATTTCCAGGTCAGAGGCACCGTAAGAACCAACGACACTCGTAAAAACCTCAAGCAAAGACTTGCGCATCGGTTCACTAATTCCTTCGCCTCCATAAATTGCTGAGATATGATACTTGCTAAAATCAACTCGTTTGTCATCGGCAATCTGCTTTAAGAACGGCGGGTAGCCGCAAATCACGTAGTTAAAGTCGGGGCCCAGCTCAAGTAGCGTATCAATTGCCTTCGTCAGATCAGGGCCAGTGGACTTGACGCGGCTAATTTCAAGCAGGCTCAGCGACGTGTTGAAACCGGTCGACCAAGCGCCCATGGCAAAGGTGTTAATAACAATGACGTCTTGGTCTTCAATAAGGTGCTTAAAGGCCACTTGGATAATCCGACGGGTGAAGCGGCGCTCTTTAGCACCCCGCGCCCAGCTCGTTGGCTTCCCGCTACTGCCCGAGGATTCATCAAGCATTACACCCTTCTTCGGCAATACACCATCAGTCAGCTTTTCGGTAAGATAGTATTTTTTGATGTATGATGCTTTATCGATTTCTGGTATATCGCGTAACTGAGTTCCGCCTGCCGTGATACGTGGTCCTGCATAGTGCTGCTTGCCCATATAATCTCGGTAGGCAGGCACCCGCTTCAATGCATAACGATACACTCTTACTGCCCTGATTTTGCCGAGGAAAACGCGGAAATTCCCGACTTCTGGCGCTAAAAAGAATTTATGAATCGAGGGGCCGAAATCTATGGTCCAGATAATCCTATCGATCGTAGCGACAATGGCTATGTACAGACGGTCAAACATCCTGACTCCTTAATAAATGATCCTTAATGGGTATGCGTAAGCTGTTGTGCGGAGTCTTAGACTTCCCAGCACGGTATATAAATACCAAGAAATTTTTGCTGCGGTCTTCGTGGTCTATATGCGCGAGCTTCAGAAAATCATCATGAGCCTCAACATTACTCATAATCGTGCCGAACGGATGCAGATAATAGCCTTGGGTCGCTATTGCCCGCCAAATCTGCATTACGGCAACGCCAACATCATAGGCCTCCAGCTCGGTACTAAACGGCGTAAGTAGGTAAAACGCATTACTATTGTCGCTCATAGTTCGTAGGTAGTATTTCTTAAGTAGATTACTCACGACCGGCCAATGCAATATCTTATAGTGATTAACTATGAGCTTCATAGCTCGGCCGTTCAGTTCCATGCAATCGTAAGCAAGACCATCTCGCTTCGTCTTTTTCTCATTTTTGCTGTATCGTAGCCAATGATCCAGCTCGTGCCTAACCGAATCATCGAACATGTCGTCGAATACGGCCCGCTGGTTAAGCCAAATCGCTTGATGGGTATCTGGGCGGTTCATTTTTACGAGCTGCATGTGTTTTTCGGCCGCAATTGCGATTGTCTGCTGTGACAAAGCTTCATTAATACCTTCGTAGTATTTCTTGCGTGAAGTCTGGCGAAAGACTAGTGTCTTTTGTAGGGCTTCATCCGGTTTGGTGGCAGAAAAACGAATCTTACATGACGCGAACTTCACTGCACCAGTACCTTTCAGTGACCTAACCGGTGGTAACTGCAGCTCATGGCTCATCTCATGCCCGAGTGCTTTCGCACATAGAGAAAGGTGGGTAATAAAGACACCCATGGTGACATAGCTAAACAGAAATGAGACTTCGGCAGCCTGAAGCCCACGCTCCTTTTGAAAATATAGCTCAAACGTGTCAGTACCTAATTGCTTGACCTCTATAGGTTGGCCATTATGAGGTGACGGATAATGGTTAGCGAGTTCAAAAAATTCTAAGATGTCTTGGGTGTTAGTTTCCATAATACAATCTGAGACAAAGTATATAAGGTTCTAAGTTCGTCGACAATGCCCCGCCAGGTGTAAACTCTTAAATCGTGAATTATGCGAAGCATATAATGAAATAGATAGGGTTCGTCTATTTTTGTACTATTTGTGAGGAAGGTGTACAATATTAGTTAGGTACCTAACTAATTATGAGGCAGAAGGCAGACACACTACTACCCGCTCTTTTAAAGCGATGTGCGCGTTTAATTGATCGCAGCATTGATGAATCACTTAAGCAGCATGCCATTGCCAGAAGCCAGTACCGCGTCATGTATTACGTGGCGCGTCACAGCGAGCCTACGCAGACAAGCCTACGGGAGGCTATGCAGATACAAGCCTCAACGCTGACGCTTATTGTCAATAGATTAGTCCAAAAAGGCTGGCTAGTGCGGGTAAAAGACGGCTCCGATAAACGCACCAACAAACTTCAACTTACCGCTGACGGCGAAAAACGGTTACAACAGATACCTGATCCCCTACAGAAACTTCAACAAACGATTCTACAGAATCTCACCAAAGCAGAAGCAGAAGCATTAACACTATCACTCAATAAAGTCATCAATAAGTTAAGCGCAAAGGAGTAAGAATATGGCAAACGCATCAAACAAAACGGCCCTATTGGTCATGGACGTACAAGGCGATATTGTTGATAGATTAGAAAAAAAGGACGAGTATCTAAAAAGTGTCAGGGCGGCAGTTGATTCGGCGCATAGCAAGCAAGTATTTGTTATTCATATAGTTGTTGGCTTCCGCCCAGGCTTTCCGGAGGTTAGTTCGAATAACAAATCATTTGGTGCTATTAAAGAAAGTGCCCGTACCGGCCTGATAGATCCTCGCCCGGTTATTGCACCAATTGAGGGTGATGTAGTGATCACAAAACGCCGGGTGAGTGCTTTTAGTGGAAGTGACCTCGAAGTGGTTTTACGAGCTCAGTCGATTCAGCATCTTGTGCTCACTGGTATCGCTACAAGTGGTGTGGTGTTATCGACGCTCCGAGAAGCGGCCGATAAAGATTATCAGTTGAGTGTACTATCGGATCTTTGTGCTGATTTTGACGAGGCGGTGCACTCTGTTCTTATAGAAAAGGTATTCCCGAGACAAGCCAATGTAATAACTAGTAAACAGTGGGTGCGGGAATTAGAGCATGCCAATACTAAGTAGTAACGTTAGAAAAACAGAGAATTATAAATGGGTGGCGCTGGCTAATACCACTCTCGGCGTAATTATGGCTACCATAGATTCGTCTATAATACTGATCGCTCTGCCTGATGTTTTTCGCGGCATTAAACTAAATCCTTTATTACCAGGTAACAGTTTTTATCTATTGTGGATGATTCTTAGCTTTCTGGTTGTGAGCAGCGTGCTGGTTGTCAGCTTTGGTCGACTTGGTGATATGTTTGGCCGAGTAAAAATGTATACTCTTGGGTTTTTTATTTACACTCTGTCTTCAATTTTATTAACGATTACCTGGATGCATGGCACTGATGCTGCCGTTTATTTAATAGTGATGCGGGTGTTTCAGGGTGTTGGGGCAGCCTTTATCTTGGCCAACTCTACGGCAATCTTAACGGATGCCTTTCCCTCAAATCAAAGGGGTTTGGCCCTGGGCATTAACAACGTTGCGGCAATTAGCGGTTCATTCATTGGTCTTATACTCGGCGGTTTACTCGGACCAATAGATTGGCGTTTAATTTTCTTGGTATCTGTACCGTTTGGTATAGTTGGCACACTTTGGTCTTATTACATGTTGTACGACACCAAAGATACAAAGTCCGGCGGCAAAGTGGATTGGCTTGGCAATATAACTTTTGCGATTGGTTTGGTTCTAGTGATGGTAGGAATAACCTATGGCATTGAACCCCACGGGTCCCACATTATGGGCTGGTCGAGTCCGGCTGTCTTAACCGAACTAATTTCGGGTGCTGCGCTACTGATAGCTTTTCTTTTCGTCGAGAGAAAAGTTACACATCCTATGTTTCAGCTCCACCTATTTAAGATTAGAGCCTTCACGGCCGGGGTATTGTCTAGCTTTTTGTCAGCCATAGCCAGGGGCGGTCTAATGTTTATGCTCATAATTTGGCTGCAAGGCATCTGGTTACCTCTGCACGGCTACAGCTTTTCGCGCACCCCACTCTGGGCAGGGATTCTTATGTTGCCGCTGACTGCCGGATTCTTGATTGCCGGGCCAATTTCAGGCATATTAACAGATAAGCTTGGCTCTCGTCCATTCGCAACAGCGGGTATGATCGGCTCCGCTATATCATTTGTTTTATTGAGCTTGTTACCAATTAATTTCAACTATATTTTGTTTGCCTTGATTTTATTACTCATGGGTCTTTCGATGGGAGCCTTTGCAGCACCAAATCGCGTGGGAGTAATGAACAGCTTGCCGGCTAAAGATAGAGGCGCCGGTGGAGGCATGAATTCGACATTCCAGAATTCAGCTCAAGTTCTGTCGATTGGTATATTCTTTAGCCTTATGATTGCCGGTTTAGCCTCATCGTCGCTATCTACTAAACTGTTTGCCGGTCTGACCAAGTTCGGTGTGCCTGCTAGCACGGCGGCGAGCGTAGCTCATTTACCACCCGTATCGGTATTATTTGCCGCCTTCTTGGGCTACAATCCCATACAGACACTTGTTAAACCAAACGTATTAGATAAACTATCGAGTCAGAATAGAGCCGTGCTAACTGGTCACGGGTTTTTCCCGAGCTTAATTAGCCAGCCATTCTTGTCGGGGCTACGCGAAGCTTTTGCCTTTGCTATAATTGCTTGCTTAATCGCGGCGGCAGCTTCCTGGCTGAGAGGTAAGAAATACGTGCACGGAGAATAGAGTATTATAAGAATGAGTAAGAACGCTAATGAAGGAGGGCTTTGTGGGTAAAATGAATCCGGTGGTGCATTTTGAGATGGGGTATAAAGACCAGGCGCGCATGGTCGAGTTTTACAAGACGGTTTTTGGCTGGAACACTCAGCCGATGGGGCCTGACATGGGTAACTATGTTGTGGCCCAAACCACCGAAACCGACGAAAACGGTATGGCTCAAACCAAGGGAGCAATTAACGGCGGGTTTTATCAAAAAACCGATGACCCGCTTAGCCAAGCCCCTTCGGTGGTTGTATCAGTCGATGACATTCAGGTTGCCATAAAAGCCGTTGAAGACGCCGGCGGAAAGATCCTGGGTGGCATGAACCAAAAAGGCGAACACACCATGGAGCCGCAGATGATTCCAGGCGTCGGCCTGTGGATCTCGGCAATGGACACAGAAGGCAATCGCTTCTCCATCTTGCAAGCCCAATCCTAAAAAACAAGTAATCTAGGACGCTTATGCTCCTGCTAATCATAGCCTTTTTTGCGGGTATACTAACAATCTTAGCTCCCTGTGTTTTGCCTGTACTTCCGGTTATCATCGGAGGCTCAATCAGTGGTGGTAAAAAAGATAAATACAGGCCGTATGTTATTGGAGCTTCTCTAGCTATATCGATAATATTTTTCACGCTTATTTTGAAATTCAGCACCTACCTGATTGGCTTATCGCCAAGTGTACTAGGTTGGTTATCGGGAGGACTTTTAGTATTACTGGGCATAGTGGCACTCTGGCCCGAATTGTGGGAAAAGTTTGTAATATGGCTAAATTGGCAGGCAGCCTCACAGCGCTTCCTTGGTAAGGGTGAGCAAAATAAAGATCAATACATCGGCCCGATACTAATCGGTGTTGCTTTAGGGCCGGTTTTTGCCAGTTGTAGCCCGACCTATGCCTTCATACTGGCATCTGTTTTGCCAATAAGTTTTCTGGCTGGATTAATTTACTTGATTGCATATAGTCTGGGGCTAGCCGCCGCTTTATTGCTCATATCGATCGGTGGTAAAAGAATCATCAATAAATATTCATGGGCAGTTGATACTCACAGTCTTTTTAGGCGTTCGTTGGGCTTGCTATTTATTATTATTGGGGTGGCAATAATTAGCGGTTACCAAATAAGAGCCGAAACTTGGGTGGCTAATCATTTACCATTTGATGAATCGAGAATCGAAAGAGTGCTGCTAGCAAAACAACAAAAATCTCACTTAATTAATAAACTAAGTAATTCTGTAGCCAGAGCAAGCGTTTTAAACGTGCAGTCGACTGCAGCTCCCGAACTACAGGGTCTGACAAACTGGATCAATAGCCCGCCTCTAAGCTTGCAGCAACTGCATGGCAAAGTTGTGCTGGTAGATTTCTGGACATTCTCGTGCATCAACTGCATAAGAAGCATTCCGTTTGTTGAGTCGTGGTATCAAAATTACAAAGATGCAGGTCTAGTTATAATTGGGGTCAATACCCCGGAATTTGCTTTCGAACACGACCCGGCTAATGTGGCGGCTGCCGTAAAGCAAGACGGCATAACATACCCCGTGACGTTAGATAATAATTATCAAACTTGGAATGCTTTTCAAAACAATTCGTGGCCAGCCGATTATCTGATAGATAAATCAGGCAATATTCGTTATGTTAGCCTGGGTGAAGGCGATTATGACAAAACCGAACAGGCTATACAAGTTCTTCTAGGTGTCAACAAATCACTTAAAACCGCGGCTTATTCCGTACCTATAACTTCCAGCCAAACACCCGAGACTTACTTCGGCACAAATAGAGCTATGAACTATACAGGCTCGCCAACGCTCGGTGGTGGCACTTTTGACTTTCAAGCAGCTAACAGCCTCGCTTCGAATAACTGGACGCTTGGTGGTGGCTGGTCTATATCTCCAGAATATATAACGAGCAACGACGCTAACGCGACCCTACATTTTAACGTGACCGCTAAAAACGTTTATGTAGTTGCGGGTACTACAAATAATCAGCCAGCCCAGGTTGGAGTTGGTTTACCAACGGCTCAAGCCGGTCAATATGGTAGCGATGTATCTAACGGCAAAGTGAATATAAGCGGATCTAGGCTATATCATATCGTTTCATTAAACCAAGTCGGAAGCACTACCGTTACCCTCACCGTTCCTAAGAATGTGTCATTGTACACATTCACGTTCGGCAGCTAGTTAATACTTATTAAGCCTCGCTTGATGAAGGGCTTGGATGTCCCGATGCTATTTACCGACCGACAGTGAAGTTAACGGTTGAAGAACTCATGTTGCCGAGCCAGTCATAGGCTTTAAACGTCATAGTATGGGCGCCAATACTGACACCCTTTAGGTTCCAGGTATAGTAAAGTTGACATTCATAAGACGTGTTATCGCAGTTTTGAGTCGTAATAAGACTATTATTGTCTAAGTAGGCCTCTATGTACTTAGTCGCATGATCATCCGCAGCTGTAACAGACAGGTTGTACGAATGACCGCTAATCGTCAGCCCGTCATACGGGTTTGAGTAGTACATCGTTGGTGGTGTAGTGTCGGTTGTATAGACTTTATAGTAACTTGTGTTGGACGCGGTTTGGTTGGAAGTGCCGCTACGCTGCAGTGTAAACACAATTGGGTTATCGCCGTCTGTGGCAGTTGTCGGCGAAGTAACATAGACAAACGGATAGGCGCGGCTGTTAGGCGCCAGGGTTATGCTGCTTACGGGAACTGAAACCTGATAGCCGCTGGGCGCTGTCGCACTCAGAGTGAAGGTAGACGAACCGCACTTTCCAATGTCGGCATTATATACGCTGACATTATAACTAAGCTTCTGCCCTGGTAAGCCCCAGGAGCCTGCTGTTGCCCAAGCATACGTGTTTTGGGGATAAACTTGAGGTGCTGACTGAGTACACGGTGATGGAGCGGCGGCGTGACTGGCTACCAGATAGCCCACACCGGCAATAGCAAAAATGACAACGAACAGCACCAGTACCATATCGTGGGAGAAGCCCCGGGCATTTAGTTTCTTGAGTTTCATGTTTTTGTTTCTTTCTTACAGTACAGAATGGAGGTTACAGTAATAATCCTAAACTGGTTATGATTATTTAGCAGTAGTGCGGGTTTGTCAAGTCCATGAAATAGTAACTTACGAAGTCCGAGACTGTTTTAGTTTGTGTATGTTAGATCTTTTTGATCGCTTGAGTGGTGGTTTGAACGTTTTTGCGCTCTACTTCGAACATGGTGGCGGATTTTTTAAAATAATTTGATAAAACCTTTAGCTCTTGGCTGGAATAGCCGTCTAGCAGCTTGTTCTGGGCTACCCGGGCAGAAGTAAACAGTGGCCTTACCTTGAGTGCCGCCTCCTTGTCGAGAACAACCAGCGTGCCGCGTCTATCATCTGGATTATTCTGACGCTTAACCAGACCACTCTTCTCTAGCCGGTCAATCATGGCCGTGGTTGACCCGGAACTTAACCCGGTATATTTAGATAGTTCAGAAGGTGTAGCGACGCCCCTGTAAAATATAAGGTCAAGCCCCTCAAAATCTGTAACGTTCAGCCCCAGCTTCTTGCCCACTGCATTGCGGAATAGCGTGTAGCTAATACCGTTTTCACGGCTATCTACAACTACCTGCCTTTTAAGTTCACTGTTATTGTCTAATGGCATAAAAAATCTTTGACACTTACTCTGTATTAGAGTATCTTGATTATACAGGTAAATAATATTTAATTCAAGAGGAGGGCTGCCATGGCCAATAATATTAAACTGATTGTTTTCCCGGTAACAGATTTAGATAAAGCTAAAACTTTTTATAATACGTTTTTAGGAACCGAACCCTATGTCGATGGCGGCTACTACGTCGGTTACAAGGTTGGTGATATAGAAGTTGGCCTGGATCCTAACTCTACTGTCGGGCCTATTTCTTATATTGATACTGATGATATTGAGGCCAGCCTAAAAAGCCTGCAAGAGTCGGGCGCCGAAGTGGTTATGAACCCTAAAGACGTTGCCGCGGGCTTGTTGGTCGCGCAAGTCAGAGATGCTGACGGTAACGTGGTTGGGCTTAGGCAACAGCCAAAGTAGCTGCTAACTACTATTCTGTTGAAAAGTTAACACTGGCGGCTGATTTTCGTGTTATTTTATAAGCATGAAGAAATCCGAGTTAGTGGCGGAACGAGCCGTTGATAAGGTATTAAGCGGCGTCCTCAAAAGAGGTAGGTTAACGGTTGACTACCCTAGTGGGCATCAAAAAACCTACGGCGATAAATCCAAAGCCGTAAAAATAACCATAAAAAGCCTATCGCTGACCCGACTTAAAAACCCGCCGCTATTTATTGGCGAATCCTACATGGATCGTAACCTTGAAATCGACGAAAATGACCTCGACGCTTTCTTTAAGTTGATGGGGCAGAACCAGGCTGACCCAACCAGTTTACGCCTGCTCGGCAAGCTGCAAAAACATCAGCCTAACCGCAAAAAGTATCAGCGCAAACAGATCAGTCACCATTACGACATTGGCAACGACTACTATAAGCTGTGGCTGGACCAGTCTATGACGTACTCTTGCGCTTATTTTCATAAGCCATCCGACACGCTCGAGAAAGCCCAGCAGCAAAAAATCGACTATACTCTTAAAAAGTTGCAACTTAAACCTGGGCAGAGACTGCTAGACATCGGCTGCGGCTGGGGCACTTTGTGCGTGCAGGCGGCTAAACAGTATAAGGTTAAAGCCCTGGGGATTACGCTAAGCCAAGAGCAACTGGCCGGCGCCACGCGGTTGGCCGAGCAAGCAGGCGTGTCGGATCTAGTCAGTTTTAAGCTAATGAATTACCAAGACCTGCCCAATGACCAGCAATTTGACCGCGTAGTCAGCGTTGGCATGTACGAGCACGTCGGGCGCGGCAATCACGCCGCCTATTTCGAGAAGCTGCAACAGTTAATGACTGATTCCGGCGTATCGGTGCTGCATACCATTACCGAGCGGATGGATAAAAAAGCCAGTCCCTGGATCGACAAATACATATTCCCCGGCGGTCACTTGCCGACCGTAGATAGCATTGAAGCCCTATTGGCCCAGTATAAATTTTGGTCGATCGACCGCGAAAATCTGTGGCAGCACTACGCCCTGACGCTAGATATTTGGCGGGCGCGCCACCAGGCCCATCAGGCAGAAATAATCGACATGTTCGACGAAAGATTCTACCGAATGCAAGATTTTTGGCTGGCGGGCTCGGCCGCTACGTTCCGTTACGGCGACACCGGCATCAACCAATTTATTTTTACCAAGCGCAAGCCCGAGTTCCTAGATTGGCCGCTTAATCGAAATTACTTGTACGACTGACCAAGATAAATTTTAAAAGCCACCAGCAACACCCTAGCCGGCATACATCTGTGGCGAGCCTTACTGGGCGTTGAAGTAGTTTAGCTTGTAGGTGGCATTACCGGCTGGAACAGAGGCCGCGTCAACTGTAAAGCTACTGGTGCCAACATTACCAGTATAGAATAAGCCGGCCGCGTTCGCCGTTTTGGGCGATACAATGGGGTTCGGCGCCGTGCTAAAAGCATTAGCGAAGTTTATAGTACACTGGGTGCCGCTAGCCGGCGCCCCAGATGTTACAATCTGCAGCGTACCGTCGGTATCATTCCCATTTAACGTGCAAGTAGCCTGCGCGCCATTACTTGCCGTCGTGCTACCACTGGAGTTCCCCGTAATAATATGCCCGTCTACCGTAATAGCTCCAATAAATGTAGTCGTGCCAGTGACGGTCAAGTTACCACTGACCGCCAAGGTTTGTACGGTTAGGTTATGTATTGTTGCTATGCCAGATATATTGATACTACTAAAGTTAGTACTCGTACTTTGCTGCACAGCCTGAGACACGTCACTGCCGGTCGTACCAACAGCCGTTTCAATCAGCTTCACACTACTAGCTGAACTACTAGCCTCAGCTATACCAATTTTAGAAAGATAATCAATGAGGTCTGCACTACTGGGAGAGATCGCTATAGCTGTACCATCACCATTCGCTACAAGGATGTCTCCTGCATTGACTAGTCCTGTTACTGCCACTGGTACTTGCCCAGCGAAGGTCACCATAATAGCATTAGCTTCATCTATGCCGTCATTGCCAACGAATGCTGCTGTAGTAGGAGAAGATACCACATAGTCACTACCTTGGTAGCTGACAACACTACCAGCGCCCGGTTTAGTACCGCTCCACGGTATCCACTCTGCGTAGTCAGCTCCTGCGGCATTTATAGTGCCGGCAGCGTTAATAGAACGCCCCGTGATAGAATTTTTACCGACGTACAGGGCAGCGCCGCTGTAGTTAAAGTTGCTATCTTGTCCGTTAATAGTAACTGACATATCGGCAGCAGTCGTATCTACGCTGAACACACTACCGCTATTGGCGTCCTGAATCTGGAAGGCCGCATAAAAGTCATAGGCGTTCTTGAATGTCGCGGTACCGTTAACAGTCAAGCTTTGATCCGCAGTGTTAGCGGTTAACAATGTCGTGCCGTTCGAGTTTTGAACCTGAAAGCTCGGGTCAATTAAATTATTAAGGTTGGCAGGATTGCTGACATTGAAGATTTGCAGACTGTTGCTGAATTCGTTTACAACATAAGCGTAGTTACCGCTGGCGGCCATAGAATCTGGATTATCACCTGTGGGGGTGGTAGCGACCAAACTGGGGCTGGCGGGATTGCTGACATTGAAGATTTGCAGACTGCCGCTATTGGAGGTGTTACCATTTAAGACATAGGCGTAGCTATTGTTGATAGCTACAGAAACTCCTTGACCGGCAGTGGGGGTGGTAGCGACCAAACTGGGGCTGGCGGGATTGCTGACATTGAAGATTTGCAGACCTACACCCACAACATAAACATAATTACCATTGATGGCTAATGATCCAACAGAATTGCCAGCGCTCGTAGTGCTGACTAAACTGGGGCTGGCGGGATTGCTGATATTGAAGATCTGCATGCTATAGAGGCTGCCATTTTTGACATAAGCATAGTTACTACTGACAGCCACTGACATATAATAATATGGAGTACCTCCAACCGCAGTAGTACTGACCAAACTAGGGCTGGCAGGATTGCTGACATTGAAGATCTGCAGGGTGTTACTTTCTGAGCTTGTTAGGTAGACGTAATTACCGCTGACAGCTATACTATATACACCAGAATCACCGGTGGCCGAGCCGACCAAACTAGGGCTGGCAGGATTGCTGACATTGAAGATCTGCATCCCACCCCCAAAGTTTGCTACATAGGCAAAGTTACCACTGACTGCTACAGATACTGCTTGGTTTGTAGCTGTAGCACTGACCAAACTAGGGCTGGCAGGAATGCTGACATTGAAGATCTGCAGCTCATCATCGTTAGACATTACATAGGCATAGCTACCGTTGACGATCACAGAAGTTGGATATGCGCCCGTGCCTATACTGCTGGGTGCCAGATTTGAATTACCACCAATAATAACAGCATTATTGACGGTATCAACATTAAGTAAGCCGTTACCGGCCGCATCCTGAACTTGGAAGGCACTAGTGTTATTAGTAGAAGCTTGTATCAGCAGTTGGCCGCTACCACTGGTCTTGATGCCGTTCGTATCAATCTGGGTCGCGTAAATGGTTCCGAAGGGATCACTGCTGCTGCCTATAGTCGTACCTGCTACTGACCCTTCATACTCACCACTGGCGTCATCAAATAGCGCAAAATTAATCGTCGGCTCAGCAGCACCGCCAAAGACTATTCGAGCTAGGCCGTCATTACCGAGTACCATAGAGCTAGGGTAAGCGTAGTTGTAGGAGCTATTGCCTGTGATGACAGTTAGTGGGGTTGATCCCGTGCAGGCAGCGTTAGTACAGTCAATATAGTTAAGGCTCCCCGTACTATAACTTGGGGGATTGGACTGATAACTAATCCTAGCCAAGCCATCACTGCCAATAACAACATCCGGTTGATTGGAGATATTGCCATCCAGGGTTGTAATGTTGCTGGTCGAACAGGAAGCATTGGTACACTGAGCATATTTCGGCGAGTTAAAGTTGGCATAAGCCAATCGACCAAAGCCATCAGGGGCAATAGCCAAGCTCACGTAGTACGAACCAGAGACGGTATCAACGACTGAATTATTTGGACTAGTACAATCGGCATTAGTACACTGGACAAAGTGGATAGTATGGTTACTCCTATCGGTGTAAGCAATCCGTAAGAAACCATCAGGGCCAAGGGCTTGGGAGTTGGCTTCTAAGTAGCCGGTGCTGGTAACTAATACTGTGGTATTGACAGATGTACAGTCAGCATTAAGACAGTGGGCTAGATTGAGGTCGTGAGGGGATTGACCGCCGTCATCAAAGACAATCCGAGCAAAACCATCACTGCCGAGTTTAATGGAAGTATTATAAAGGCTTGCGCTGGCGTGGTTATAGACCAGCGTGTCAACTTTTGTGGAGCAATCACTGTTTTCACAGCGGATGTAGTGAAGTTCATTAGGTGAGTTGTAATTCACGTAGGCTATTCTGGCAAAGCCATCGGGCCCTACTGCTATAGACGGTTCATTTACGCCATTAGCATCACTGGCAACTACTACATTGGTACTAGTAGTACAGGTAGCGTTAGTGCAGTGGACAAGGTGGACATCTTGGCCATTATTATCAAAGTAGACAAACTGGACAAAACCGTCATTACCTAGGGCTGTAAAGCTAGAGTTATCGTTGTAGATACCAACACTGGGAGTAATGATACTATTGATGGTCACGCCCGAAACTAAGACCCCAGGCACAGCTGGCAACAGGTTAGTAACCGTCAACTGGTTATTGACAGTGTCGACACTTAACTCGGGGGTGCCATCGGCCGCTTGGATGCTGAAGGCGTTGGTGTCGTTGGTGCTGTTTCGGAAGACTTGTCGCCTACCGCTAAAACTTTGGTCATTGCGGTTCAGTAAGGTGACATTGGGGCTCAGGACACTGTCGGCTATGGTGCCAGCGGTAAGATTGCTGGCATTAAGGTTGGTTAGGCTGCTGCCGTTACCAATAAAGTTACCTGCTGTAATACTACCGGGGACGCTAACACTGCTGGGCAAGCCAAGAGTCACGCTGCCAGTAGCACTACTAACAGCTATTTGGTTCTGGGTACCGAGTAAGTTAGTAATACCACTGTTAACAATGGTATTTTGGTTTAAGGTCAGGCCATTGCCTAGCTTGAGTAAGTTGGAAGTAACACCCAGCACTGTCTCGGCTGGTGAAGCAGTGCTACCGCTACCACCACTCCCCACCGGTACAAAGGCCGTACCGTTAAAGTAGCTAAGCTGCTTGGTGTCACTACTTATGTATAACTGACCTAGAGAAGGATTAGTTGGCTGGGTAGAAGGCTTAAGGATAATGCCGTTATTAACGTGCAACTGGCCGTTAACCAGCACGTCTTGCAGCTGTAGCTTACCATTGGCCGTAGATGGTAATACTTTAGGTGGAGCAGTCGACTGGTAGTTAACTGGCTTATTATGCCCACTAAGGCTAATAACCAGTAAGCTACCAATACCCAAAAGGGCAATTAGAGCTATACAGGCAGCTATTACTAAGCGGCTTAAGCGGCGGGGAGTGGGTGGAGATGCACCACCTGTCATACCGGTTGATGAGGAGGAGGCTGTACCGAGGACGTCTTGAATCAGGGGCTGTTCTAGTTCCCCAGGCTGTGACTGTTCATGAGAGTCAGCGGGAGGTGGCATAATTTAAGGCCCTTGGTACCAAATACCCCTTGGGGGCACCAGTTGGTTCACACATTTTTAATTTCTCTTTTTCTCTTCTAGAGGAACTCTAGCTATAAGCATAACCCACATACAAGGTGGGGGCAAGGGGAAATATTAGAGAAGGGGTAGCGTTCGGCTAGGCCACCAGTATCAGATAGGCGAAACCGAGAGATGAGCCGACTATCACTATCGCCCCAACAATCGTTTTGATAAGAGCTCTGTTGATCACATATTTAGCTAAAGGGTTGCGGCCAATAGAAATGAAGGCATTATGAATGCCGGTATATAGCACTATGGTGACGGCTAAGGCCGCAAACAGTAATACTAGGCTGCTCATAACCAACCGGGCCAGCGAGACCGGACGGTTAGCGATGGTGTCAACGAAGTTCTGGACTGAACCAAGCACTTTGCCGCCCAAAAAGGGATTATAGACTTCGGTGGAAACACTAATCGGAATACTCTGGACTGTTGCATGATGCAACGAGCCGTCACTGGAGCGCACCGTTACCGGGGAGCCGGCTCCATGGCTAGTGTTACCGGCAGCCATGCCGACTATCGTGCCGGCGTTAGTCGCTTTCATCCCTACCCCCTTAATTGGAGAGATAGTAATCGGATCACCGGTTTTAATGACGCCATTCAGATCGGTGACATAGGCCTGGACTGTGCCGGAAGTTACCACTTGAGTCTGGGCAAAGGTCGAAGTGGTAGCCAGGCTGGAGCTATTGCTGGTGACCACCACACCAAGTAGGCTGCTTTGGTGAGAGGCGTCAGCTACTACTATGGTATTGCTTTGGTTGCCGCTAGCCACTAAGGTGCCGGCCGCGATTGATTGGTTAGCGTGGTAACCCTGGCTGATGGCCACAGCCGCCGCCAATGCCGGTGCATAGGCTAATAGGGGCAGGGTCAGCAGAGACAGATAGGCATATCGAACCTTATAATGGATCCGCATAACTTCATATTATACCGGTTATGCTGTATTGCGAGAAGGAATGTAAGGTGCAAACATTGATAAATTATCGATTCATGTTATAGTCCTAGGATTATGCCCGTTGAGACTTTCGAATTTTTTAGTTACCCGCTTAATAATCTGCGCAAAGGCTCTATGGAGCTGGATGCTAATAGTGTATTTAGCGCGCCAGTTAATGGTTATTCCCTGGCCGGTAATGTAAGTGGTGACTTAAGTTTTAACATTCACGTCTTGCCAGACCGAATTAGGCTTACGCGGAGTGACCTCATGCCAATTCAAGTGGAGGTGACCAAATATGAGTTTGGCCTGGGCAGCTTAGACAAACCACGAACCGTACCGATCTTCGCCCGCCCCCTGGCCGCGCTCGTCTTTGAACGCGGCACCCAGCCGGGCTACTGGGTGCCCGAAGGCGTGGAAGTCCTGGAACGTAATGAGCTGATACGGTTTGCCAACCTCGCAGGCGGAATCGCTCTAGCCGAGCAATGGAACACCCGCCCGACGAAGAAGATCAAAAGCTGGTGGCTCGATCACGTATTAGCCGGTCAGGATTAGTTAGCCTGTTACCGAGGCCAGCTTGTTCCCAAGCTACTGGTTTTGCCGGTGCTGGGAGCGAGACTGGTAATGCTGGAGCGCATTATCTATTTGAGTTTGGCTGTAGCCTTGGCCCTGCAGCTCGCTCGTCAGCTGGGCTTGGACTTTTTGACGGAACGTCGCTTGGGTGAGGCCCGCATTAGCGATAACCTGTTTCAAGTTATGAGTTTTTAGATCGGTCTGCACTTGAGCTGTGGTCAGGTTGAGCGCGCCGGCCATCGCTTGTAGCTTGTCACTACGGACGACCGAGCGCGCAATCAACGTAGATGATTGCGTGGTAGATGCCGGGCTGTCGGCGCTAGCAATTGTGGCACCGATGCCGGCGACACTAGATGTCAGACCCACCACAATACTTATGGCCGTTAGAATTTCAATCTTGCTTAATTGACTTAATTTCATATGGTGCCTCCTCTTAATTTGGTTAACTTTAGAATCATATCTTTTTAGGCTGAAGGGGGCCTTAACTAACTAGGCTTGTGAGGAGCATGTATAAAATTTATCTTAATTTGCTTGGAAATCGCCCTATAGTTAAGGCAGACTAAGCGGAGGACGGGTTATGGCACGAGCAAATAATTTCTCTAGTGAACCAGTTACTACAGTGCTCATCTGGACGGTGCAACCGAGCAAAGAACAGTTATTTGAGCAGATAATGCATGACATTCATAAAGTAGCTCGCACCTTTCCCGGGCACATGGGCGTGACTACTTTAAAATCGCCGGCGCACAAGGGCAGTTTTCAGACGGTCTTACGATTTGATAATGCCAGGCACCTGGAAGCTTGGCTAAACTCTTCCGTCCGGCAAAAAATGATGAAGCCCCTGGCCAAAATCGCTCATACCGACGCGTCACCCAAGGCTAGCGGCCTGGAAACCTGGTTCGAAATCCCTGGCCAGCTAGTCATTCCCCCGCCAAGATGGAAAATGGTAGCCACCACCTTTATAGCGATTTACCCCCTGAGTCTGCTGGCCGGACTCTTCGTTAATCCCCACATTGTAAACTGGCCTGTCGCCATTCGAGCCTTAATCTTACCGATCTTCGCGCCGCTTATTTTGACTTATTTATTAATGCCCTTCTTGACTCAGCACGTTTTAAAGCATTGGCTATACAACGCCTCCTAACTACGACCTAATAACCTTACCTAGAAGCTCATGGCCGGACTCAGCTGGTGAACAATAGCCGTTAGCCGGTTTATTTTACAATTAAGGCCGGCATCATTGAGATTTTTTACACTGCTAGGGCTATAGATAAGCCAGCCAAACATTTCTGCTCTATCTTCTTGAATCGCGTACGTCGAATAGGCAGTCACAAAAGCCGCCTGCGGATGGAAGGCCGCCACATAGCCTGAATCCGCCCCATAGGCAGAGGCACCACCCGACCCATAAGTAAAGCCTCCCGGATTACAGGCATCCCATGATGGATCGTCATAAGTGTATGAACCTTGCATTTTATAGTCGAGATAATGCCAGTATTCATGGCTAACCACTTCTCGCGCATAAGCGCTGCCGGCATTGGTCATAACGTTTACGTCATATAACATCCCGGTAATGCTGGGAGCCGGCGCGGCGGCCCGGGCTCCCCCCGAAACTTGCAAACCCTTGACTAAGCCAATCGTCTTGAGCCCTGAATTTGTAACTAAATTAGTGGGGTACTTTCTAAATTCCTGGGTTAAGTAGGTGCTAAACTGCTGCAAATTGGCGGCATCGGCACTTGTTAAAGTGGACCAGGTTGAGTAGGTGTAAGCATTATTAGGCGGTGTCAAAGTAGCCGTTACTCCATAAGGCTGGAGCTGCTGGTTGATTATAGCTACCGTTTGATCAAGCGTGGAGAGCGGCTGTTGCGGGGCCGGCGCTTTTAAAACCGGCTTCGATGCTACGGCAGGAGCTGGCGTAGTCTTCGGCGGTGCGGTGGCTGCCGGCGCAGCCGGCTGATTGCTAGGCAAACTGTTCTTTTGAACGATTGCGTGGCTCGAAACAGGTCTAGCTATTGGCGCATTAGCCGGATGGTTCTGCTGGAAAAGTATTCCCAAAGCCGCGACAGACCCGAATATACCAAGGACCGCTATGATAATTAGCGCGCTAATTGGCTTTTTAGGCAAAACTATTTTTCGCAGCGCACCGCCAGGATGGGAATGGGTAGTTTGATGTGAAGATGGCGCTATATTAACAGCGTGACAGTGCGGGCAAACAACAAACCCGCCTCTAGTAGTTTGTATTTCTCGCTGGCATGAAAAGCAGGTCATTTATTTTAGTCTTTACTGACAATTTAGCACATTGGAACAGTTAGTCTAAACGCCAGTGGTGTAACTGGTTCTCGGCTAGGCGGGCACGGCGATGGCGACGGTGTTAGTGGCGCTAGTGGCAGTGGCTTTTTCGAGAATGGCGATCAGTCGCTCAATCTCGTCTTCATTAAGGGCGTCGAGGTTTGGCAGCCGGGTGCTGGTAGTAATTTCCAGGAATTTGTCGCGCAGGGCCAACCCTTTAGGTGTAAGTGTGACGGTTTTTATACGCCGGTCATGAGCTACTTCTTTGCGCTCGACTAGCCCCTCGTTGACCAACTGCTCCACAATGCCCGTGACATTAGATGGGTCACAGCTCATAAAAGTCGCCAACGACTTCATCGGTACCGGTTGGTTGGGCTCTAGTAAACAGAGAGTCATGGCTGGCATCATGGTGATGTGGTTATCTTCGGCTATCTGCAATATGGCATATTTACCCTTCATAGAGGAGCGGATTATCAAAAGACTTAGCTGGTCTTGCAATTGTTTACTTATCATAGTTTCATTATAGCGCTAAATTAATAGTTTGACAAGTACAATAGTTGAGGAGTACAATTAGTTTATATACATCAAATATTAAAGGAGGATAACTTTATGAAAACACCTTCCAAGTGGCTAGTTTTTGTTTTAGTGGCCATCGCTCAATTCATGGTGGTGCTAGACAATGCTATTACTAACGTGGCGCTGCCGACGATCCAACGGCAAATGCATTTTAGCGACAGTGCCCTGCAATGGGTCGTTACGGCCTATGCTTTAACGTTTGGTGGCTTCTTGCTGCTGGGCGGCCGGGCGGCTGACCTATTTGGCCGGCGGCGAGTGCTACTAAGCGGCATGGCAGCCTTCACCGTCTTTTCCTTTTTAATTGGCATATCGCACTCTGCCTTTTTGCTGATTGCTCTGCGCGCCTTTCAAGGTATGGCAGCGGCCTTCATGTCGCCATCGGCTCTGTCGATTGTGCTGGCGACCTTCCGCGACGGGCCGGCCCGTAACCGCGCCCTGGCCTACTGGACGCTAGTGGCTACCGGCGGCGCGACGGTCGGCCTCTTGCTGGGCGGCGTGCTGACCCAGTATGTCGGATGGCGCTGGAATTTCTTTATTAATGTGCCGGTTGGCATTATTATGACAGCCGCTATTTTGCGGTTTGTACCTAAACACGAGCGTGAAGACGCTTACACCGGGCTGGATTTACCCGGTGCGGCTTTGGTCACCAGCAGCCTGATGCTACTGGTCTTTGGTTTCAGCCAGGCTTCTAGCTGGGGCTGGTTGAGTGGCCGGAGCCTGGGCATCTTCGCGGCGGCCGCGGCCTTACTGGCTGGCTTCATTTTCAACGAAAGCCGGGCCAAGCACCCGCTAGTACCGCTATCGATCTTTAAGATTAGAAATGTCACCGGCGCCAACTTAATGATGGCCCCAATGTACGGCGCCATGCTCGGCATCTTCTTCATCATCACGCTGTACGTTCAATCAGTGCTGCACTTTACACCCGTAAAAGCCGGTTTAGCCTTCCTGCCCTTCCCGATCATATTGGGCTTTACGTCAACGCGGATTCCTAAATTGGTAGCCCGTTATGGCTACAAAAGATGGCTGATAACCGGCCCAACGCTGGTAGCCGTGGGCCTAGCTTGGTTAAGCCGCCTATCAGTTGGCGGGCATTACCTGACTACCTTGTTGCCGGCCTTCTTGATCATTCCGGTCGGCATCGGAATGACCTTTATGCCGATAATCGCGGCCGCTACTTCGGGTGTGCCGGCTCGGGAATCCGGCTTGGCTTCCGGTTTAATTACAACCTCGCAGCAGATGGGCGGCGCGCTAGGGCTGGCCATACTATCTAGTGTGGCGGCCTCGGTAACGGCGGCTTCTACACGAATGAGTCCCAAAGCGGCTTTGGTACACGGCTTTGACAGCGCCATGCTCGCAGCGGTAGCCTTCATGCTCTTGGTTGTCGCTTTGGCCGTGCTGGTAATCCGGCAACGCGGCAAACCTTCCCACACACACCCTGTTGAAAACGAACCAGCCAGTGCCCAATTTAGAATGGCTGGCGAAGTTCAATAAGCAACTCGCTCAACATATTGCTGTTTAAAGTCTTCGTCTAAGATTGCTCTCAGATGAGCTAGCCCCATTTCTGTTAGCTTAGCAATATTCCAGTTGTTGATTAGTGGTCTTTCTGTCTCCATGCCATCGTCATTTTCCAATCCGAAATGTAGAATAATTGCAGCTCGCTCCAGCTTGGGTAATTTATCTATTGCAGCTCGTAGCTTACTATTCCTTTCGCCGTCAATAGCTTGCTCTAATGGTGATGGCTGTCTTATCTCAACCATGTCACCTAGGCTAGTTTCTCCATCTTCGCTAATAGATCGGTCAAGCGAATCGGTAAATTTCGTTAGCTTTAGCCGTAAAATCTCTTCTTCGCTAAATCCACTTGCTTTAACAAGTTCTGATATACTTGGCGGCTGGTTGCCGTTCTGTTGCATTAATTTAAATGCTACCTTGTCAAGCTTTGCCGCATTTTGAGCTATTTGTACTGGCTGACGTATGGTGAGATTTGTTTTATCTAGACCTCTACTTATCGACTGTCTGATCCACCAACTGGCGTAAGTACTAAATTTAAACCCGCGCCTATAATCAAATTTTTCCGTGGCCCTAATTAAACCTATTATTCCTTCATTGATTAAATCGAACATAGTTAAGCTAACCCCGCCGTTTGGACCGAAGTTATACTTTTTAGCAATTGAGATCACTAGTTTTACATTATGTCTTATGAGTATGTCTTTTGCCTGAAAGTCACCACGTTCAATTCGTTTCGCTAGAGTAACTTCTTCATCCGCGGTTAAGATTCTATGTCGGGCCAGTCTTGTTATCCACGAGCTGTCGCTAGTTCCCTCAACGGGCGTAGAATCTTCCACCTCTAAACCCTCTTTTTTCAAGTCAGCAATTTCTATGGCTGATATATTATCGAGTCTGGCTAAATCTGCATTAGAGGGTTCATCCATCACCTCCCCTTCTTCAACAACTTTTCCATCACTTTCAGCGAGACTAGCTTCCCGGTATTTTGTAATGTCAACTACCACCCCGGAATCAGAACGGTTTAGACTTTTAAACTAGGGTTAGAAGGGCCTCCTTGGCCTTCGAGTCTAGCTATCTTAGCTTCCATTTCTGGTCTTTGCTCATCTTCTATGTTAGTAGAATACTTTAAAGCTTCAAGAACTTGAGGTGTAATAAAAGGCTTGCCTGCAGAAGAAATAAGCCCGTCGGCACTCAAACTAATTGCATTAGACTTCCTAGAAGCAGGCGAAGCTTTTTCAACGCTGAGAATACCTAGCTTCACTAATGCAACTCTCATATTATTCCAGTCACTTACCGCCTCAATACCTAGTTTTTCGCGTATAAAACCGCCTGCGTTGGGTCGATTGACCGTAAACCCCGGTTGCTGTAGAAAATAAAGTATTGTACGCTCATATCGCTGATGGGCAGTAGATAGAGTACGATCAGTAGTTAATACGCTCCGGATGACAACTTCGCCAACATGACCATTAGATAAGCTAGCATGGTGTGTCTCTGCTTCTATAGAAGCTATATGGCCTTGCAATTCTGCAATTTTTTGCTCACGCTGGCTAAGCAATGCAGCCGCTCGCCCAAGTTCTTCTTGCAATTTTACCTTATCTACGGGTTGGCCTACTCCTTCAGAGGGAGGGGAGTACGCAACATTCAGCGACGGCGCTTCATTAGAGAAGTGAATAGTGATGGCTTCACCGCTTCCTATAATAGTGGTAGTATTGCGAGTTTCTGCCATTTAAACCTCTCGTTCATCACAAGTATAACATAATTTACAGACACTGCCAGCCTAGAGATTATCCAAAGTGTAAAGTGTGAGGCAAAGCGACAATCAGCTTTGACAATCTACCGCAAGAACAAGCTCTCCTGCAAGTAAGCCAGCAGCTTTTGCCAAGCGTCTTTGGCGGCTGGCTCATTGTAAGCAAACTTGTTGGTGTCGTTAAAGAAGGCGTGGCCAGCGCTAGGGTAGACATGTGTTTTAAAATCGACGCCGGCTTGCTTCATTTTGGCTTTTAATTCCGGTAGGGCAGCCATTAGTCGTTCGTCGTTCGCGCCGTAAAAAGCCCGAACTGGGCAAGCAATGCGCCTCAAGTCCTCTACCGACATATCGGCATGACCATAAAAAGGCAACGCCAGCTTAAGGCGCGGTTCGGTCGCCGCCAGGCTGAAGCTGTAGGTGCCACCAAAGCAGAAGCCAATCACGGCCACTTTACCATCAGCCTTTTGGTACAGATAATCAAAACAAACTTTGAGCTTAGCCAGAGTGTGCTCCGCAAAATCAGGCTGGTGTAGTGGCGTCATTAGTGCTCGCAGTTGCGGCTGGACCTGGTTACGCTTTTCGGGATTGAAGAGATCTTCGGCCAGCTGGTCGGTCGCCATTTCGGTAATGCCGGCCTCATGCATTAAGTCTGGCGCCAAGGCCAGATAACCTTCCTTAGTTAAACGATCGGCTACATCTTTGATGTGGTCGGTCAGACCCCACACCTCATGGATCACAATCAGGCCGCCTTTTATTTTGCCGGCAGGAGTGGCCAGGTAGGCTGGAAAATCTTTGTCGCCAGATTGTAGCTTAATCATAATCGGCTAAATATAGGCCTTTAAGCCAAATTTATCAATAAAATTGCCGACGATTCCACTATGTCTGCCAAAACTAAAATAGTTTCGCGGCTTTTGTAGGTACAAATGTATTACAAAACTGGCCGAAAAAATATTGCCTTTCGGACCCTTTAGCTAATGGCTGTATAATTTTGGCATGACATATGTGGCGCTATTAAGAGGCATCAATGTTGGGGGCAACCATAGGGTCGAAATGGCCAAGCTGAAGCAGACTTTCGAAAGGCTGGGCTTTGAAAGGGTTAAGACTTTCATTGCCTCAGGCAACGTTATTTTTGTAACTGACTCTTTGAACAAAGCTGCCTTAACCAAGCTGGTGGAAGCGGCCATTGAGCAGGATTTTGGCTTCCCAGTGGATACGCTGCTGCGCGATCTAGATGAGATGGCCGCGCTAGTTAAAGCCCTGCCCCAAGATTGGGTCAACGACGTGACTATGAAGTGCGACGTCATGTTTTTGTGGGCCGGCATCGACAATCCGAAAATTATGGAGCAGATTCCGCATAAACCAGAAATTGAAGACGTGCATTACTTCCCAGGTGCCGTAGTCTGGCGGGTTGATCGCGACAAAATCAACAAAGGCCGCGTTTTAAGGATTATCGGCACCGACATTTATAAACAGCTGGCCATACGCAACTCGAACAGCCTACGCAAAATTTACGCGCTAATGCTAGCGACTAACCGGGGCTAGACGGTTTCAGTTTCTTCAGTTAGGATTTCAGCCGCTTCGACGCGGGACGATTCCATTTCATGCTCGGTCAACGGCGCCGTTTGGCGCAGCAAGCTAGCGCCAATTAAGGCCGCTAAAATGGCGGAGATGGCTCCGATCAGGAAGGCGGCGTGATAGCCACCAGTCAGAGCGGTTGATGGATTATGGCCACTGGCAACTAGGCTGGTGGTGCGGGCAGCCGCCACGCTGGCCAAAATGGCCAGGCCCAGTGCACCACCCATCATGAACGAGGTGTTAACAATGCCCGAGGCCAGGCCCGAATCTTGCGGTTTGACATCGCTCATGGCGGCCAGCAATACCGGGTTAAAGGCCATACCGGCGCCAAAGCCCAGTAAAATCATACTAGGCAAAACATCGGTCAAAAAATGACCATTGACCGGCAGGCGGGCAAACAAAATTAAACCTAAAGCTGCCAGCCCCAAACCAAGCGCCAGCGGTATTTTGATGCCATACTTTAAGACCAACTTAGCCGACAAGCCAAGCGAAAAGACGCTCATAATCAGATTAGACGGCAAAAAAGCCAAGCCAACTTTTAAAGGCGTGTAGTGCAGCACTAGTTGTAAATAGAGGGCGCTTATGAAGAAGAAGGCGAACATAGCGGCCGCCCAGAGCACGCCGACCACATTGGCCGTGGCCACATTGCGCTGTTTGAGCAAGCCAAGCGGCATCAGCGGGGCCTTCACGCGCGACTCAATCGCCAAAAAGCTAATTAGCAAAACAGCCGAAGCGCCCAGCATTCCCAGCGTGCGAAATGTTAGCCAGCCGACTTGGTTGCCGTTGACAATGGTGTACACCGCCAGCAAGAGAGCAGCGGTAATTGTCACCGCTCCGGCTATGTCTAAATGCTTGTTGGCCGCCACTTTATTAGCTTCGGGCAGTACCCGCAGCGCTAAAAAGTAAACCAGGGCGCCGACCGGCACGTTGACCAAGAAAATCCAGTGCCAATTAAGCAGCCCGGTTAAAATACCGCCCAGCAGCACGCCCACGCTACCGCCCCCGGCCGCCACGAAGCCAAAGATACCCATGGCTTTGGCCCGTTCTGCCGGCTCGGTGAACAGATCCATGGTTAACGACAGTCCAATAGCTGAAACCAGAGCGCCACCTAGCCCTTGGATAGCCCTAGCCACGATTAATGGCGCCTGGGCCGAAGATAGGCCACAAGCCAAAGACGCAATAGTGAATAACGCCAATCCGCCTAGAAAGAGCCGTCGGTGGCCATATAAGTCGCCCAAACGGCCACCCAGCAACAGAAAGCCGCCGAAAGTTAATAGATAGGCGTTAACTACCCAAGCCAGAGAGGCCTGGCTAAAACCCAAACTGGCCCGGATAGATGGTAAGGCAACATTAACAATGGTGGCATCGATGACAATCATGAAGCTGCCACCCGTCAGCACCAGTAGCGCTAGCCATTTTCGGTCAATCTGCTTCATGGATTCTCCTCTCTTAATTACTTTCTACAAATTGCTTCAAGCTGTCGGCCGTATAGTTCCAGCCAGATGTAGCGTTCTTTAAGAAGTCTATTTGATCGTGGGGTATATGGTCAATTTGGACTGTCAGCACCAAACGGGTTGTCTCACCTTCTTCAAATAGCTCAAAAGTCACGCTGGAACCGGTGCTCATACCGCCATAATCCCAAGTGTAGATCAGTTTTCGTCCTTCTATAACTTCCAGAACTTCGACGTGGTGATGGTATTGGTGTTCGGCGTCTGGCCCTAGGTCGAACTCTGTCTTAAAACCAACCTCGGCTTTAAAATCCGGGAAGAACGACAACCATTGCTTTAATTCGTTAATAGCGGTTAGGGCCCGCCAGACGCGGCCTACCGGGGCCTTAATTTCTCGTTCGATTGTTAATGATTTAGCCATGACTACTTGCCTGCCGCCTCAAGCTGGGCAATATCGAGTTTTTTCATCTTGAGCATGGCGTCCATGGCGCTGGCCGGTTTCATTAGCTCTGCCATATTGTTAGGAACAATCTGCCACGACAGGCCGAACTTATCTTTTAGCCAACCGCACTGTTCCGATTCCGGCACGGCCGACAGTTTATCCCAAAAATAGTCTATTTCGGCCTGGTCTTCACACTCCACTACCAGCGATATGGCCTCGTTAAACTGGAAAATCGGGCCACCGTCGAGCGCCATAAATGTCTGGCCGGCCAGCTTAAAGATACCGTTTAGGATTTTGCCTTCCATGCCAGCCAGTGGGCCTTCGCTATAGCCACCCGGGTAACGGGTAAGGCTGACTATTCCTGAATCGGCTGCTTTGCCGCTCGGTGAACTCTTAAAGACCGCCACGTAGAAATTAATGGCTGCTTCGGCCTCTTTGTCGAACCATAAGCTAGGTGTTATTTTCGGCATGATAGCCTCCTTATTGATTAAAAAATTCTATTAAAACCGGCGCCAGTGCTGCCGAACTGACGTCGTGCGCCTGGCCTTCTAGCGTCTGGCGCTCGGAGTGAGGAATAGCCTCGGCCAGCTTCTCGGCCGAGGCACGCATAAACGGCATAACCTGTAAGCTGGCGCCGCCGTCCATAACCAGTGTCTCGGCCGCCACTTTAGCCGCGTGGGCGACCGGCACGGAGCGGTCTTTGCCCATAGCCGCCGCGTCATAGGCCAGCGTCGGCGCTACGGCTTCCAGGGCCGGCCACATTGGCGAGGTTTTCATGCCATTAATCATATCGTCTGGTACGCCGACTAGTTTCATGAACAGAACTATGGCGTCGCCGCGGCGGTCGGCGGCGAGAGCCTCGTCCAAATTTGTCCAATAGTCTTTCCATGCTTTGGCGGCAGCTTCAGCGTC
>DATBED010000013.1:0-7717 GCA_036276195.1 Saccharimonadales bacterium (SeqCode) | reverse complement strand
GTTCGGCCGGCCTAGAATTGCAATGCGCAAACGGTCGTCGTCCTCCCGCTGATTGGCTTTAGGGATAACCTTAATTAATCCGTCAAGCAGCTGCTCGATTCCCCTGCCCTGCGTCGTACTAGTACGGAAAATCGGCTTAATGCCGAGGCGGTCGAAGCCGCTCAAATCCTGACCTTTGGCCTTATCTAGCTTATTAATAACTAGAAAAACCGGCTTTTTGGAGCGCAGCGCCATCTTGGCCACCCGCCGGTCTTCTTCGGTCACCGGCACGTCGGCCTCCACCACCACCCAAATAACGTCGGCGCTGTCGGCCGCTTGGGTGATCTGTTCCTGGATGGAAAATTCGAACTCGTCTTCGGGGTCTTTGACGCCGGCCGTATCGACCAGCCAGAACTGCTGACCCTCGTGCTCCGCCTTGGCAGCAATGCTATCGCGCGTCGTGCCGGCCTCGCGCGCCACGATAGCCTCCCGCCGCTCAAGCACGGAGTTAAACAGGCTGGACTTACCTACGTTAGCCCGCCCCACAATCGCCACAATCGGTAACCTTTGACTCATCAGCTATAATTATAGCGGAACAGAGAGAAAATTGACAGGTTTAACATTTAGTGATACAATAAATAAAGTTATGTCTGAGCTCCATCGACGATTATCCGCAGAATTAGACACTGTAGATGAGCAGCTTGATCCTGGGTTATGTATCTGCGCTGAGTGCGCCAGCTCCTTTATAGGCATCGTAAGAGACGAAGAAGCCGAAAACGGTCAATATAACGTTAGCTTGGGCTGTAAGGATTGCGGTAATGAGATTGACGGTCAATATGATCCGGACATGTATGGACTGTTAGAGCTTAGAACAGACCTTTTAGACCAATATGTAAACCAAGAGGCACAGCGTCTGCTAAAGCTCGAAAAAGGCGCTGCTAGAGCGAGCATGCAGCAAGATGTAATGGCTCTCAAAGAGGGCCTCGTCGGTTCTCCTGAGTTCTTTTATTGAATTAAGACGGGAATGGTATCGCCAGGCGATAAATCACCTACTCTGTAGGGGCCGAGGGCGGTGCGGTGCAGGTTGATGACGTTGTAGCCCAGTGCGGCGAAAGTGCGGCGGATTTGGCGGTTGCGGCCTTCGTGCATGGTGACGCGCCAGTCGTGACCGAAGTCATTGAGCTTTTCCAGGGCTAGTTTACTGGACCCATCCTCCAATTGCACGCCATAATCACTTATCATCTGTTGGTGGAGCGGCTCTAGCGACTTGTCGAGGCTGATTTCATAAATCTTAGTTTTGGCGTATTTAGGATGTGTTAGTTCTTGGGCCAGCTGGCCGTCGTTGGTTAGCAAAATTAGGCCAGAGGAATCCTTGTCGAGGCGGCCGACTGGTTTAAGAGATTGATACTCCGATGGTAGCAGCTCGTAAATGGTACGGCTGCCCTGCCCTTGTCGCGAACAGACATAGCCCACCGGTTTGTTAAGCATAATCGTAGTGGTTTGAGCCGGTAAGGTTAAACTTTGGCCGTCTAGAGTAACTTGGTCGTTAGGGGAGGCTTCGTCTCCCAGCTTAGCCGGACGGGAGTTAATCAGGACTCTTCCCTGTTGAATGGCCTGATCGGCGGCACGACGGCTCATGCCAGTAGCGGCAGCCACGATTTTATTGATGCGCATAGACTAAGTTTACAGGGCGATGTTGTGGGGGTCGAGTGGATCGTCGGTTGGCTTTGATACCCCTTCGCCGCCTACTACGGGCGGCTTGGTTGTAATATCGTCTGACTTCTCTTTGGCCTCTTCAATCGCCAGCAGCGCCTCGATGTCTTTTTTGGGTGCCGTGTCGATTGGCTGAATCACTTTTTTGTTGGCGATTGGTACGCTGCCCGGGTGGTCTGGCTCTTTGTCGTCGTCTGGCGGATCGACATTGTCATTAAGAGCCTTAACTGCGTCACTCATAAGTTTGTCATCCACGACTGTAGCAGCGGGAACGGGCGTATCTGCTGCCGGGGTGGCTGGATCATCGGCAGGTGCTAGGGTTGCTGCGGGGGGATCAGCAGGTGCTGCCACGATTGGCTCTTCTGTAGGCAACACGTCCGGAGCTGGATCAGCGGCCGGAACGGCAACTGGGTCAGGGGTGATGCCTGGAGGCGGCGTAGGGTCTTCAGTGGCGCCGGCGACAAAGTTCTCGATCTTTGACTCCACTGCCGCCTCGGCTTGGGCCTCCGATTGGGCTTCAGGGGCGGTCTCGGCTGGTGGAACTGGATCGGCGGCCGGTGGTTCCGGGGCTACCGGTACCTCCGGAGTGGGTTCCGGGGCTGGCGGCGTGGCTGGCGGCTCTGCCGGACTAGCGGCTACTGGAGGTTCAGGAGCGGCGGCGGTAGGAGCAGGGTCCGGTGCCGGTGTGGCTGGCGGCGATGTGGCAGCAGTGCCAGGCTCATCTTGTAGTAAATCATGGGTCACCTTGACGATGTCTTCCAGCGTAACCTGTGACTTTACCAGATAACGATCGGCTCCTAAGGTCTGGGCACGCTGTTGGTCGTCGGTTTGCCCAAGCGCCGTAAGCATGATTACCTTAACATCTTTGAGCTCGTCAGTATTACGTAAAATATCGAGCATCTCAAAACCGCTGATTTTGGGCATCATAACGTCAGATATGATAAGATCCGGCTTTTCCGCCTTGGCCACTACCAGCGCTTCCTCGCCGTCCCTGGCCGAAACTATAGTGTAGCCCTCGGCCTGCAAGCGGGCCTCATAGATTTCCCTCAGGTTATTGTCGTCTTCAACGAGCATCAATTTTGCCATGGTTTGCCCCTGTAATTGGTCATATTATGGTTATGTTTGATTTCATTGTAGCACGTTTAAGCATTACTAATAATGGGGCCGCTCGAAGTAGCTCCGCCGTCTGTATTTTGCAGCTCGATAGCCTTTTGAGTGGTCAGACGGGGCAGATTGATATAGAAGTTGCTGCCTTCGTTAACCTTGCTTTCAGCCCAGATGCGGCCGTTGTAAAGCTCGACAATTTTGCGGCAAATGAAGAGGCCTAAGCCGGTACCGCCAATGGTACGCGTGGCGGAGTTGTCGACCCGGTAGAACTTCTGGAATAAGTGCGGCAAATCCTCGGCCGGAATACCAGGCCCGGTGTCACGCACGTACATCTGTACTACCCGGTCATTTCCGGTCAAACCAATGGTAATCTTGCCCTCCGGTGTGTACTTGACAGCATTATCAAACAGATTGGTAATCACCTCCCGCAGGCGGTCAGGATCGGCGTAAACGTAGTAAAGCGGCTTGATCACCTTGCCACCACCCTCGGGCTGGGTGGCGTTTATAGTCGCATTGGCGCCACCAACTGTAAATTCCATGAAAAGACCCTTTTTCTCGGCGATTAGGTGGAAGTCGCCGGTCAATTGCTCCAAGAACTCGCCCATTTCCACTACCGCAGGATGGCTGGTCAGGCGCCCGTCTTCGGCCTTGGCGCTGGTCAGCAAATCCTGGAATAATTTGCCCAGGTGTTGAGTTGAGGAGTGGGCCTTCTCGAGGTAGTCTCGGGCCCGGGTATCGATAGTGGCAACTTTGTCGTTGAGCGCCAGGGCCAAGTAGCCTTCAATGGCCGCCACAGGCGTACGCATCTCGTGGCTAGCGGTGCTAATAAAATCAGCCCGTTGCTTTTCTTCGGCCCGCTCGGCGCTAACATTGCTAAACACGGCCACAGCCGCCGTAACTTGCTGGTCGTCTCCCATAAGAGGTGTCATGCGCAGGTTTATGGACACCTGCTGGTTACTGGGTGTCATCAAGATAGTATCATAGTGAGAGCTCTGCCCGTCTTGAAGCACCTTTTTAAGAGGGTTGTCGCTATCGGCTAGCGGCTCGCTCTTGTTAGTCGCTAACTTAAGCACCTGGCCGACGTTGATGCCGGTGGCATCCTCGGCCTTCCAGCCGCACAGCGCCGCCGCCGCTGGGTTGATCAGCTGGATGGTCTGCTGGTTGTCAATTAAAATGACTCCATCTTCGATGGTGTTAATAATAACCTTGAAGCGCGAGGCTTCATCTTGCAGGTCAGCGGGTAAGCCGGCTCGAGCCGGTCTCCCACCCTTTTTATTAGCACCGAAATTAAACAGGCTCATAATGCTTATTCTTTATTTTAGCAAAATAGTGCTATTTGCAGGCCATGACCTTCAGTACTTTCCAGGCCGGCAGTATAAAGTATGGCAAATGCCATACTTTATACGTCGCCAATAAAAGGAGCGGCATAATCCGTAAACTATACGAAGCCTAACAGATGTGATAAGATGTTTTTCGTTGCCGTAAGGCCCCTTCGTCTAGTGGTCCAGGATATCTGGTTCTCATCCAGAAGATCGCGGGTTCGAATCCCGCAGGGGTCACCATATCGGAAAATGAAGGCTCTTCGGAGTCTTTTTTCATAGTTGCTACTCTGTAAAACTCACTAATTTTCGGGGTGTAAACTTTTCCGGCTCGTGAGACTGAAAAACCATCAGGAAATAGAAGTTGTTTACACCACCCCAAGTGCTTTTGGTCAAGCTCCCACCATTCGGCCTGCATATTCCTGATTGTTCCCATAGTAAACTCAACGAACTCGACGAAGTCCTGCTCGATGTTTTGTGCGTTATCCAGCTCATTATTAAGGTCTTTAATGCTACTCTTTACGTCGGTTAGGGCGGCATTACCATCCTCCTCGCTAGTCTTCCCTGTTGCCATGGATAGAACAAGACTATTTTTGTTGCCCGTAAGCTCATCTAAGCGCCTCTGAAGTGTCTGAACGTACCGAGCGTTGTCTTGGTGCTCTTGCTCCCAAACTTGGCGTAGAGCCTTTATGAATTCGTCCTGTTTTTGGGGTGCGAGTTGAAGTGGTCGAAGGACCTCGCTTAAGCCGTCGTGCACCAGTTTACGGCTATGCTCCTTGCCGCAAGCACGACAACGATACTTTTCGTAAAACTTACGTCGGTCACCTCGTTTGCCGTTGTTATGTGTATAGCCAACGACACGTGGATATTTGGCGGCTTCATCTTCCAAGCATTCAGTGCACTCCATGAGGTTCGACAGTCTATATGTCGGGTTGAACTGTTTATGGGAAATCTTCTTTTTGCCCGCCACAACCTCCTTAATTCTGTCGTGCTCTTCTGGCGTAATCATGGCTGCATGCATGCCTTGAGGATTTATAGGCCAGTCAGACATTTGAACTATACCTGCATAGTAAGGGTCGAGAAGTATGGTCTTAAACCTTTCCATGTCTAGGTCGCTACCTCGAGTAGTAGTATAGCCCCTGGTGTTTATACGCTTTAGTACTTCGTGAAGGCTATATTCCTGCGACATAACCTCTTTAAAAGCCACCTTAAGCATGCTCCACTGTGGCTCCCTGGGTTCGTGTAAGCCAGGCGTGGTTGTGCGTTGATAGCCTTGTTTAGGAACGCCTGGATAGTAACCTGCTACTATGCGAGCTTGCATTTTCTCTGTTGTTTTACGTATACGTTCGTCATTACTAGTTTCAGCTTTAAACACATCTATCATTTCTTCGAATAGTGAGTAAATATCATCTTTAAATGTCAGTGCGGGTTTGGCGGCATATACGAGTCTTACACCAGCTTCTTCGCGAAAACGAACCTTCCAATAGTAAAACTCGTCAACGCTTCTCATAAAGCGGTCTACCTCGTCCACGATAACAAACTGCACTCGCTTGAACTGTTTGGCATAAGCGAGCATCTCATGAAGGTCACGCCTTTTAAAATTTTTACCCTTACGACTAGATACATTGAGGCTCCAGAACCTTTCAATATCGGCATCCACGAATGCCGCTGCATCGTACACGCGCACTTCTTGAGCCTCTAGGCTGTTACCTTCGACACTTTGCTTAGCTGTTGATACTCGACAGAGAGCTATTGATGTAGCTTTCATTCGTTCCCCCTTCTAACATAAACGACAGCCCCTGCGCTACATCGCATGACACGAAACAGAGGCTGCCGTTTATATATTCGAGTTGTTTTGTCATGATTTGTAGCTCCATTATTATCTCTGCTTAACCCTTTTCTTTCAACTTTTTCTGGCGATATAACGAATAAAAGAAAGTAGCCCAGTCAGTCGCTGACGCTACTTTAATAGAAGTAGAGGGTGTGTGAACAGGTTTTTGCAAAAAAAGCACCTATTGCCAACTCACCAATAAAGTTGAGCACTTTAGGCGCTGGATAGCATTGCCATTTCAATTAGGCGCTAAAAAGCGTTGCCTGTTCACTCTGGAGGAGTGTCTTAGTCGTTTCTCCCAGTGGCTACTCTTAGTCTATACAAGCGTAGCCTGTTTTTCAACAGAAATAAGATATACTGCAAATAAGCTGTACTCAGCCCTGACCTAAACCAGCAATGGCATGGTCAAAAAACGTAGAAAGTAAAAGTCCGTCGTCAGGACTAGCTTTCTACGTGGTAGTTCGAAAGAGCTATCGGGCGCAAGCCCTCTGGCGGCGGTCTTTTTAATTACCAAAGGAGCAAGAGTGAATAATTTCAGTGCCGCAGACGTAATCGCTATTTGTAAACGCTATAGCAGACTTCTCGTCTTGATTGCAGTAGGCCTAGTTATTGGCGCAGCTTTCTTTGTTCATTACCTACTACTTCCGAGATATAGCAAAATCGTGCCGCAACAATATTCAATTGTGTTTACATCTACAACTAATCAGGACTGCGACCTAAATACAGGAACCAACCAGGTAGTCACAAAGGGAGCCAATGGCACAGGGTTAGAAAAGTACCGGTGGAATTATATTGGCAATAGAGTTGTGTCTAAACAAAAGGTTAGCGACGTAGTTATCAAGCAACCTGTAACGGAGGTTATAAATCAGGGAGCAAAAAATCCAAATCCGCCAAATTATAGTGATTTAAGTTCAGCACTGGCTAGTCAAAGTAACCCTTGCGTACAACAAGAACAGCTAAGCTGCGCATTAACAAATATCTATTCTGCTGAAGGTAAAACGCCCTGGACCTTGCAGCAATATAATACTTACCTTGCACTAAACAAGAAGAACGGATGTACCCCCGAGCCATACTGTTTATTTAATATATCCGTGCCATGTGTCGGAACAAATACAAGTAATAGTAGCGGCTATGATGCAGGGTATGCTTATGCTGAGCAATACCAGATATGCGACTCAAACTATGACAATGGCAACTCACAGGACTTTAATGACGGTGTGAATGCTTGGACCGCCGATAACTGTACTGACGGCCAGCCAAATTAAAGCAGCAAACAGTATTCTACGTAGAACTGACATTTTTCTGCACCCTTACAGGTCAAAGGGAGGCTAAATTCGATTACCCCCAGAAAGACCGATACCCACCGTCCGTTATTATGGGTCTGGTTTGGGTCAAATTAACAGAGGTTAGGGTAGAATGACCTTTGTACCCCTGTTCTGACTTCTTAAGAAAGTGCTCTTTTACGACGTAGAATAACAAAATAAGGCTTTAGTGACGAACTGTCACCCGTTGGCCTGCTGGTGTTTTAGTCCTGTTCTTTTGGAACTGGCTGCAAAGCGGGTTTAATAAGGCACTTAAATAGTTCTCTAGACATACTTCTACTCTAACCTCATCAGCCCCTTTTCGGTGAGGTGATATATGAATGTATGACCCCCTACGTCATCTTCGGTTTTGGCAGTATCGGCGATAGCATCCTTAATTACTTTAACCGCCTTACTCTTTGTCATATCTTTTGTGGCGTGCTTCTCGATATATGGATAGGCCTTCC
>DATBED010000012.1:0-2829 GCA_036276195.1 Saccharimonadales bacterium (SeqCode) | reverse complement strand
ACCTCAATTTGTGCATCATCCTGGTTATCGCCTTCGGGCATAAGCGTTATTGTACCGCAGGCTGGTGACGAGGTAAAACTCCTTCCGAGTAGGTGCAAAAAACGAGTATCAAAATAGTATAATCATACTCACTTTTTGCGGGTACCAAAGTAGGACTGAAGCTGCCCCTGTATAAGTGGTATAATTCGGCGGTTGGAAGGGTGACCGAGCGGTCGAAGGTAACGGTCTTGAAAACCGTCGTGCCAGCAATGGTACCGTGGGTTCGAATCCCACCCCTTCCGCCATCTTAAAATCCACGCTACAATAGCTGAACGTCCAGCCAGATACGGAGAGGTACCCAAGTGGCTGAAGGGGTCGGTTTGCTAAATCGATAGGGGGGAGCAATCCCCCGCGAGGGTTCGAATCCCTCTCTCTCCGCCAGCAAAATGATATCGACGCTAGTCGGTATTTTTTTGCTGTTAGAGAGGGATGAGAACCGAAGGTTCGGCGGATGAGCCGCGCAGGTAAAAACGTGTTTACATGTTTTTACCGAGCAGCGAAGGAGAAGTGCGAGGCATTAGCCGAGCGCGCTATCCCTCTCTCCGCCAAAATTATTTTGACAGTTTTTCGGCGTAGGCGAAGGTGAGGGCTTCCACTGTTTGGGCACCGGCTTGTTTGAGGATGGAGGCAGCTGTTTCAAGGGTAGCACCAGTGGTTGTAACATCATCTATTAGAATAATGTGAGAGCCGCGTACGGCCGCCAGATTTTTGACCCTTAGGGCTCCGTGCAACTGCTGCAAACGTTCGTGGCGGTGGGCGCCGACTTGGTGAGCTTGGCCATGCCGGGCCAGGCAATTTGAATAGGAAAGACCGGTGTGGCGGGCAAGGGCTCTAGCCAGCAGTTTGGCTTGATCATAACCCCGTTGGCGCACTCGAGTCGTGGCCGTGGGTATAGGCACGATCAGCGCTTTCGAGTCAGGACCAATCAGCTTAGCCATCTGGCCGGCCATTATCTGGGCCGCGGCTTGGGTGCCTCCCGATTTGAGCCTCCAGATCAGGTCTTTAGCAACGCCTCGATACGGCGTAAATGATTGGATCCGCAATAAAGAGCTATTGTCAGGTACTGGAACTTTGGTAGCAGGCAATTTATGCGAACAGTCTCTGCATAAAAGAGAGCCTTCGTGGCCACAGCCAAGGCAATCGTGTGGCGCAATTAAGCCTATAAATCTATCTAAGAAGCTCATGTTGTGATTAATGTGTTGTAAATAAGTGGTTCACCCCATTGCACGCTGGTAATAACCTAAGCTATACTGCTACTAACACAAAAAATCAACTCTGTTAATTATTTTTTAATCTGGCTGACACGACTTAATCAGACCAGAACCGGAGGGTAACAACTATGGCGCGACGCAATCGCGATGACGATCTTTTACTAGAGGAAGACGAGTTAACTGCTGCTTTCTTAGGTGACGAGGCGCCGGTTCCAGCCGATGATGCTGCCGACCAAGCTGCCCCTGCTCCTGCTGCTGAAGACGAATGGGACGAAGACGATAACGTACCTGGCCAACTGGCTGTTGACGTTTATGAAACCCGTGAGAAGCTGCTCGTTAAGGCCCGCACCGCCGGTGTAAACAAGAATGATCTAGATGTAAGCATTTCTGACAACCAGCTGACCATCCGCGGCACCTTAAGTTCCGGCGCCGAAGAAGGCGTCGAAAACTACTTCTTACAGGAATGCTACTGGGGCGAGTTCAGCCGCACCATCGCTTTGCCGGTAGCTGTTAAAGAAGACGAGATCGAGGCCGTGCTGAAAGACGGCGTGCTAACCATCAGCTTTAGCAAGGTCCAGCAAGACACCGTTAAAAAGATCCAGGTCTTATAGATCAGCCTTCAGGTGATCGACCACATAAAAAAGCCCCGCGCCTCGGGGCTTTTTTAGTTTCAGGTTTAGGCTAACTACTAATGGCACTATTAGTTTGGCTTAGCACAAAGTGGACTATTATCTGGGCCAACGCCACGATTACCAAGCCTATAATGGCGTAGATAAGCGTATTTTTGGCGTTCCCGACCTTCTCGGAACTGCCTCCGGAAGTAATGTAGCGGAAGCCTCCATAGATAAGCATTATGACCGCTATGATGCCGATAATCAGCGAGAACCAGTTAACCACCGTATGGCCGATCTTAGCTAAGGAGCTTTGGGAAACGCCTGCGGAATCTGTACAGTTACCGCCTTGGCCAGCGCCTAGGGCGGCTTGGTTGGCGCCTGAAGACACTTGGTCTGCAATGCCACCGTTATTACACACACTATCGGCCGAAACAGCTAGGGGAACTAGCGTCGGCATACCGAACATTAAAAGCGCCATTAATGTTAGAGCGTAACTTTTTATTTTTTGAATCATGGATGACCCTTTCATTAGCATTGTTTACTTTATACTACACTACTTAAGCGGAATCAAGTTAACCTACGGCATTATTAGTCTGAAAGAGCACAAAATGCACCAGCACCTGAGCCAGAGCGGCTATTGCTACGCCGATTAGGGCGTAAATCAGCGTGCCCTTAGCGTTGGCTACCTTTTGAGCATCACCGCCGGAAGTTATGTACTTGAGGCCGGAGTTTATGATCATGACTACCGCAATTATTCCCACTACCAGACTCAAAATGTTGATGACGGCGTGCACCACCTTTTGAACGCCGCTGTCGTCACAGCCGGTTTGGCCAATGCCTGTCAGGGCCTGGCCTTGCGGAGTGCTGCCCCCGGGGCAGTCAGAGGGAGTCGCTGCCAGAGCTATTCCTGGCGCCGCCAATACTGGAACCGCCAAGCTCAGCGCCAAAACTAGGTTTAATATTGT
>DATBED010000011.1:0-9184 GCA_036276195.1 Saccharimonadales bacterium (SeqCode) | reverse complement strand
TGTCGACACCCTAAACCGCCCCGTACCAGGTACTGTTTCTATAACCCGGACACTTAAAGAAAAGTTGAGACGACGCCTAATAAGCGATTACCGCCAGGCCGAGAAACGCCTGCTAATGCTAGACTACGACGGCAGTCTGGTCCCCTTTAGCGAAGATTACCGCCAGGCTGAGCCGCCCAAAGCTTTGCTGGACTTGCTCGAAACGCTGTCAGCCGAGCCAAGCAACGACGTAGTACTAATTAGCGGCCGTTCCAGCGAAGACCTGGAGAAGTGGTTCGGCCAGTTACCAATCAACCTGGTGGCCGAGCACGGTGCCAGCCTTAAAAAGGCCTCCGGTAAAACCTGGCAAACCATCGAAAAAGCCGATACCCGCTGGAAGCGCGCCATCCAGCCCATTTTCGAAAAATACACCGAACTAACCCCCGGCGCCCGCCTAGAAACCAAGCCGCACTCCCTGGTTTGGCACTACCGCTCTGCCTCGCCCTACTACGCCAGCAAGTACGCCGTGATCATAAAACGCCTGGTCCAGCCCTTACTCAAAAGCTATGGCTTGGAGCTACTGCAAGGCAACAAAGCCCTCGAAATTAAGAACTCGCGGATCGGTAAGGGGGTGGCCGCCCAGCGCTGGCTGAAACACCATTACGACTTCATCTTGGCCATTGGCGATGACGCCACCGACGAAGATCTGTTCGGCGTTCTACCGGTGTCTAGCTCGGCCGTCAAAAGCTACAGCCTCAAAGTCGGCCGCGGTCGTACCCTGGCCGACTATCGCCTACCCTCTTCCAAAGAGGTCATCGCCCTCCTCAAAAAACTCCACTAGCCTACTTGACCAACCCTCTTTTGCATAAGCTTTGGTACTTTATCAATCTTATGTTATTTTTTCAAGGCCGGCAGTAACATTGCATAAGTCCGCACGACTTAGCGGCTTTCCTTCGAGCATATACAGTTGTGGGCCCCTTAGTTCAATAGTCTGTTCGCTATCAGGACCAGTTTCTACTGTAGTTGTATCTACTGCATCAGGGCCAGAATAAAAGTCACCTTCTCCACCTTCATCTTCTACCACAATCCCTAAATGTTGATCACGCGATAACACTACCCATTGTCGTTCATTACCCATAACGGTCATTGGTTGTGAGTCGGTTTGATCAATAGTACGAGTTGCAACGCGTGAGGCCTCAAGATACATTAGGGTAGGGGCGTCGTTATCAAATTCTGATTCTTGGCTTTGCAGGGTTACGCCATCATAAGCCAAGCCAACTGCAGCAAGCTCTTCGGAAGGTATATTAAGCTCCAAGTATGGATCGGGGCGGTGCTCCTTGCCTTCTTCATTAATGTATTTAGTGTTAGGATCAGGCTTAATCACCACACCACGTGATTTCAGTAAGTGCGCTCCCACTCCATAAAGTGCCAAACGTTCTTCTTCAGAAAGATCTATTGCTGTTTCTGGTTTTGCAGGCTGTTCGTGATTTATCATAATTTTTTTGTTTTCTTATCTCTTTACATACTAACACAAAATTGGCTAATAGTCAACTTTAATTTGTGCAGATTGTGTGTTTGCTAAGACTTAGGGAACTTTTTATCAGCTTCAGCCACTAAGCTTTTAACTTCTTCCCATTTCTGACGTACCTGTTCTTCTGTGCCTGCTGCGTGATGATCGGGCAATTCTAAGCTCCCGAACTCTCCACTAATTTGGTCAAGTAAGTCATATTTTTTGATAATCTCGTGTGTGCCTATTACTCCTGCGATATGATAGGCCAAGCCCGTGCGCATATCCCAATTAGAATCAACTAAATTAACAGCGAGCAAGCAAAAATCTACAAATTCTCTTGGTGAGATAGTATCTTTGTCATACAGAGCTTTAGAATACTCTTCGAATTCTTTTGGTACTGAAAAATCTTCCATTTCTAGCTCACTTTCTCAATTTGCCTATTACCTTTATCATCATGAGTAGATTTGTAAGAGCTATAATCGGCCTTTTTAGTACCCTCTTCCCACCTACCATCCACAAGGTTATATTTCTTTTCGCTAAGATATACCGTTCGCCAGTTTTCAGTTTCAAATATGGCATCAATAGTATAAGTGGTTTTCTCTTTTTCGGTTTCGTCAGACTTTACTGATGTTATTTTCTGGATATTCTCGAGTTGAGCTGCGGCGATCTCGTGTGTTTCATCGCTCATAGCCTCAGCTGGGATACCTAACTGCTGGGCTTTTTCGAGGATAATTGGGTAGCTATGCACAGGAAATGCGTCGTTTAGTTGATCTACGATGTAGTTGAGACGGCCTTCATCATCCATATGGGTCTTTAATACGTCGGTAGTAATGAGCTTAGATAACGATAGCGAACGCTGGATTGCGCCGATAAACACCGGGTGTACATACTCTGAAAGTAAGCCATAAGGTGACTTTTGAACCCCCTCGACTTTATCTGATGCCATAGTGCTATTACAAAGGTCAATAAACTTCTGTATTTCGGTAATCTCTACTGATACCGGGTAGCCGTCTTTATCTTTGGGAGCCAATGGATGATAAGCAATGCTGCTGTCGATTGGAGACAACATCGAAAGAGGCCCCATTAAAATCTTATTGCCGCCCAGTGCCATCATGGTGCAAGCTGAAGCGGCTTCGGCTGGAACGACAAAAATCAACTCATCACAGTACTTGCGTAGCATAAATACAATTCGAGCGGCTGCCTCGCCTGAGCCACCTGGGCCTTTCAAAAAAACAGCTATACGTTGCTGATGCCCCATTGCTGCCACATGCCTAAAAATATAGTCAACATCCATAGAAGCTAAAGTACTGGTAAAACAAAGTACAATTACCTTAGCTTGGAGGTTTTCTTCTAGCTTTTTAATCTCCGCTTGCGATTGATCCCACCTTTTAGTGGCTAGCTTTTCAGTTTCATCTTTGGATAAGTCGGGCTTCTCTAAATCTTTTTTAGCCTTGTCTTCCGCTGTTTTTGGTGCGGCCTTTTGGTATGCTCCTACATATGGCAGGTCATCCTGGTAGCTGACAGGGGCAGTGTTTGTTATTTCGCTCATGTTTTTATTGTAGCAAATACGCTTATCAATAGATGCTCAATAATAAAAATGGGCAGAGGTTATTACCTGCCCATATTTAATTTCTAGCGAGAGTTACTGGTTCTCGGCTTTAGTAGCTTGAACTAAGGTAAGGTGGTTGTTTAACGTCTCGCCAGCAACAGCTACCTCTACAGCTCGATCCTTAAATACCTTATTCAGCGCATCTCTTGTAGGCTGTTCTATTAGCCTAATGAAAGTAGCGATAGAAGGGGTATCATCGGGTGCATATTCAACAGTACCGTTAGCGCTTACGATAGGCTCGATAACTACCATTGCTTCTGGTTCTTGCTCTGGGGTTTTAACTGCTTGTTCAACCATTGTATTAATTCCTTGCTTAATAGTTTGCTTTTTTATGTTTGTTTAACCTAGTTAGTATACTAGCATAACCTTGATTATATGTCAAGAAGTTTAACCAGTATGCTTACCTTTCTTAAAAAGTGGTCGACAGAGTAACATGTAACTATGAAGGTCTTGGCCATTGCCGACAAAAACCCACACATCAACTTCCCGGCAGTCATAAGTGAAAATGCCATTGAGCTAGTTATCACTTTGGGCGACCTAGTGCGTGAAGACTTATTACCGCTGCAACAAGTAACTAATCTGCCGAAAATTGGTGTTTACGGCAACCACGATAGTGGCAGCTACATGCCAGAACTCGGCATAATGGACATGCATCTAAAGACATGGGATTTTAATGGTCTAAAATTTGGTGGATTTCAGGGTTGTGTACGCTATAAGGAGAACCCAGACGCTATTATGTATACGCAGGAGCAAGCAGAACAGATGATGGCGGGCTTCCCGCCAGTTGATGTTTTCATATCACATTGCCCTCCGCGCGGCATCAACGATGAGGAAGAAATTGCCCATCAAGGGTTTACGGCTTTGCGTTCATACATAGATCAAACACCGCCTAAAGTCTGGCTGCACGGCCACACATACCCCACGCCAGAAACACTTGTCACCCGGCATGGCCCTACTAGAATTGAATACGTTTTCCGTTACAAGATTTTAGAACTATAAATTATCGCTCGGGGGCTGGTTTGGCAGGCGTTGGCAGTACGGGCAAATGTGGGTACCGCGGCCAGCTACACGGATCTTTTCTATTATCGTGCCGCAGCGTGGGCAAGGTTGGCCCTGCCGCCGAAAAACCCGCGCGAAAGACAGATAACTACCGCGCTTGCCTTCGGCCGAAACGTAGTTCTTGTCGGTGGAGCCGCCCTTTTCTATGGCCAGCTTCAGCACGAAAACCAGCTCCTCATACAGCGTGCGAATTTGCTCGTCAGATAGGCTTTTCACTAAAGTATTGGGGTGGATTTTGGCGCCCCACAGAGACTCATCTGCGTAAATGTTGCCGATGCCAGCCAGCACACTCTGGTCAAGTAAGGCCGCTTTAATATTAGAATTTTTGCGCCTAGTTAGGCACTCTTTTAAAGCCTGCCAATTAAAATCGGCGGCTAGCGGCTCGGGCCCGACCTTCCTAAAAAAGTCCAGGTTCACTACCTCGGCTGTTGGCATTAGGCGCATCCAGCCGAACTTGCGCTGATCGTTAAAAAATAGTTGGCTACCATCTGTAAACTTTAAAATCACCCGGGTGGATCGGTCTGGCAACTCGCCTACCAGCGATTCGGTCGGGTGCCCGGCCCCAAAACTCTCATTAGGCGCTCTAAACACCAGCTGTCCGGTCATTTTAAGGTGGATCACCAGCGAATACTTGCTCGACAGCTCAATTAGCAGCACCTTGGCTCGCCGCTCAACACTTACAATTTTGGCACCAATTAAAAACCGCTCCACATCGGCTTTGGCGTTGGGGAAAGACTTATCCCAATCATAATCCACCGATGCCACTTCCCTGCCCGGCAGCAACCGCGCCAATCCCAACTTAATCGTCTCGACTTCCGGCAACTCAGGCATCCAACTATTGTAGCAACCGGCTAGCGAACTTTTTGTACGATTTCCCTGTTCAGCAAGCTGTCCATGTCTTTTACGCCCAGTTCGGCAAGTGCTTTAACCTTCGGCTTGTCGGTTGTAGCCAAAGATATAAGAATCTCCTCGTCACTTGGTTCCAGCACGTATACACGAACAGTCTTTAATGGGTGGCTCAACTGCCTCAAATTAGCCTTTAGAAGTTTTTCGTTGGTTGGCAAGATTTTACGTAATGGTTGTGGTTTGCCTTTTGCGAAGTGACGCACCAAATGCTTAATTAACCGTGTGTGATGTCGGTTAAAGCGGTAGCTGGCAATCTGTTGAGTCATCACAATGACTATGTCAGTGCAGCCTAATTGGTGAGCAACGTCGACAGGGATCAAATCAGCGACTCCACCATCTACGAACCACTTCTGGCCAATCTGAACATTTTTGTCATACAAAAGCGGCAAAGCGGCAGTCGCTCTAAATTCTTCGTATAGTTCAACGAGATCATCGAAAGCAGACAATACTTCTTTGCGGCCAGTCATAGCGTTAGTGACAACTACATGGAGTTGTGAATTTGTGGTCCGCAGCCTATTTAAATCAACTGGTTGGTCTTTCTTCAGGACCTCATCTACCAAGTAGTCAATATCGACCTTCTTGTCGCGCCGTAACAAGTTCACAAAATTTTTGTTAGTCAGCCGTTCCGTATATATTCGCGGCACTGTAATCGTGGCTTAGAAAGTAGGCGCCGTTTAAGGCCCCGGCGCTGGAACCGATAACATGCTCAAAAGTACTTTCAAAACCGTATTCCAAAAGAGTCGTCAGAGCAGCGCAAGAGTAAACGCCCCGCATTCCACCACCCTGAACAACTAAGCCAAAGCTTCGTTTATCCTTTTTATTTTGGCGATGCGCGTCAAGCACATCAAACAATGTTGGCATACTTTAATTCTATCAAGGAGCAATCAATTATATAATCTAAAGTAATGAGTGATTCTAAGAGTACGGTTGAACAGTTGCTGAAGTTAGGCGACGTAAAGATAAACGGCCAGCGAGCTTGGGATATTCAGGTGCGCGACGAAAGATTCTATAAGCGCGTTCTGTCGCAGGGAGATCTCGGCGTCGGTGAATCCTACACGGACGGGTGGTGGTCATCAAACCAGCTTGATGAGACAATTGCTCGCCTGATGGCTACCGATATACGGGCCAACCTCCATATATCACCTGCCTTAATTAAGACTATCGCTGTTGGATATATCTTTAACCGCCAGCGTTTGAAGAGAGCCTATAAGAACGCCTCGACCCATTATTCCGTCGGTAATGATCTATATTCCTTGATGCTGGACAAGCGCATGATATATAGTTGCGGATTTTGGCAGAACGTTAAAAATCTGGATGAAGCCCAGGAAGCTAAACTCGAGCGCATTTGCCAAAAACTGCAACTCAAAAAAGGTATGACACTATTAGATATTGGCTGCGGTTGGGGTGGTTTTGCCGAATACGCAGCCAGGAATTATGGCGTAAAAGTAAGTGGTGTTTCCCCTGTTAAGGAGCAGGTGGAAGTGGCTCGTGAAAGGGCCAAGGGTCTAGATATCGAGATACTACAGCAGGACTACCGTGAAATAACCGGTAAGTATGATCGTGTGGTTTCCGTAGGCATGATGGAACATGTAGGGCCAAAGAACTACCGTACTTTTTTTCAGAAATGCCATGACTTACTAAACGACAATGGCATAACGCTGCACCATACTATTGGCAATAATCGTTCGGTCCAGGCCGTTAGCCCATGGATTGATCGCTACATTTTTCCGGGTGGAGTAATTCCTTCCTTATCCCAAATTGCCAAAGCAACCGAAAAGCTGCTTGTCATTGAGGATTTAGAGAACTTCGGTCCTGATTACGACAAAACTCTGATGGTCTGGCATAGTAATTTTGTTAGGAACTATCCGAAGCTCGACCATGAGAAGTACGACGAACATTTCTACCGTATGTGGGAGTTTTACTTATTGAGCTGTGCCGGTGCTTTTCGCGCTAGACACATGCAGCTTTACCAGATTATCATGCGCAAGATTGAACGTTCAGAGTCATATAGAGGCTACCGTGGATGATCTAAAAAATATTCTTGGCAATAGGGGTTTTGATGAGCCGCCGGAGATGGTGGCTATTAAAAAGTATGTGCAGGATGAGTTTAAAGTTAGTGTGTCGGTGATGGTACGGGAACGTGACATTGTTATTCAAGTGCCCAGTGCCGCCCTAGCCAACACACTTAGATTAAGAAGTCCGGACATCAAACGCCGCTGCCAGACCGACAAGCGCCTAACTTTCCGGATCGGCTAGAATTTTTTCGAGCTCTGTCTTAAACTTGTTTAAGCTTTGATACAAGACGGCTTGCATACCCGCTTCGCGTGCACCCGTCACATTAACTTCTTTATCATCCACTAAAACGCATTCCGCCGGTGTCACGCCCAGACGGTCAGCCACAATTGTGTAAGCTTGAGTCAGAGGTTTAATGTAACCGGTTTTATAAGACAAAGTAACGGCATCAAATAGGCCTAATTGCTCTGGCGTGAAAATTTGGCGCATGTAATCATCGGCGACATTACTAAGAAAGCCCAGTTTGTAGAGCGGTTTAAGCTCATTACTTATGTAATCAAACAGGGGTTCATTAGGCACGTTCTGGCGGATAATGCGCCGGGCTTTGTCTGGCGTCATACTAGCCATTGCCGATACTCTTTCTATAACCTCATCAAAACTTATAAGACCGCTGTTGGCCTGCCTGCCCAAATTAGAGGCTTCTTCGTACAGGTTAGGATCTTTACCGAAATACTTGGCCTTGAACGGTACCCACGCTTCTGTGGCTAGCACGCCGAAGCAATCAAAGATAATCGCCTTGATCATACTTCTATTTTACCTTTTTATAAATTGATATTCTGAGTCAGATTGCCGTAGTTCGGGATTTGGTTTTGGAAAAGTTGCGAAGTGGTATCGAGGTTGCCCAGGTAAGTCTTGGTGCCACCGCAGGAAGTGACCCAGTAGCGCTCCAGCGTTTGGCCGTCTTGTTGCAGCTGGAAAATGTAACGGTCACCTAGCGGGCAGTAACCACGCTCATCCTTAAGGGCCGAACTATTGTTCCCATTAGTAAAGCCAGTACGCTCCAGAGCGAACAAGAAGTTGGTGAAGGCATCAGTATTATTGGCATAATTTTGCAGGTTGACTACGCTGCCCTGGTAGCCCTTAATCTGCTCAAAAGTAGCATTGTTGTTAGAGACAATTACCTGAACCTGGTTGTGGTTCTGGTTGGCATTTATGGGCCCGTCTATAGTCATACTGACCGTAGCATCGGTAGTGCCGTAGCTATCTAAAGCTTTATGGGTGACCGGTATCTTGGGCTTACCGCCGCCACTAAACAGCAGGATGATCAGCAGGATGATCAACCCGACTGTGGCCACAAAACCGATAAAGTAACGTCCGTACATCTTGTAAACTCGTTATGTATGGTTATTGTAACACCAGAATGCTAATTTGGCAAGGCCATAAGCATTTTGAGCCGGGCGTGTCATAATAAAAATGTGAAATTAACACACGAAACGTCTATAGCAACTTTTATTCAATTCATTATCGCCAGCTTCTTTATCTTAATCACCCAGCTGGGCTCATCGGTTGTAGGCTGTTTCAAAGATGGCAGTAACTGCGTGCTTAACCTGCTCACCTCAATCATTTTTTTCATCGTGGCCTCTGTTGTTTTTGGCACCATTTGGCTAATCGGCTACATGGCGCAGGAACGCCGCAGCCGCCGCATGGCCCAACTTTTAATTTGTGCCGAGGGCTTCATTGGCTTGCTGGCAGTCTTCAGCTTAAAACTGAATCTGCCGTCGCGCAATGCACCAGGCCTGATCGCCAGCTTTGTAGTTATGGTCTTCGCGGCCTGGATTATAATGTTTGCCTTCCGCTTGATAAGAGCCGGCGGTGGCCGCGTAGTAGTCAACCGCCCCCGCCAACGCCGCCGCCCTCCTACTTCCTAGAGTTCTCCCCAATTGTTGCCGGTGGTGGTGTCTACATCTAGGCGTACCGGCAGTTCGTAAACCGCTTCCATCGTCTCTTTGATTTGTTCGCCAACGTGGTTGGCTACCTCGGCCGGGCATTCCACTAGAATCGAATCGTGGATTTGCAGCAGCATGTTGCACTGGTTGTGCTGCTCTTTG
>DATBED010000010.1:0-10840 GCA_036276195.1 Saccharimonadales bacterium (SeqCode) | reverse complement strand
TTCCCTCAATCGCTTTTTGACAGTTATTGATCCCACTGGAAGTTTCCTGGCTATGTCTTTGGGCCAATATAGGCCTTCAATCATTTGCTCGACAATCTGTATTTCTATATCTTCAAGCTTGGTTATGTTGGCTGCCCGGCTGTCATTTGGAGCACTGCCCAAGATGCGTATAACGTCTTGTCGATCCGCCACCCCTAGTTCGAGTATGATTTTACTTATGTCGCGATCAAGGGCGCTTTGGGAAGTACCTAATTCAGCAATAATTTGCGGGTTGGTTTTACCCTACGCCATGCGCCTACACACATCGGTAAGATCGGGACTTAAACCTAAGTCTAGTGCCTGCAAGTTCGCTACAAATGGGTCAGGCTCAAACTCACTTATACTTCCCTCTACGACATAAAGAGGAGAAAGTGACGACGCCACCTCATCTGTAGCTTCAGTTCTTTCAGCTCTCACGCTCATATTTCCTTCTCAATAGATGATTGCTTTATATTATAGACTTCTCTGCTTGCCTTGTAAACTATATCAATATATTGTTAAGTATGTGTGGGCGACTCTTCCAGGAGATCAAGAGTTAATTCAGCCGCTCTTTTGGAGGTGGCGGCGGCCCATGTAGAGGCCGAAGATTATTAGCCAGATTGTTTGAGGGTAGGCGGCGAAGCGTTCTATGCCGCCGCTGCCAAGGCCGAGGTTTTGGTGAATAAAGAAAAGTATGGTGGCTGACAGCGCGACTATTCCCGATAAAATTGTGTAAAGACGCAAGGGTTTGGGGATGTCGAGGCTGATTCCCAAAATGATTATGCCCAAGTTGCCAATCAAGAATACCAGCGCCGCGCCGCTCAAGTGAAGCGGTCCGATGGTGTTTTCGGGGAACAGCCCGACCAGGATAGTACCAAGGCCGGCTATGGTCATGAAGGCAAAGCCCACGATGGCCGCTTTGCCTTCGCGAAATTCCTGGTAGATCAGCGAGGAACCGGCAATCATGGTGCAGCCCAATAGCACAAACGACACATTCATTAATAGGTGTAACGGTGAACAAACGAAACGGCTGCCATACTGGGCGCAAGCCGTGTTGCCCAGATCGCTGATGGTATTGCGGCTCAAGCTGTAGGGCCTGGCCCAAGCCAAAGCGGCTATTAGCTGGATAAGAAAATACTGTAGGCTGACAATCCAAAAACTCGGCCCGATTAAAGGGTAGCGGTCATTGAAGGTCGTGACGGCCTGGGGGGTTTTCATGTTTAATTTATATCATTAAGCAAGTGCCCGACAAAATTACTCACCCTAACTCCAACAGCATGCCAAGAATGCATCATTTATTCATCAATATGACTAGATGGTAATATTATAGCCGAATCGCTCAACAAAATTGGCCAGAGCTTGCATATTAACTCTGCCGAACTCCTCATCAATTTCTGTGCCAAGAATTTTAGCCAGCGTATCAACTGCCCAACGCTTTTGAAATATAGCCTCCAGAACTTTGTAGCGATCCGATAAAGTCCGAGCTTCTGGATCTGCAGCTAATGCTTGTGCTCGGTAAACTTCCGTTGCTAACGGTGTCAGGGGTTTATAAATTTCGCGATCCTCGTCAGACAGTTCACCTTCTAGTATTTCTACGTTCCGTTTTGTGTAATGCTTAAACGCAACCAGAGCCCCTGCCTGCCGTTTGGCGTATTTGTGCTGCCTCACCGAAGCCAAAGCGAACTGGGCCACGAAACCATTTGTTACGGCGTAATTAGGATGTTTATCCATGCCGTGATACTCATGCAGCCGCATCAGTTCGTACTCGCTAAGCGTCATTGCGTCTGGCCCGCGACCCTCTTGCTCGTCATCATATGCTTTTTCAACCGCCAGGTATTCGCGGTACTTTTGATAATCTTCGCCATCACGATCAACAATCGTTGTTTCATGCTGTAAGAGCCTGTCGTGCCAGGCTCGGTCCGCGAGTTCGGCAATCTCATGCGGCCTACGGGCGTCCTCAATTTCTTGAAGCAGCGTCTCGTCTTGTGGTTCGCCTTCTGAAAGTGGACTAGCCGGCACGATCCCAACTTCAAGTAAGCTTGGTCTCATAACTGGGTCGGGCATAACTACCTCTTAAGTTAAGTATTAGTGAATTGTGCCTGTACATAGTAATTTTTGCAAGCAATAGCATTACGCCGCAGTCTATAACTCCTAAAACGCTAACCACCATCCTTATCATTTTAAGTGGACTTTAAGGTTTGTGAATCTATACTGAATGTTATGAGAATACTGGTGGTAGAAGATGACCACACCATTGCCCAAGCTATAAAAGAAGGCTTAGAACAAGAATCCTTCGCTGTCGACCTGGCCTTTGAGGGCGAAGAAGGTTATTTGAGTGCTAGCAACGATGACTATGACCTGCTTATTCTAGACATCATGCTGCCCGGAATGAACGGCTTCGAGATTGCGCGCAAATTACGCGACGATGCCAACCATACTCGCATTTTAATGTTGACCGCCCGCGACCAAGTGCCCGACCGAGTGCGCGGTCTCAACACTGGTGCCGACGACTACATGATTAAGCCCTTCTCTTTCGAAGAATTGCTGGCCCGCATCCGCGCCCTCCTGCGTCGGCCCAACGAATCGATCGGTGAGGTCTTAGGTGCCGGCGATTTGACGCTAAACACCATAACCAGCGAAGTAAAACGGCGTGGCCAGCCAATCAACCTATCGCAAAAAGAGTACGCCGTGTTGGAATACCTGCTGCGCAATAAGGGCAAGGTGCTTAGCAAAAACAATATTATGACGCACGTTTGGGACTTTGACGCCGATATTTTGCCAAACACGGTCGAGGTTTTTATAAAGTACCTGCGCGACAAGGTCGACCGGCCATTTAAAGGGCCGGAACTAATCCAGACCGTGCGCGGCTTTGGCTACAAGGTCAACGCCTCGTGAAGAAATTTTTGCGCTCCCCCACAGGCCGGCTAACCGTCTCCTACCTGGCCATCATAATGATCATGAGTATTGGTTTTAGCTTTGTTTTGTACAATACCAGCGCCCATGCCATTGGGCGGCAGCTGCCACCGCGTTCGCTGTACATAGACCAGTTTGAGGCCCCCGGGCCCTTCGACCAGTTCTTCCGGCAACGTATCTCTGAAGGACGGCATGAATTACTGATACGCATAATCTTGATCAATTTACTGGTGCTTATAATAGGTGGCGCTGTCAGTTACTACTTAGCCCGACGCACGCTGCAGCCAATCGAGGAGGCCATGGAAGCCCAAGCCCGTTTTGCTTCAGATGCCTCACATGAGCTGCGCACCCCTTTGACGGCTATTCGTACGCGTAACGAAGTAGCCTTGCGCAAACCGAAGTTAGGCCTGGCCGACGCCAAAAATGTCATCAAAAGTAACCTTGAGGAAGCGATTAAACTAGAAAAGTTGTCTGATGGCTTACTGCGATTAACCCGCGCCGACGGCCAGCAGATCCAGCAAAAACCGGTGCTACTAGGTGAGGTAGCCAACGAAGCCATGAACCAGTTTATCAAGCCGGCCCAAGCCAAACAGATTTCTTTCGAAGACTCGGTACCTAAGATTCAAGTATTGGGCGACCCGGCCAGCCTAACCCAAGCCGTGGCCATATTGATTGATAATGCCATCAAGTACGGCAAAGAAGGCGACACGATTTACCTGGAAGGTGTCTCTAAAGGTGGTTACGGCTACCTGAGCGTGCGCGATAAGGGCCCGGGCATGCGCGCCTCTGACCTGCCGCACATTTTCGAGCGTTTTTACCGAGCCGACCACTCGCGCACCAGTTCCGGCTCAGAAACCGGCTATGGCCTAGGCTTATCTATAGCCCAGCAAATCATCGAGCAACACGGCGGTGAAATTTCCGTTAGCAGCACCCAGGGCGAAGGCGCCACCTTCACCATCAAACTCCCCGTGCTGGAGACCTAGACTATTGCGCCTCGGGCCCAACGCCTAGAATCAGATAATGGTAGCCCACTTTTAAAATATCGACCAAGGCTACAGAGGGTGTTTGACGGGCCAGGACTACGCTTTCCCTAAATGCGGCTCTGGCTAACATAATTCTGTTTGCAACTGTTGGCTCAACCTTAGTGCCGCCGTCTTCGTAGTCGACTTTTAGATCAAGAAGTGAGTCAACCAGATAGCCCGTTCTACTAAATACATGCAGCCAAGCGTTAAAAATGCTTCTTTGGGATTTATCACTAGTATTATTAAGTGGTAGTTCAAAGAAAGAGGCATACAGCTCTGCCTCGTCTTGTCTGGCCGTGATTAGTTCAGTTACAGATTCGGCTTGAGAACAAAGTTCCACATGGCTACCGATAGCTCCTAGCCTCTGAATAGTCAGTGCTCGTCGCTCTTCAGGCTGGGTCTCTATATATCTCCTAAAGTTTGTTGTTATAAGGTTGGTTGCTCCCTCAAGTTTTCCTCCAGCAAGAAAACTGGCTACAACCGAATCTATATCTTTTCCTTCGTCATCAACAATGTAATCAATGGCATAGGCGGCCGCGAGTAAAGTCTTCCAGTCGCCTCTCTCTTGCGGCGCGAGCTCAACCCCCATAGATTCGGCCACGCTGCCAAAGAGATAGGCGCTGCCTGCACGCTCTCCGCTGGTTGGCATAGAAGGAGTGGTGATTTCCAACGGAGATATTTGGGAATCTGCAGGCGAAACAGATAACTCTTCCTGGACAAAATACATATGCTTAAAATAACATAATAAGTAATTTTTGGCAAGTCCGAAAGCACAGGCTCCAGAGCAGGTGTGGCTAATTGGTTTGGGTTGGGGGCTGGGTGGTGCCGGAGCTGGAGCTGGAACCGCCGAGGCCGCCGCCTCCGCCGCCGAAGTTGGGGCTCACTACTATACTGGTGGCGGTGGTGTTGCTGCTGCCGCTGGTCATGATTAGCACCGTGGAGCCGTTTTGGATGTCGCTGGTAGTTACGGTCTGGCCGTTGTCGGTTATAGTGGTGCTTGGCGTAATGCTGTAGGTGGTGCTAGCTCCGGTGCGCTGGTTGCTGATGGTGATGCTAGTGGAGCTGACGGCCGTTACTTGGCCTAACCCTCCGGCGCGGCGGCCAAAGCCGCCACGGCCTTGGCCGCCGGTTAGCCCGGTCGTGTTGGCGCTAGACGTCGTTTTAGTGTGGCCTTTTTGATAAGCCATGCCAGCAACAAAGCTTAGCCCGCAGAGTATTACCGCGATTACGACCAGGGTAATGGCGTTAAAGGGTAAGGTCAGATTTTGGCGAGATCCTGGTACAGAGTTCTTGCGGGCCAGGTGTTCCTCGCCGCTGACGTATTGTTCAGCTTCGTTTTTTGCCATTATTTCTCTCCTTAAGTTTGCCGTCACTTAACTCAAACGAACGATCGGTTTGACCGGCAATGTTCAGGTCGTGCGTAACGACTAAGATGGTAGTATTTTCGCTCTTGGCCAGGTCGTGTAACAGGTCAAAAATCAGTTTGCCGGTGGCGCTGTCGAGGTTGCCGGTTGGCTCATCGGCCAAGATAAGTTTGGGCTTATTGGCCAAGGCACGGGCCACGGCTACGCGCTGTTGCTGGCCGCCGCTTAACCGACCCGGTTTGCGCTCCATTTCGTCGGGTTTGAGGCCAACTTGCGCAAGCAGCTGGCGGGCCCTAGTCTGGCGCTCTTGCTTCGGCGTGCCAGCGAATTCCATCGGCAACATCACGTTTTCGGTGGCGGTTAGGTTGGGTACCAGGTTATAGCTCTGAAAAACGAAACCAATCGCACGGCAACGGTATTTTATAAGGTCGTGGTCACCCAGCTTGGTTATGTCTTGGTCGTCGACTTTAATGCTGCCACTGGTCGGCTTATCCAGTGCTCCCAGTAAGCTTAGCAGGGTAGACTTGCCGCTGCCGCTGCGCCCGACAATACTGACGAATTGGCCTTCCGGCACTTTAAACGACACATCATCGACTGCCAAGACCTTGACGTCACCACTCGGGAAAACTCGTTTGATATCTTTGACTTCTAACATATTGGTCCTTTCTACTCCACTCTCATTACTTCGGCCGGCCGGATTTTGGCGATAAAGAACGAGGCCAAGGCGCTGCCAACAATAGCGATCAAGAGGGCGGCCGCTAGTCCGTAGAAAATGATGCTCCAGCCGACAGCGGCGTGGATAGCCGAAACATTGTTGCGCACCGCTCCGAAGCCACGGCCGCCACCTTGGCCGCCAAAGCCGCCGCCGCTTCGGAAACCGCCGCCAGGTCCAGCTGCCGCAGAAGTAGTGCTTGATGAACTATTAGTGACGAGCAAGTGAGTGATCGGGTTGCCGGCCACCACTCCTAAAATGATGCCGATAACCGCCGCCATTACGGTAAAGGTAACCGCTTCCGCCATGAACTGACCCACCACCTTGACGTTGCTGGCGCCGATGGCCTTGATCACGCCGATTTCGCGGCGGCGTTCGCGCACGATCATCACCATAGTCAGCAGAATGATGATGCCGCCGGCAATCACGGCCCCGATCAAGCTGTACAGCGATATAGTTTTGACGCTATTTAGCGGCTGCACTGTTTGATTAGCTTGGTCTTGGGCGCTGGTAACATCGGCCGAGGAACCCAGCATATTCTTGACTGACGTAGTGACGGAGCTAAGATTGTCGAGCGAATCAACCGAGGCTACGGCATTAGTAATGACGCCGCTTTGGCCGCTCAAGCGCTGCTCGGCCGGTAACGACACGACAACATTGTTATTGACACCTTGGTTATCGCTCTTGAAGATGCCGGCCACAGTCAAGGTGGTGTTATAGGCTGTAAAGGTCGAGCCGACTTTCAAGTTATTTTTACTAGCCATATCCGAGCTTATTAGAGCGTTATTGGTATCTTTGGAGCCGTTAATCGTTTGCCCGCTGCTGATAGTCAAATCAGTGCCGTTAAGCTGAGAGGGCTGCGTAGTGCCGGCAAATGAGATTGGCGGCGTGAAGTTGGTCGGCAGGCTGCCACCGCCGCCTACGAATACCTTTCCGCCCCCTTGGCCGCCATTCAAATTAAGCTGGACCGGCGAGGTTAGGCTGGTGGTACTGCCGCTGCTATTATCGTTCCGGCCACCAAAAGAAGGCGTGGAGCTGCCTGTTGTGGGCAAACGATCCGTCAAATTTTCTGCCAAAGATGTAACGTGCGACAACGTAGCCACTTTGCTTAGTTGGCTGGTAGTCAGCGCGTTATTAACCTGACTGGAACCGTTAAAACCGGCCGGCGCGATGGTAATAGTATTGCCGACCGAAGCCTTAACTGCCGTAATCTTGTCACTAACGGCCTGGTGAGCTACCAGCATAGCCAGGCTTAGGCCCAGGCTCAAACCTAAGATAATCACGATTGAAGAGGTACGAATCATATTTCTAAAGGCATTACGAATGCCTCGTGTCATAAAGTTCATGGGTTTATTCCTTTTACTGCTTGTTATTAAAGATGAGCAAGCTTAGGAAAGGCTGAAGGGCAGCGAGGCATAGTAAAAATGGCTGAACTTGGACGACGCCAGGTTGTTCGCTATACTTTAGACAAGTGAGCCAGACTAAGCCCCAGCTAGTTATTTGCGGATCAATTGCTATTGACCGCATTATGAATTTTACCGGTCGCTACCGTGATTTTATTCAGCCTGAAAAATTGCATGTACTTTCCATATCGACCTTACTCGATAAGCTAGAAAACTCACGGGGCGGTATCGGTGCCAATATTGCTTATGGCCTGGCCCAGCTGGGCGAAAAGCCGGTGCTGGTCGGCTCCGTTGGGCAAGATGCCGAAACCTACATAGCCGATCTGCAGGCAATGGGAGTGGATACGTCTTTAGTCCATTATAGCGACCTGCCCACGGCCTCCTTTAATGTAATTACCGACAGCGAAGACAACCAAGTCGGCGGCTTTTACCAGGGCGCTATGAGCGACAGTGAATCCGTCAGTTTCAAGCCATGGCAAGGGCAAGATATCGTGGCTATGGTGTGCGCCAACAATCCGGAAGCTATGAACCGCCAAGTCGAGGAATGTCAGCAGTTTGGTTTTCGCTTAGTCTACGACCCCGGTCAACAAGTCACCTGGCCAACAATCGATCTGGCCGCCGGCATTGCTGCGGCCGAAGTGTTGTTTGTTAACGACTACGAGTTGGGCCTGGTGTGCAAAAAACTCAATACTACCCCCGAAGCCCTCAAGCAACAGGTGCCTATTTTAGTCACGACTCTGGGGCGCGACGGCTCGGTCATAGAAGGCTCTAAACTAAATGAGCCTATAAAGATCGGTGTCGCCCAAGTTGACCTGGTCGATCCGACCGGTGCCGGCGACGCTTACCGCGCCGGCTTTATGTATGGCTATTTGCGCGGTTGGGAGCTGAATCAATGCGGCCATCTGGGTGCCACCCTGGCTTCGTTTGTGATTGAAGGCCACGGCACGCAGCAGTCTTTCACCAAAGAGGCCGTGGCTAAGCGCTATAAAGATAATTTTAACGAGGAGATAACTCTGTAATGGCCGACGACTATGAGGTTAAAGACATTAAATTGGCCGATTGGGGCCGCGCCGAAATTCGGCTGGCCGAAAAAGAAATGCCCGGCCTGATGGCCCTACGTGCAGAGTATGGCAAAGGCCAGCCGCTGAAAGGCGCCCGGATTAGTGGCTCGATCCACATGACCATTCAAACTGCCGTGCTGGTGGAAACCCTGCAAGCCCTGGGCGCCGAGGTGCGCTGGTCGTCGTGCAATATTTTCTCGACCCAAGATCAGGCGGCGGCGGCCTTGGCGGCTGTTGGCACGCCGGTTTTTGCCTGGAAAGGTGAAACCGAAGACCAGTATTGGTGGTGTGTTGAGCAAACCTTGAAGTTCCCAGGCGGCCAAGGCCCCAACATGCTGCTAGACGACGGCGGCGACCTGACCGCTTTAGTTCACGATAAACATCCGTCACTACTTGACCATATTAAGGGTGTGACCGAAGAAACGACCACCGGCGTTAAGCAGCTGGTACAATTCCTGAAAGAAGGCAAGCTCAAAGTGCCGGCTATTAACATTAACGATAGCGTTACCAAGTCGAAGTTCGATAACCTTTACGGATGCCGCGAATCGCTGATAGACGGCATCAAACGAGCCACCGACATCATGATTGCCGGCAAGGTGGCCGTGGTGGCCGGCTACGGCGACGTTGGCAAAGGCAGCGCCCAGGGCCTGCGCGCCTTCGGCGCCCGCGTGCTGATCACGGAAGTTGACCCGATCTGCGCCCTGCAAGCTCTTATGGAGGGCTACGAAGTGGCTACTATGGAAGAGGCCGCGCCCCAGGGCGACATCTTCGTGACCGCCACCGGCAATAAAGACATCATCCGGCTGGAGCATATGCAGGCCATGAAGGATACGGCTATTGTCTGCAACATCGGCCATTTTGACCACGAAATCCAGATTAAGCAGCTAAACGAGCTTAAAGGTGTCAAAAAAGAGACGATCAAGCCTTTGGTCGACCTTTACATGTTGCCTAACGGTCGTCGGCTGATTATTCTATCTGAAGGCCGATTGGTTAATTTGGGGAACGCCACTGGTCACCCTTCTTTCGTAATGTCTAATTCCTTCTCTAATCAGGTACTAGGCCAAATTGAGCTTTATACCAAAGATTACGAAGTTGGTGTTTACCGCCTGCCTAAAGAATTAGACGAAAAAGTCGCCGCCATCCACGTGGAAGCGCTGGGCGGCCACCTGACAAAGCTGACGCCCAACCAAGCCGAATACCTCGACATCCCAGTCGAAGGCCCCTTCAAAGCCGAGCACTACCGCTACTAGCCTTAGACCACGGCATTTCTTTGCGCCCCTCCTTGGCAGCACGCCTAAATGACATTACTTTGATATCTAAATGATGCGTTCTTGATGTTAACTAGGCATGCAGCTTCAAGCAGCAAAGAAGTTTCGGGCGGCCGTTTCGTCTTGTTTCATAATGTCTATTAATTGATTGAGGTTATTAAATGTTTGGTTGGAGCGGTGGTAGTGCTCAAGCGACAGTTTGAGCGGTAGGTCGTAGTAATCTTGATCGGGGATGTCGAGCAGATAGGCTTCAACGCGGCGCTCGGTGTCGCCCACGGTGGTCGGCGTGCCCACAAAAATGATAGTCGGATGATTTTTCCACTGCTCCAGCGTGGCAAAACCAAAATAAACACCGTCCTCTAGGTCGGTTTGGACGTCCAGATTGGCAGTCGGGTAGCCCAACTGGCGGCCATTCCCCTTAAAGCGCGTCACCACGCCGCTCAGCTCGGCCGGCAAGTCGGGCTTCACTAGGGCAGAAGTTCATTAACTAGAGACATGTACAACCGAGTATCGGCCACCAGGTCCCCGGCGGCAGTTGGGCGTTGACCCGGTTCTTGGTCAACGTCTTCGAAGCCGATTTTGTGGTAGATGTGGACTGCTGCACCGTCGCTGGCCCAAGTCTCAAGCCAGAAATTCTTGGCGTTATACAGCAGGGCGTTGCCGGCAACTATCAGCCGGCAATAAGGTGTAGCCAAGCCCTGGCCCTGGTTCTGCTCGCCAATTCGCAGGGCAAAAGTGGTTTCGCCCCCAGGCACGCGCGGGTTAGTTTCGGTGCCGCCCCAGCCATAGCCGGCTAGGCTCAATTGCTCGCCGTCACGCTTTAGCAGCAAGATGGCGGCCCGACCTTTGGCCAGCCACTCCCTAGTAGACTGTAGGTCTTTAAAGCGGCGGCCGGAATCGTTCGGGCAATACTCTCTAATAGACGCCTGCAGGCACATTTTAATAATATCTTCGGCATAGGCTGTAGTCAGGCCAACGTGAACTTCGTAGCCCTTTTCGGCCAGCTGTCGCGCTAACTCGGCGTCGTTACCGCTGAACATCTCCTCTGTTAAAGGCCTGGTTTGGTTAACAAAATCGGT
>DATBED010000009.1:0-7903 GCA_036276195.1 Saccharimonadales bacterium (SeqCode) | reverse complement strand
AAATAAATATGCTGCCGGCCGCCGCCAAAAAGGCGTTGATGCTAAGTAGCAAGAGCACTAAATGATCGTGAAAATACTTCTTGGGAGTAGGCATAACTTAGCCATAATTGTACCACTCTCAAGACCATGTTTAATTATTTAAGAGTTAATTTGAAAAGATGGTTTGCAATAAGTTAAGGAGCTCCTCGCGGTCTTTTGATCTTAAATCTCCAATATATGCCCGCAGTCTGCTCTTATCTACCGCCCTTATTTGGTCGCAAGCTACGCTAGACTTTTGATTGAGTACTGTAACCGTTAGCCGAAATGGCCAAAGCTGAATAGTAGACGTTAACGGAGCGATAATAACCGTTTTGAGAACTGCGTTCATCTCATTAGGCGACACAACTACGCATGGTCTAATTTTCCGTATCTCCGCCCCTTTAGTGGGCTCCGGATCAAACCAGTATATGGCTGCTTGTCTAGGAAGATTTGGCATTATTCTTTTGCCATTCTTCAAATGAGGGGCCGTCCCAAGGCAACTCACCAAGCCCATCGTTAATAGTAGAATCCATATCTGTAAACTCAGAGGTAGGATCTCCCTCTGCGGCAATTACACCTTTAATTTGCTCTTCCCAGCCCGCGCGCGGGCTGGCAGCTTTGCTGATAATTATTTTACCTTCTTTGGCCTCAAGCTTAACCTTCTTGCCCAGCCCGCTCATTTTAAGCAAGTCTTTTGGCAAACGAACCGCTACGCTATTCCCCGAAGTAGTCAATGTAGTATTGATAGTCATACGTACATTGTACGTACCACCTTATCGATTGTCAAGCTAATATATACTACTAAAGATGAGAGCTGGAAAAGTGCTGTTAAAATACCGGTGCTAGCATGGGGCTTGTGCCTACTAAAGATCGTCGGTAACAGCGCAATATTGAAGCCAAGTATGCATATCGCTAAAACGAAATCCTGCCAGTGATGATGCATGGCTACATCGTATCATTAAACATAAGCAAGATGATGCAACATCATTAAAGAGGTTAGAACGATGCTGTGGGATGAAATATCATTTCCCAAGCAGCCTTAGATAGTCAGACCGGGCGTACAAAATTCGAACAATCTCAAGATGAGTTGATTCGACCACATAGGCTATAAGGTAGTTACCAGAAACAATATAGCGAATCTCTAAATTACTCGAATTTGGCATCGGAAGGACAACTCCGAGTTTTGGAAAATCAGATAAATGCGCTGTCAAACTGATTATTCCGTTTATGGTATTTTGCGCTGCAGTAGGATTGCGAAGTGTCTCGTTTATGTACAAAAATATACCGTCAAGGTCTCGCTCAGACAGCGCGGAAAACTTTATTTTCATAAAGACACGTTGTACTTCTTGGCAACCTTTTCTATGTTAACCGAAGACTCGTTCTTCATAGATGCTATGCCCAGCTCGATTTCGCGTGTAAGATCTGCCCGAGCAATTTCCGGGTCGTAGTCGTCGATTTTTGTAATGACGTAGCTACCGCGACCATTGCGGGTGAGATATACTTCTTTATCCAGATCAACTTGATTAAGTACTTCTGTATAATTTCGTAAATCTGATATAGGTAAAATGATTGGCATAATGCTGCTCCTTTACTTCATTGTAGTATTATTCGCGTGTTTATACAACAGCAAATGGACGATAGCATTAAAGGGGTCAGAACGATATTGATCCAGGGTTTAACCCAATAATTTTGCGGCTGATTGGTCTAGGATTACATGCACATCAGGATGGTAGCGCAGGAATGAGGCGGGAGCATCACTTGAAATATCTCCTTCCAGACTACGCCTTACACCCCATGACTTGTGCTCGCCTGTTGCTACAAAAAGTATGCAGCGTGCAGCTAGTATGTCGGCAACGCCTTGTGTGATTGCACCTATCGGCATATCGTTGGCATCTTCGAAAAAGCGCAAGTTTGCTTGTTTCGTTTCTTCATCAAGTGGTACGTACCTTACAAGCGAATCAATTTTTGACCCACGTTCATTAAAACCAATATGGCATGTTTCGCCAGGCCCAAGCGTTATAAGCCCGAGATCAATAATATGAGCCTTGATAACTGCTTCGTAACGTTCAGCTTCAGCTTTATTGTCCGAAGCTTCACCATTTGGAATATTCTGATTCGCTTCAGGAACATTTACCTGACTGAAAAAGTGCTCTTGCATGTAGCTGGCATAACTTGCCGGATGACCTTTTAAAATCGGCCAATATTCATCCAAATTTATTGTTGTAACTTGACCGAAGTCAACTCCCCCAGCTTTATAGGCCGCCACTAACAAGCCGTAAACGCCTACAGGCGTCCCTCCCGTGGGTAGTGTGAGAACCGAGTCAGGCTTTTGATGTACTTGTTCAATAACTAAGTCTGCTACGTATTTCTCTACTTCATTTGGAGTTTCTAAGATGGTGATTTGCGGTTCGTAAATTTCTGACATAATAATACGATACGATAATACGTTCTTGATATGAAGTTATCATGCGAAAGTTAGAACTAGAATTTATATGCATTTAACAGATAAGAATCGTTCTTCTGTGCTTGAAATGCCATGTTTATAAGGGATCGAGTCAGAACGTAGCTTTTCTTGATCTGGCAGTACTCGAGGGACTAAAAGTTAAATTGTGGTGCGGGTGGCGGGAGTCGAACCCGCGTCTTAGCCTTGGGAAGGCTACATAATAGCCGTTATACGACACCCGCTGACTGGAGCCACCTATCGGGTTCGAACCGATGACCCCCGCTTTACGAAAGCGGTGCTCTAGCCAACTGAGCTAAGGTGGCGTACCGAAGTATTATAGCAAGCATCGAGATTAGAGAGTCGTTGAAAACCACGTAAAACTAAAGGGTCAGAATAGCCGCCACGCCGGCTATAGCCATTAGAGCCACTACCAACCAGCCAATAAAAGTAATGATGGGCTTGTTGACCCATTGCCCCATAATTTTTTTGTTGCTGCTAATGAGTACGATGGGCACTAATACGATCGGCGCCACGATGCCGTTGGCTACAGCCGAATAAATCAGGGCTTTGATCGGATCCAGGCCGATAAAGTTCAGCCCCAACCCGACCAGCATGGCAATGATGATTATGCCGTAGAAGGCGTGGGCTTTGTGCAGTTTAGTGTCTAGCCCTTCCTTCCAGCGAAAACTCTCGGCTATGGCATACGAACTGGAGCCGGCCAGTACCGGAATGGTTAAAAGTCCGGTGCCGATAATTCCAACAGCAAATAATAAGTAGGTTTGGTTGCCGGCGAACGGGCGCAGAGCCTCGGCCGCCTGCGATGCGCTGTTGATGTTTGTAATACCGTGCGAGAACAGCAAAGCCCCGCAGGTGGCAATAATAAAGAACATTACTACATTCGATAGGAACATGCCCGACCAGACATCAATACGCATACTGCGTACGTCTTCCTTAACGGCGCCTTGACGCATTTTAACGGTTGTTTTGCCCTGCAGGATTTGCTCCTCAACTTCCTGCGAGGTCTGCCAAAAAAACAGGTATGGTGAGATGGTCGTGCCCAAGATAGCGCAAATCAGCAACAATTGGTCTTTGCTAAAAGTAATATGCGGCACGATGGCATGCTTAATTACTTCGCTCCAACGCAAATGCGCCAGTAGGGCCGAGGCCACATAAGCAAACAACACCATGGCCAGCCATTTAAGATAGCGGGCGTAACGAGCGTAAGGTGTAAAAATCTGCAAGCCGAAACTTAGAAGAGTAAATCCGAGTACTAGAAAGCTAAAACTCCAACGCGGTTCCAACAATTGGACACCTTTAGCCATGGCCCCGAGGTCGGCTCCAATGTTAAAAGCGTTGGCGGCAAATAGGAACAGGGCCGACAAGTAGATAACTTTGGGCGAGAAATGCAGCCGGATGTTACCGGCCAGGCCCCGGCCGGTCACCAGACCAATCCGGGCACACATTTCCTGCACGATAGACATTAGCGGATAAGTAAAGGCCGCTAACCACAACAGCTGAAAACCGTACTGGGCGCCGGTTTGTGAGTAAGTGGCAATGCCTGAAGGGTCATCATCGGAGGCGCCGGTAGTTAGGCCAGGGCCTAGCATGTGCCAATAGTCCTTACCTTTGCGGGCTATCATATCGGTCGGCAAATTATGGCTAAGCTGCTGACCAACTTGAATCGTCTCATCGAGCACTTCGGCCGGGAACTCGGCACTACGTTTAAGGTAATCTTTTTTGGCCATATTTATATTTCTAGGTCATTTTCTCTAATATAGTATAACAGGTACAATAACGGCATGGCTTTAAAACTTCGGCCCTTGGCTGAAAGGACTGGTTCTAGACGGCTTAAGCAATTTAAAGGATCGCTGGTTTCGCTGGCCGGCGTAGTTGGCCAAGATGTAGTTAATCAGTACGGGCAGAGAATAGGCAAGCTGGCCGATCTGGTATTTCGATGGGACAACAGTGAAAATTACCCGCCGCTGACCGGCCTAATTGTGAAGGTGGCCGGTCGCCAAGTCTGGATTGGCGCCGAAAACCTAGCCCAACTGAAACCCGATAAGGTACTGCTTAATAATGCCAAGCTGGATCTGCGCGATTTTAAGTCTCGGGAGGGGGAAGTACGCCTCGGCGGCGAAGTGCTAGACCACCAACTGATCGATGTCGACGGGGCCCGCGTAGTGCGGGCCTCCGACTTATATCTGGCGCCGGTCGGCGGCCACATCCGTTTGGTCGGACTGGACGTGGGCTACCGTTCCCTGCTGCGCCGGCTCGGGCCACGCCAGATGCGATCCCGCCCCACTCCAGATGCCGTGATCGACTGGGCAACCATTCAAAGCTTCGGTGGCCAAGACACTGCTCAGCGTAATCTCAAATTATCCTCCAAACGGCAGGAACTGCGCCGCATGCGGCCTGGTGAATTAGCCGACTTGCTAGAAGACCTCGGGCGCAACGAACGCCGCGAACTGCTTAAGTCACTAACACCCGAGCAAGCTGCCGACGCCCTGGAAGAGATGGAGCCGGAAGAGCTGGAAACTATTTTGCGCGAATCAACTCCTAGCGAGATCGCCCGTTACTTATCTAAGATGGAGCCCGATGAAGCCGCTGACGCCTTGCGTGACGTTGATCCCTTATTACGTGAAGACCTGCTAAAGCACATGACCAAGAACAGCGTCGCCCAGGTAGAAGAAGTGCTGTCTTATGACGAAGATACCGCCGGCGGCCTGATGAACACCTCGCTTATGGTTAGCGGAGCCAATGAAACCATAGCCAGCGTGCGCGAACGGTTTAAGGTTGACAAAGACGAGCTGGGCAACCTCGATGCCGTGGTTATAACCAACGCTGATGGCCAATTTGTGCACGACATCCCGCTGCTTGACCTCTTAATGGCCAACCCGGAAGACAAACTAGGTAAATTGATTAAACTGCCGCCGGTAGTAACGGTTGACGCTACCGAACCAATCCGGCGGGTGGCCGAATTATTGGTGGAAAGCCGCCGATCTTCGATAGTAGTGCTTGATGAAAAACGGCAACCGATTGGCCGCATACTGGCCGACGACATTGTTGACGCCCTACTGCCCGACTATGGCCGCTTCCACTTCCCAAGGTTATGGTCATGAATGATACCGACACCGAAAAAGTCCGGATCCCTCATAAACGCCTCACCCGCTTAAGCGTCGCTCTTCTAGCGCTAGCCGGCCCGGGCTTGATCGCCGCTAATGCCGGCAACGACGCCGGGGGCATCGCTACTTACGCTTCGGCCGGTGCCCAGTTCGGCTACCGCACACTTTTTTTCATGTTAATGGTTTCGGTGGCGCTAATAATTGTTCAAGAAATGTGCGCCCGTCTGGGAGCTTACACTGGCGAAGGGCTGGGCTCACTAATACGCGAGCAATTCTCGCTGCGCCTGGCCTCACTGGCGCTAGTGGCTTTTGTAATTGCTAACATCGGTTTGGTGGTTAGTGAATTTGCCGGTATTGCCGCCGGCTTAGAACTCTTTCATGTCAGCCGTTACATCTCTGTGCCGATTGCGGCCGTTTTTATTTGGTCGTTAGTGGTCTTTAGCAGCTATCGCCGAGTGGAACGTATTCTGCTAGCTTTATCTCTAGCCTTTCTGACTTACCCGGTAGCCGCTTTTTTGGCTAAACCGCACCTAAGCGAGGCGGCCAGCCAATTGGTTTGGCCGCATTTTTTATTCACTAAAGGCTTCCTGTTGTTGGGTGTGGCCTTAATTGGCACTACCATCACGCCGTATATGCAGTTTTACGTGGCGGCAGCCGTGCCCGATAAAGGTATCGGGCCGGATGAGTACAAACGCGAACGCCTTAACACCATATTGGGCTCAATTTTTGCCGTGCTAATAAGTATGTTCATCATCATTGCCACGGCCGCAGCCATTAAAACACGGGCACCGCTTAATACGGCGGCCGATGCCGCCCGGGCGCTTCAGCCGGTGGCTGGCCAGTTCGCCGGGCAGTTATTCGGGATTGGCCTTCTAGGCGCCAGCGCCTTGGCCGCTGCTATTGTTCCCTTATCGACTGCCTACGCCGTCAGCGAGGCTGTCGGATCGGAACGTAGCGTTGGCAAGCGCTTCCGCGAAGCGCCAATTTTCATTAGCCTGTTTACCATCCAGATAGTGATCGGCGCCGTAGTCTCCCTATCACTAAGTAACCTGATTAAAACATTGGTTAATGCTCAGATTTTGAACGGCATCATCACTCCCATTCTGCTAACTTACATTTTAATTTTGGCCAACAACAAAGACCTGCTCGGTAACGCCGCTAACGGACCGCTTTTCCGCAAAGTGGCGGCGGTTTGCGTGGCCATTATTAGTGTCTTGTCGCTAGCCGTGGTGGTTACCGGCATCATCGGCTAGAGTGCCGGTAAATACTCTTAAATGGAGGTCTTGCCAAAGGCCTGGATTAGAGTTTGGCGGGCTGTCGTCAGGCTAGTTTGGAAGACCTGGTCGGCAGCCTTGAAGACGGCGTCACGCGTGGCCGCCAACTGTTGCACTTGGAAGCCAACCTTGCTGTCGTCTTTACGATCGGCCGTGAAGCTCTGGCGGGCCGTGCGCAAGCTGCTAACAAAGGCCGTGCGGGTAGCTGTGCCACTGCTCGGATCGCTATTACAGCTGGCTTCGGCCGTGGCTATGGCTGAATTAACTGAGTCGTTAAAACTAGAAGTCTGGCTATCGACAGTCGAGCGGCGAGTAGCTATAGCCGATTTAACCCCGTCGCGGAAGGTTTGTCGGGCGACATCGTAGGCAGAGCGTCGGGTAGACACGGCAGTGTTGACGGCTGCTTCATAGGTTTGAGCAGCTTGTTTTTGGGTGCCGGTTGTCGCCTTAGCTTCCAGCTTGGTAAAGTCGGCTGCTCTTTCGGTATCGGCTGTTTGGCGGTCGGTCGCCACCTTTTGGTCAACATTCTGCCAGTCTGTGCTCAACTTCTGGTCTTGTTGGACCCAGGCCTGGGTAACCTTACCCTGTAAACCGCCCATTTTAGAGGTAATCGAGCTGGCATCACTAGACAGCTTGGTGCAAAACGGGCTGGTTTTGCCGGTAGTACTAGTGGCGGTCGTCACTTCGGCATGGCCGACTGCCAAGCTGGTAGCCGGCATAATCACCAGGCTAGCTAAAGTAACGATCGAGCTAGCTGCAAAGGCCTTCTTCGTGAATTTAGTAGCTCGCTTCATTGTATGCTCCTCCTAAAGCGCTGACGGCACTGTTAGCGCTAGTAGTGTCTTGTTGGGTGGCGCTATCGCCGGCCGCCTCGGCGGCCGTTTCAGTTTTAGCATCTTGTTGCGTTAACTGTTGCACGCTAGCCGTGGTGCCGCTTGGTGACTTGGCGGTCGTGTTACTGGTAGTACTGCTCAAGGTGTTATCGGAATTGCTCTTCTGATGGACTACGTAAAGCCCGACACCGACAATCGCTGCCACTATTACTA
>DATBED010000008.1:0-23296 GCA_036276195.1 Saccharimonadales bacterium (SeqCode) | reverse complement strand
CGCAATTCCCGGGCACGGTGACCTTCACCTTAAATGGCCAGACTATCCATACAGCCTATGTTAGCGCTTCGCCTAGCACCGTGTCGTTCACTTATACGCCGTCTTCCAGTGGCAGTGGAACCGTTACGGCCACAGTCACCGATAGCGTGCTTTACTCAGGGAGCAGCAGTCAAGGCCTAAATTTTACCATGCCGGCGCCGGTAGTGGCGTCGGGAATAACGGGGTTCACGGCCATAATCAACGGCAGCAACGTTAATTTTAACTGGAGTGGCGGCACGCCAAGTTACGTTGTTTATCGCAGCGACAATAATAATACTCTCTGTACAACCAGCGTCGGCAATTGCCCAGCGCCCGTCTCCCAGGCCCCGCACAACACGCCCGTGACTGTCAAAGATAGCTCAGGTAACACCGCTACCACTACTGTTAACTAGTCTTTTTCGAGGAATTGGTTTAGGGCGCCGCGGACGTCAGGAACACCATGTAGGCCGGTCGGCTGCTTGCCAGTGCGCGCCTTGGGGCCGATGGCGCCTTCAAAACCGAGCTTTTTGGCTTCGGCCAAGCGTTTTTCAACATAAGGCACGTGGCGGACTTCACCGCTTAAGCCGACTTCACCAAAAACTACGGCGTTCTGCTTGATTTGCAAGCCTTTGGCGGCCGAGCCAATTGCCAAACAGACCGCCAAGTCGGCCGCCGGTTCGCGAATTTGGATACCACCGACGATGTTGATATAGATGTCGTGCTCGCCTAAACGCAGCTTGGTGCGGCGTTCCAGCATGGCCACCAGCAGATTGAGGCGGTTAAGGTCAAAACCGCTGGCCGCTCGCTTGGGGTAGCCATAACTGGTACGGTTGACCAAGGCCTGGACTTCCACCAAAATCGGGCGGGTGCCTTCCACGGTGGCCAAAACAATCGAACCATCGCTGTCGGCGCCGGCGTGGCGCTCGGCTAGTAGGGCGGCCGATGGGTTATCAACCGGTTTCAGGCCCTGCTCGACCATTTCGAAAATACCAGCCTCATTAGTTGAGCCAAAGCGATTTTTGACAGCCCGCAGCAATTTGAAACCACCGTATCTATCCCCTTCTAACTGCAAGACGACGTCAACGGCGTGCTCGAGCACCTTGGGGCCGGCAATCGACCCTTCCTTAGTAACATGCCCGACCAGAATAACGGCGGTGTTGCTCTGCTTGGCCGCCAGAGTGACCAACTGGGTGCTATTGGTGATTTGGGAGACTGTGCCAGCTGCCGAGCTAACGGCGTTGGCTGACACCGCTTGAATCGAATCGACAATCACTAGTTTGTATTTGCCGGTGGCAATGGTAGCAGCGATATCGTCGGCCGAGGTACTAGTTGCCAATTTGAGCTCCGACCGCAGGGTGCCGAGCCGTTCGGCCCGCAGCCCCACCTGGTGAGCCGATTCCTCGCCGCTGATATACAGCACCGGCACTTTGGTGGCCACAGCATAGGCTAACTGCAATAACAGTGTGCTCTTACCGATACCAGGCTGCCCGGCGATCAGGTTGATGCTGCCGGGCACTATGCCGCCGCCGAAAACATCATCAATCTCACTTATGTCTGTTGCTAAGCGTTTTTGATCTTTGGCGACAGACCGATCAACCGCCTGAGTTGGCAAAACCGTACCTTGGGCCACGCTGCCGGCAATTTTGGCGACGCTTAATTGCTCTTCGAGCGTGTTCCACTCGCCGCAATTGGGACATTTGCCACTCCAGCTACTCTGGGCATAGCCACAGTTACTACAAACATACTGTTTGGCTGGTTTCTTGGCCAAAGTAAACTCCTTCGCTTTAGTTTAACACCCAAAAATTAACTAAATATTAAATCTGGTAAAATTAGTGGCCAATTGTCTGGACACTACTAGAAAGATCGTTAACCAGCTGGTCTTCTTCTAGCGCCACGTTATTGCGTGATGTTACAAGTTGGTTATAGCCACTTACAAGACCCTTCAACTGCTCCACCTCGGCATTGTAGGCATCAACTTGCGCATTGAAGCCTGGCACGGCGGCATTGTAGGCTGAACTGTCAGTATTGCGCTGGCTGGTCAACTGCGTTTGCAAGGAATTAATTTGATTCAGTTTATTCTTCAAGTCGGCTTGCTGGGCGTCAATCTGGGCCTTGAGGCTAGACAGCTGGGAATCATCTTGAGCCAGGGCCGTTTGGCGAGAAGTAAATTCCGCTTGGTATTGAGCGGCAAAAGCTGCCACTTGAGAGCGGTTAGTAAAGTAGCGCTTGTAGTACTGTTCCAGGCCAGGCGGTAGATTGGCAATCTCTGTGCCAAAGACCGAATGCATTTCGTTGACCACGTCATGCGGTTCGGTCTTTTTATAAGCGTCCATGGTGGTTCGGATGCGCTGGTCATGTAAGTCATGGTTGTAGTAGTCGAGCAGCATGGCATCGACTTTTTGGCGCTCAGAGCTGCTTAGGCGATCGTAGGCAGCATGTAGCATCTCGTGCGCAGCCGTAACTTGCTCCACGCCGTTTAAGCGTGAATCAGTCACGTTGAGCAGGAAAACACCGGCTTGGTTGCTATGGTAGCAACCAAGCACAATAGTCTGTTCGCCGCCATTATTAGGGCAGGCGCCGCTGAAAGTCGTCTTGCTGTCGATAGCCGGATGGTTAACATATAGTATTTTGCGGGCGTAAGGCGTCATGGTATCTTGGGAGGCTAGCTGGGTTATGGCAGCCGGTGCTTGGTAGCCTCGTAGCGCCCACCAGTCCAGTAAGTTTTGGCGGTTGGCCACGGCCGTACCCAAAGCAACAAACCAAACCAGCACAATCAGGAGCAGCCAACGGCTAAGGCCGCGCCTGTCTAGTTTTTTGAATGGTTTAAACTGTTGATTCAGCAGTTGTGGCATAGGCTAGCTCGCCATTTTTGGAAGCTACCTGAATGATATCACCTTTAGCGTATTTTTCATCTAGTAAGTCGAGGGCCAGGTGGTCTTCAATAGTGTCTTGGATCAGTCGCCGCAGCGGCCGTACGCCATTATGGGCATCGTAGCCTTGCTCTAACAGGTATTGCTTAGCACTAATGGCCAGCTGCACGCTCAGCCCTTTGCGCTGCAAACGACGCTTCAGCTCGTCAATTTGCAGATCAATAATCCGGTAAATGTCTTTCTTGGTTAGGGCGCGGAAGACAATCACCTTATCGATGCGGTTGAGTAGCTCAGGTCGCAACAGCTTCTTCAGCTCGTCTTGAACATGCGCTTTGTTAGTCTCGTGCAGTTGGTCGAGGTCTTTCAGCTCGCTCGACTTAGTGGCATGAAAGCCCAAGTTGGCCTCTTTTTGCAGCTTTTCGGCGCCGACGTTGCTGGTCATGATGACAATGGTGTTAGTGAAGTCAATTTTGCGGCCCTTAGCATCGGTTAAGTAACCGTCTTCTAACATTTGCAGGAGCATATTAAAGACGTCGGGGTGGGCTTTTTCTATCTCGTCGAACAGCACTAAGCTATAGGGCTGGCGGCGGATCTTATCGGTTAACTGGCCGCCGTCATCGTAGCCGACATAACCGGCTGGGGCACCGACTAGACGCGACACATTGTGATGTTCGCCGAATTCGGACATGTCTATCTTAACCAGGGCCTCTTCGCTGCCGAAGAATTCACGGGCCAGCACCCGGGCCAGCTCGGTTTTGCCGACACCGGTGGGGCCTAAGAAGATGAATGAGCCGATCGGTCGTTTGTCACTGCCAATGCCGGAGCGGTTGCGGCGGACGGCCTTGGCCACGGCCTCTACAGCCTCGGATTGGCCAACAATGTACTTGCCTAGCGTCTTCTCTAGGGTTAACAAATACTTGGCTTCAGAACGGATCACCTTTTTAACCGGTACACCGGTCATACGCGACACCACGTCGGCTAAATCTTCGCTGGTGACAATTAGCTGCTTGGCTTGTTTGCCGGCGACCTGCTCTTTTTCGAGCTCGTCGTGGATTTGGGAAGCGCGGGTCTTGGCGCGAGCGGCCCGCTCGTAATCTTCGGCCTCGACGGCTTCCTCAATGCGAGTGTTAACCAGTTTGAGCTCTTTCTGCAGTTCGCGGACTTTCGGGCTGGTCTTGCCCTTGTCGACGCGCAAATGAGCGGCGGTTTCGTCAATCAGATCGATGGCTTTGTCGGGCATGTAGCGGTCGTTAATGTAGCGTTTTGACAGGTTAACGGCGTCTTCTAGTAGTTCGTCACTCATTTTAACACCGTGGAAATCCTCGTAGTGGCGGCGCAGGCCCTTCAAAATGGCCAGGGTCTCACTAGGAGTGGTTTCCGGCACCTGGATCGGTTGGAAGCGGCGTTCCAGCGCGGCATCCTTTTCAATATACTTGGTGTATTCGGCCGTAGTGGTAGCACCGATTAGCTGAATTTTACCGCGGGCCAGGGCCGGCTTCAGGATGTTACCGGCATCCATGGCGCCCTCGGCGGCACCGGCGCCGACAATCAGGTGCAGCTCGTCAATAAAGACGATAGTGCGGTTGTCTTTTTCGAGCTCGGCCATGACTTTTTTGAGCCGTTCCTCGAACTCGCCGCGGTATTTAGTACCGGCGATCATGCCAGCCAGATCCAAAATAACAATACGCTTTTCAATTAAGCTGTCGGGCACGTCCTCGGCGATAATGCGCTGGGCCAGACCCTCGACAATGGCGGTCTTACCAACGCCCGGTTCACCGATGAGCACCGGGTTATTTTTATTGCGGCGGTTCAGAATGGTGATCATACGGCGGATCTGGTTTTCGCGGCCGACCACAGGGTCGAGCTTGCCTTGGCGAGCCTGCTGGGTCATATCGGTACCGAAGAAATCCAGAGCGGTCTTCTTGGCGGCGCGCTTGCGCGTCTTGCCACCGGCACCTACCTCTTGCTCTTCGTACTGCTGGCGGCTTAGGAACTGTTCCAGCTCGCCCATCAACGCATCAATATTGACGTTCATGTCGCGTAGCAAAATAGTCGCCCGAGCGTTTTTTTGGGTCAAGATGCTATAAAGGACATGCTCCGTGCCACAGTAGTCCTGGCCGTAATCTTGGGCCACGTCATACGCCATCTTTAGCGTCAACTTAGCTGTTTCGCTCAAGCCCTTAGCGCCAACGTTGATTACCAGGGTTTTAGGGGTTAAATTCAAAGCCAAACGGGCCCGCTCTAGCGTCACGCCGACCCCTTCCAGAACCTTATTACCCATGCTGCCATCTTGAGCCAGCAGACCAAGCAACAAGTGCTCGGTGCCCACATAGGCACTGCCGAAGCTGCGGGCAATGGCGTCGGCGTGCTTGAGGCTCTGCAAGCCGTTGTTAGTTAAATGATTCAAAAATTCTTGAAAGCTGGAATCGTTTGGCATCATATGTTTAGTGTCTCCTTTTCTACTTAAGCGGCGCTTAGGGTCGTTTTAGGATTTGCCTACAGCCATTATAGCACCTGGCACTCTAAGGTCAAGAGTGCCAGCTCTCTCTGTTGGGGCTTATCAGGCAGCCGGTAATGGTGCTGGAGAAGCGCCCGGTTGGGGTAAGTTACCACCAAAACAGGCTATTTGAGTAAGGGGATCCTGTGCTATTTGCGTCAAACTCTCCGAGCCAATTGTCGAGCCGGCAAGAGACATGACTCTTTGACCATGAGTATTGAAAACTTCATTATCAGCCCTAAGTCGGACGGGTTGTAGCTCCAAATTGGGTGATGACTGAGTAATGTCTATTTCATTAGCTCGCCCACTGACGGGAAAGACCTGTCCGGTCGCAGTATCAATGACCCTTTCCTGGCCACGTACTAAATACCCGGTCTGATCTACGCCAGCCAGCGCACCCAGTACTAAGCCGGGGTGAGAAGGGTAAGCCCTGTAAACATAAGCCGGGTCCTCAATATAGAAAGCCAGAGTTTGCCGGCCAATCTTATATCCGACTACGGCGCAAACATTAGTTCTGATGTACTCTAGGGTCGTACCCTGTTGATTATGCGCCGTCCTTGTACTATGTAGTTGGGCGTTTAGCTTAGCCAGAGGACCACTCAGGAGGGCCCTGGCAAGCCGGGGTGTCTGAGCCAATTTCCTAGCCTCTGCTGTTGTGCTTTGGTTAGGCTGAAGAGGTGTGGCCACTTTAGGAGGAGGTACTGGAGGATGTCTCTCTGCTTTGTTTTTAGGTGCACCGCAGGCGGCTAGGGCGGCACCGACTCCTAAAGCAGTTAAACCGGTTCTATATTTATTCATATTAGTTAGCCTCCTTAATCGCCGTGTTCTTCGATGGCTTCGAGCAGGGAGCTTTCCAGTTCGTTCTTCTTTTTGAGCTTGGGCTGCTTGGGCAGTTCTTTGGTTTCGACGGTGCCACCTTCGGCTGGAGCGGTTTCGGGAGCTGCAGCAGCTTCTTCGGTTGACGGCGACGATGCTTCGGCTGGGGCGCTGACTTTTTCAGCCTCGATGTCGAGCTCGTAGCCGGTCAGCTTGCTGGCCAAACGCACGTTCTGGCCGGATTTGCCTATGGCGATGCTGAGCTGGTCTTCGGGCACGATCACGCGGGCTTTCTTATTCTTCTCGTCGATGACAACTTTGGCGACTTTGGTCGGGCTCAAAGCTTGAGTAATATATTGGATTGGCTCCTCGGCCCAGACAATGATATCGATCTTCTCTTGCTCGCCGACTTCGCTGACGACGGCATTAACGCGGGTGCCGTGGCCACCCACGAAGGTGCCGACCGGATCGACTCCGGGCACGTTGCTGCCAACGGCGATCTTGCTGCGTACGCCGGCTTCGCGGGATATGCCCTTGATCTCGACAGCACCACTTTCCATTTCAGGTACTTCGCCACGGAATAGCCACTCAATGAATTCTTTATTACCACGGGAAACGACCAGCTGCGGACCGCGGAAGCCGCGCTCGACGTCTTTCAGGAAAACTTTGAGGCGTTGGCCCGGGTAATAACGCTCTCCTTGGATCTGTTCGCTACGCGGCATGATGCCTTGGGCGCGGCCGAGGTCTATGCGCACAATGTTGCCTTCTACGCGGGCCACGGTGGCGTTAATAACGGTGCCGATTTTGTCTTCGTACTCAGCCATGACGATTTCGCGCTCGGCCTCGCGCAGACGCTGCAAGATGACTTGCTTGGCCGTCTGGGCAGCTACCCGGCCAAAAGTCTCGGCCTTTTCGTGTACTTCCATCTGTTCGCCGAGTTTGGCACTCTTTTTGCGCGTTTGGGCCTCCGCCAGGCTGATTTCGTAGACGGGATGCTCGACCTTTTCAACGATATCCTTCATGGCATAAACGTCGACTTCGCCGGTGTTGAGGTTCATGTTAACGCGAATTTCCTGCTCGCGGTCACCATAATCGCGCCGGTAAGCGGCGGCCAGAGCTTGTTCCACCACCTCTTGCACGGTGTCTTCCGGCAAGTTTTTTTCTTCGGCGATCGCCCGTATGGCAACCACCAATTGTTTCATATCTAAATCCATTAGATATCCTTTCTTGTTAATTCCAAATTGTGTAGTCTCTTTATGAAAAAATCCGACCACTGCGGCCGGACAACAGTGCCATTATAACCCGCTTGAGCCCCAACCGTCAATCTCGGCCGCTAAAAGTGCTACATTCATATCGTCGCTAGCTTGTTCAAGCGCTTCATTAACTAGCCTAAGTGAGTGAGCGCTAGGTTTTTTAAGATACTGACCTATACTGTTTCGGGCATCCTCTTGGCGCCTTAAGAATGTTTGACTATGCGAAATCGAAGCGCCAGGTCCATCGTTGCCTTTGTCTAGAAGATGAGGGCTGTAAGTAATCATTGTTGGTGTTCGCTCTAGCGCTAATAAGGTGTAAGGAGGTTGCCCCTCTTCGATTACAGCTTCTTCAAAGCCTTCCAGTTCGAACTCAAGCAGTTGGCCACCATAGGATATAACGGTCCTGGAGGAGCTTTTTTCATGCCCCCATCGCTGAGTTGTCTCTTTTTGCCAAAATACCATCCCTGGTTGATCTTGCTTGGGCTCTCGTTGAAGTCTTTTTTCAACCGTTGTCACTTTGCTCTTTTCTTCGATTAGCTCTAAAACTGCAGAGCCTAGCCAGGTGCCTGCCCCAAAAGGCTCTATGAAGCCACTAAAAACAGTAGTATCTTCTCTGTTCAGGTTGGTGTCATGTTCTATGGGTTCGAGCAGCCACTCTAGTCGGAAGGGTAGTTGTATATTTATTTCACAGTTTTCGATTAAATACAGAATATTACGTATAGTTTCGGGCCTCGGCAAGCTATAAGTAATACGTCCGCCAGCTAGTTTACCGTCCAGTTCGGCCTCAATTCTGCCAACTTCGCCTTCTCCTGTATTAGTTTTACCTCCTCTCACACTTAGTACTATGCTATTTGCCGTCGTACCGGTAGCATTATCTTCAACTTCGGCCCACTCCGCGCAGACTTCCAAGAGCCCATCATTTGGTTCATAAGGGGAAGTTGTAGCTGAACGTCTGGTTATTACTTGACCGCCAATATTAATTAGGCTCGTGCATCTGTCTTCTAGAGTCTGCCACATGCCTTGGGCCGGTCTGATAATCTCCGCCATATCTAAAGCTGACTATAGAAGCCTGCTAGGTGTTTGTCAATCATAGGATAACTCAGTTACAATAAGGGGATATGGGGAAGAAAGTGACGCGGCTGTACGAGCAGTTTCAGCCGGAGCATTACCGGTTACATTTGGTTACCGACCGCGAGACTATGGCGTTTAGTGGCACGGTGACGGTGCGCGGCAAAAAAGTCGGGCGTCCGGCCCAGCGGCTGACCTTCCATCAAAAAGAGCTGAAAATTACATCGGCCAGCATCGTGAAGCACGACAAAAAGGGCGACCAGCCGGTTGAGGTGTCGCGCATCAATAATCAAGACAGTTTCGATGAGGTGCGGCTGCATTCTAAAGATATGATTTACCCTGGTGAGTACACCGTTACTATGAAATTCGAGGGTAACATCACTCGGCCGATGAATGGCATTTACCCCTGTTATTTTAAGCATGACGGTCAAGATAAGATATTGATTGCCACCCAGTTCGAGAGCCATCACGCCCGCGAGGCTTTCCCTAACATTGACGAGCCCGAGGCCAAGGCCACCTTTGACCTATCGCTTACCACTCCTGCCGGCGAAACCGTGATCGCCAATACGCCTGTCAAAACCCAGAAAAAGACAGGCAAAAATCTGGTGACTACCTTTGAGACGACCCCGCGGATGAGCTCCTACCTGCTGGCCTTTGTTTACGGCGAGATGGGTTACAAAGAGACCAAAAGCCAAAATGGTACGGCGATCCGGGCCTACGCCACGCCGTCTAACGTCGGCCTGCTGGAGCACGGCTTAAATGTCGCTAAACGAGGCCTGGAGTTTTTTGAGGATTATTTTGGCGTGCCTTACCCGCTGGCCAAGCTCGACATCGTGGCTCTGCCCGACTTCAGCGTCGGCGCTATGGAAAACTGGGGACTGATCACCTTCCGCGAAACCACTATGTTGGCCGATCCTAAAACCAGCAGCATCGAGAGCAAGCAGCTAGTCGCTTTGGTGATCGCCCACGAGCTGAGTCACCAGTGGTTCGGTAATTTGGTGACTATGAAGTGGTGGGATGACCTGTGGCTGAACGAAAGCTTCGCCAATTTAATGGAATACCGGGCCGTCGACGCTCTTTACCCGGAATGGCAGATCTGGGAAATGTTTGTCAGTAGCGAAACCGGCGCCGCCAAGCGACGCGACAGCCTGGCCGACGTCCAAGCCATCAAGACCGAAGTACAACACCCAGATGAAATCGGCAGCCTATTTGATCCGTCAATCGTCTATGCCAAGGGCGGCACGGTCTTGCACATGCTGATGCGTTACATCGGCGAAGAGGCCTTCCGCCAAGGGCTGAAACTTTATTTTGACAAACACCGCTACGGCAATACTGTGGCTGCCGATCTATGGGAGGCCTTAGGCCAGTCCAGTGGCCAGGATATCAGCGGCTTCATGGCCGACTGGGTGAAGCGGCCCGGCTACCCCTTAGTGACAGTCGATTGGCAACCTGGCCAGCCACAGGCCAAGCTGCAACAGCAGCGCTTCTTGAGCGACCCCTCCGTCAATGCGTCCGACGATAAGCCCTGGCAGGTGCCCCTAGCCGCGACTTATTCGCTGGATCCGCCATTGCTTAGGCTTAGGAATGGTCAAGCCAAAATCATCAGCGCCGGCGATGAGCCGCTACTGCTTAATCACGACGGCGCCAGCTATTTTCTGCCGCGTTATGCCCAAGCCGAACATTTGGCACAGATAGTTAAAGGCATTGCCCATGGTCAGGTCAGCAACATCGACCGTCTGCTGCTGCTCGACAACTACACCATGCTGCAACGCGGCGGCATCACCGCCACTACGGAGTCGCTCGATTTACTGCGAGGCTACGCTAATGAGCGCAGCGAGAGTGTTTGGGGTTCTATAGCCGTGGCCCTCGGTGAAGCCCGCAAATTACTAGAGCGCGACGAGACTACTGAAGCCCTGCTTGATACTATATTACAAGCGATGGTCCTGCCGCTTACCCGTGAACTGGGCTGGGATGACGGGCCGAATGATTCAGCCCAGACCTTGCGTTTGCGTGGCTTAGCTTACGCTATGGCTGCCGGCTCTAAGACACCAACCATCATCGACGAAGGCCTGAAGCGTTTTGCCGCTTTCAAACAGCCGGCCGACTTGCCACCCAGCACCCGTTCAACTATCTACTACATCGGCGTGCGCTACGGCACAGATGCAGACTTCCAAAAAGTTCTGGAACTGCATAACACAATCCAGAACGCCGACGAAAAGGATGAGCTGGCTGGCAGCCTAACGGGAGCCAAATCACCAAAACGTTACCGACAACTGGTCAAATTACTAAAGACTAAGCACATTCGTCGCCAAGACATGATCCACTGGTTTGTCTGGTTGCTACGCAACCGTTACAGCCGGCCAGATACCTGGCAATGGCTGCTTGATAACTGGAGTTGGATTGAGCAGGAATTCGGCAGCGACAAGCGTTATAGCGATTTTGCCCGCTACCCAGGCAGTATTTTTAGCCACCAAGCAGAATTTGACCAGTATAAGACATTTTTTGAACCCAAAAAGTCAGTCGTCGCCATGACCCGAGACATTGCCTTGGCCGAGCAAGAAATTGCCAGCCGCGTAGCTTGGCGCCAGCGGAATGAGGCCAGCGTCAAGCAGTGGCTTAAAAAGCATTCTCAATAAAACCCAGCACCGTAAAGTTTGGGCCGGCCAGTTCGACTACCGATAGCACGTACTCGCCCCTCCATTTGTTCTCATCGACCCATAGCCAAGCGGCCCGTTGCATTTGCTTGAGCTTAGTCGGCGTAATGGCATCCAGCCCGCTGCCTTGTTCATTAGTGGCCCGGTATTTAACCTCTACAAAATGGATTACGCCGTCTTTGACGGCCAGAATGTCGATTTCGGCGCGCGGCCGCCGCCAGTTGCGCTCGATCACTTTGTAACCGCGCATTTCCAGGTAGGTGCTGGCAGCAATCTCGGCCTTCTTGCCAATTTCAGTCGGATTCATGCCAGCAACTCTCTGACCGGACGAAAACTGCGCCGGTGCAGCTCGCACACGCCATGCAGTTTAAGCATCTCCAGATGCAATTTCGTGCCATAGCCGACGTGCCGATCAAAGCCGTAATTAGGATATTGCTGGCCAATCTTGGCCATATATTGATCACGGGCCACCTTTGCCACAATGCTAGCAGCGCTGACCGCCGGCACACTAGAATCCGCTTTAATCATGGTCTGGGCATTTGGCAGGTCAGCCAAAAAGTTATAATTGCCGTCAATAATGATGCTGTCGTAAGGAACCTCTATCTGCTCTATGGCTCTTTGCATAGCTAGGCGCACCGCCTCGGTTAAACCAACCTGATCCAGTTCGACCGCTGGAACCCAGCCCCGCCCGACGGCTAAAGCTTTTTTGTGAATAATGGCCGCCAGCCGTTCACGCTCTGACTTAAGCAATAACTTTGAATCTTTAAGACCGGCGATCGCACAGTCTAATACGACTGCGCCAGCTACCATCGGACCGGCCCAACAACCCCTGCCTACTTCATCAATCCCCACTATAAGCATGTATTTAGTTTATCAATCAAAGGTGTTTGCCAAAAGAAAATAGTACGACGAACTCTGCTTAACGATTTATGCCAGACGTATAAAGTATGGCATTTCCCATACTTTATACGTCGCCGATAAAACGGGTGGCTGGATCTGGCTCGCGGAAAACATGGTGCCTTTACAGGGGCTGGACATATACCACTTGCGATGTTATTATGAGTCCATTAACAAGGGGCGTTTTTAAAAATACAGGATATCGAGCGTTAGGTGGCTTGGTTGTGGGAGGCTTCGACAGCAGCGGCTTTGGCGGCCAGTTCGGCCTCTTCGGCGGCTTTGGCTTCAGCCTTGGCGGCAGCTTCTTTGGCGACTTCTTCGTGCAGTTTAACTTCTTCGGCTTCGAGGGCTTCGTCGTGCACGGCGTTAACCGCGTCGCGGTCGAAGTCTACCCCGGTCATGCGGGCCGATTTACCGGTGCGCTCACGCATGTAGCTGAGGTAGTTACGGCGTACTCTGGAGCGCTTAGTCACCTCAACTTTTACCACTAGTGGGCTATGTAGTAAAAAGCTCTTTTCGACACCCACACCAGAGGCCATACGCCGAACTGCGATGCGGCTGGTATGGCCGCCTTTATTGGAGGTCTTAATTACCAGGCCTTGGAAAATCTGGATACGCTCTTTGTTGCCTTCGCGGATTTTTTGGTGGACTTTAACGGTATCGCCGCTGCGCACATCGACGACGGCAGACTTTCGATACTTATCATTAATTTGCTGAATCAGGCTGGGCATAATCTGTAAATTGTACAGCAATCCTTGATCTGTTGCAACAGTTTAGCCGACGACGCGGTAAAGTTCATCCAGCGTAGTCTGCCCGGCAATAACCTTAAGCATGCCATCTTGCAACATAGTCAGCATGCCGGATTTTATAGCGGCTTCTTCCAGAGTCTGAGTGGTTACGCTTATGTGGGAATTTTCTAGAGTGGCACGCAGAGCTTCGCTCATGGTGAACTGTTCGCGAATGGCCAGCTGGCCTTCGTAGCCAAAGGGGTTGTCGGTGGAACTGCCCGGTTTATAGAGTTGCAGGCCTTCCAGATTAGGTCGCTCGAGGCCTTCAGGCAAAGTGTTGAGGACTTCGTTGATTTTGGCCCATTCGCCTTCAGAAGGGCTGTAGCCTTGCTTGGTTTTGTCGTCTAGCCGGCGGATTAGGCGCTGGGCCATGACCAAGCGAATAGCCGAAATGAAGAGCGGATTCTGACCAATAATGTCGGCAATACGCGTTAACGCCGCGGCGGCCGAGCCGGCGTGAAACGTCGCCAACACCAAGTGCCCAGTCAAAGCAGCCTGGAGAGCCGTTTTAGACGTATCTACATCGCGAATCTCACCAACCATAACAATGTCTGGGTCGAGACGCAGCACGGCCCGCAGCTTGTCGGCAAAGCTGTCGTCGTTGCCACCTTCGCTGGAGTGCACCGAAATCTGGGTAATGCCCGGGAACTGGTATTCAACGGGGTCTTCTATGGTAATGATTTTGCGTTCGTCGGTGTTGAGCGAATTAAGCATGGAATACAACGTGGTCGTCTTACCAGAGCCGGTCGGGCCTACAATCATAACCAGTCCGGTCGGCTTGGCGATAATGTCGTCCACCACTTGACGTTCTTGAGCCGACAGGCCGAGTCGATCCAGGGTATACATGCTGGCGTCCATGTTAAATAGGCGCATCACTACGTCCATTCCGTTAATGGTCGGCACGGTCTCTAGGCGTACATTCACGTCTACCATATTGCCATCAGCCATAGTTACTTCTTGGGCAATGTGACCTTGCTGGGCTTCGTTGGCCGAGGTTGAAACATTACCGGCGCTGGCAATGGCCGAAACGAGTACACGATACTTCTCGGGGTTTAAATGAGCTACCGGGTGCAGCACGCCATCGATACGCAAGCGAATTCGCACATAATCAGGCTGGGTTTCCAGGTGAATGTCAGAGGCATTCAAGCGGTGAGCCTGGGCAACCAAGTAAGCCAGCATGTCGTCGGCCCGCACCTGCTCTAGCATGCCGGAAATCTGCTCCACCATGCCCTCACTACTGACCTGATTGATCGAAATGTCGTGGTAAACCACTTGCTTGGGCGGATCGTACAGCTGCATGTAATCGCGAAAACCCCAATCCGAAATAATGGCAAAAGCCACCCGCTGGTCTTGGAAGCGCTGCTGAATATTAGTTAAGGTCTGCTGTGAAGTGGTGGTAGTAATACCGAAGAAAATATTGCTCTGATCTAGCCTTATCGGAACGACTTTCATGTCGTAAAGTTCGGGCACTGTCAGCACATCGCGAAACAACGGCTTGTCGCCGGGCTGGCTGGTATCGTAATAATCCAGGCCGAGGATGCGGGCCCGCCGTTGGGCGGCCTGCTCCTCGTCGGCGCGGGCATCTTGGCTCATATGCCTCCAGTATAAAGCATAAGCGCTCCCGGTGGGTAGTTTCGTCAATCTTGTTGGCGGCGTACGGCTTTCGTCCGTACGTTGTCAGTACACTATCAAAAGGATGATATATTTAGGGGCATGAAAACAACGGCCAGAATCATCTTAATTGCCCATAACTTACGCAGTACACATAATGTTGGCTCGCTTTTGCGAACGGCTGATGGGCTGGGCGTTAATGAGGTGTGGTTGAGCGGTTATACGCCTCATCCAAAGGCCGAAGATGATGACAGGCTGCCACACTTGGCCGCGAAAATTGATAAGCAAATCGCTAAAACCGCTCTGGGCGCCGAAAAGTCGGTTAAATGGCGTCAGACCGCCAACATTCAAGAAGCGCTGTTGGAGTTGAAGGCAAACGGTTATTTGGTAGTCGGTTTGGAGCAGGCCGAAAATGCCATTCCTTTACCGGAATTTAAACCGCCAGAGAAGGTGGCGCTGATTGTCGGCCGGGAAGTTGAGGGCTTAGAGCCCGAGGTTCTAAGCTGGTGCGATGCTATTGTGGAGATTCCGATGTTCGGCCAAAAGGAGTCGTTTAACGTGGCGGTGGCTGCAGCCATGACACTGTACAGCTTACGTTACCTTGCGTAGGAGTGGTATAATGCTAGTGTTAAAAGAAACAAAAATGGCTCTAGCGACTCGCCCTAAACCCAAAACTTACCATAAGAAGCGGCAGGCACAGCACCACCGGCGTGGCAAGCATTATATGAAGGCTTATTACCCTTATTTGCCGCTGTTGGCGGTAGTTGGTGGAGGAGTTTTAATAAGTAAAGAGTGGCACGCGCCGGCACGGCTCGTTTCGAACAGCGCACAACTAAACATTGCCGCCACCCGGCTGGGAGCTGTGACCGGTAGCACGTCTAATGTCTTGCTTTACGTGGTTATGGGCATAACAATCGTGGCTTTTGCAATTTTTGTCTTTACGCATTGGTACCGTTTTCAGAGAGTGGTCAATCGAGGCGAAAAGTTTGTCGCCGAACACCCCTGGTTCGACATTGGTTTGGCCGTAATTGCTACGGCAGGTGTTCTCTTAACCCGCGCTAATTATTGAATTACGACGTTCTCGCGGCCTACCAGCGCTTGCAGACGGTCGAGGCTGCCATTGCCGGCATCGATGCCACCTGGCAGCTTGATGGCCTGCTTGGCTTCGGCGGCGCCCAAAACTAAGACCACTTCTGTGGAACCACTGTGGGCGTCAATTGTTTCTTTGAGGGATAGAAGGGTACTCTCGTTGTTGGTAGTCTCCAGGCGGATATAAACCCGCTCCGATTTTGGTAACACGGCAGCTTTGGCGCCAGGGCCAGGCGCAGCGGTTGCCGGCTGGCGCGGTTTAGGAACCTTAGACTTCTTGCCCGTCGCCTGATAAGCACTGGCCTGCTGGCTGGTAATCTCCCGGGCGTCGTCAGCCATGATCTTAACTTCGTCGGCACGCTTACCTTCACGATCCCTAGCGTTAACTTTTCCCCGAATCAGTACGACCTTGTCGCGTTCCCATAGACCCATAGTTTGTTGGTAGCTACTAGGGAAGAGCACTACCTCCACTTCACTATAACGATCTTCAATACCTACAAAGGCCATGCGCTGGCCGTTTTTAGTAGTAACTTCGCGCACATAAGACACGGCGCCGCCAATACTCACAGCCCGTCCGTCGTGGTCGGCCGTTATAGAGTTGAGGGGTATGGTTTGCTCTGCCAAAAAAGTCTCGAACAGCTCCAGCGGATGTTGGCTGAGATACAAGCCGAGTAGCTCGCGCTCCCAGATTAATTGCTCGCGGTGGTCGGCCGGTTCCGGCGGCAATTGCAGCTCCAGTTTTGGCCGTTCCATCTCAATCTCATCCAAGGAGCCGAAAAGGTCGGTTTGGCCATCATTGGCTTGCTTTTGCAACCTGGCGCCGTAAGCCAGTATCATGTCAAGGTTATAGAACAGCGCGGCGCGGTCACCAAAGCCGTCAAAGGCGCCGGCCTTAATCAGGCTTTCCATACCTTTACGATTGACAATGCGCGGGCTAACCCGGCCCAAAAAGTCTTCCAGACTGGTGAACTGGCCAGTCTGACGGGCTCGCAAAATTTCCTCCACCGCCCCGGTACCCACATTCTTAATGGCTGCCATGCCGAAGCGGATGGCATTAGTTTCAGGCACCACGGCAAATTCCACAAAAGATTCATTGACATCCGGCGGCATCACCGTCAAACCCATGTGTTTACACTCACTTATTTCAATGGCCAGCCGGTCGGTGTCGTCAAAGTCGCTACTCATGAGCGCCGCCATAAAGGCCGCGGGGTAGTGGGCTTTTAGGTAAGCCGTTTGATAAGCGATCATGGCATAGGGAGCAGAGTGGCTCTTGTTAAAGCCATAGTCGGCAAAAGCTTCCATCCGCACCCAGAACTTTTCGGCAAAGGCCCGATCGACTTGGCTATGTTGCATCATACCTTCAATAAAGGCGGTTTTCATCTTAGCCATGGTGTCGCGTTGCTTCTTGCCGATGGCTTTGCGCAACGTATCGGCCTGCCCACCGGAGAAGCCGCACATTTCTTTGCTGACTTGCATGAACTGCTCTTGGTAAACCAGCACGCCGTAAGTATTGCCAAGGGCGGCCTTTAAGCCGGGGTATTCATAAGTAATCTTTTCTTCGCCGTGTTTTCGAGCAATATACTCATCAATGAATTGCATTGGCCCTGGCCGATAAAGCGCATTCATAGCAATCAGATCATCAAATTCGGTCGGCTTAAGCTGCTTTAAATAGCGCTTCATACCAGCCGATTCGAACTGGAAGACTCCAGTCGTATCACCTTGCTGGAACAGCTTAAAAGTCGGCTCGTCATCCATAGGAATGGTGTCGATGTCGATGCTCTTGCTATATACCCGCTTAATGATGCGTAGGGCGTTGTTAATAATTGTTAGGTTGGACAGGCCTAAGAAGTCTATCTTGAGCAGTCCGAGCTCTTCGATTGGGCCCATCGAATACTGCGTGGCAATCACCCCTTTTTGAGCCAGTTCCAGCGGCGTATAGCAGACGATGTCTTCGGGCGCGATCACCACGCCGGCGGCGTGGACGCCATGCGACCGGATAGTTCCCTCTAGCTGCAAGGCCAAATCAAAGACTTTTTTGGCGGTTTCACTGTTGTCGTATTCATTTTTGAGGTCGTGATCCCGTTTAAGCGACGTGACTAAGGGAATGTGCCGCCCCTGCACTGGTGGTGGGATCATTTTGGCCAGCCGGTCGGCCTCGGCATAAGGAACCTGGAGTACCCGCGACACGTCCCGCACAGCGTTACGGGCGGCCATCCGGCCAAAAGTCACTATGTTGGCGACCCGTTCCTTGCCGTATTTTTCGATGCAGTACTGAATAACCTCGTCGCGGCGGTTGTCTTGGATGTCGATGTCGACGTCGGGCATGCTGATACGGTCGGGGTTCAAAAAGCGCTCAAACAGCAGTTCATACTGTAGGGGGTCGATTTCGGTTATTTTTAGGGCGTACGACACGATTGAGCCGGCCGCGCTGCCCCGGCCCGGCCCAAAGACAATACCCTGGTTTTTGCCCCATCCCACAAAGTCGGCAATAATCAAAAAGTAGCCATTGAAGCCCATTTGACCGATCACGCTTAGTTCGAATTCCGCCCGTTCCAGCACTGACTTAGACAGGGTTTTTTTGGCCTCGGCTATTGTCAGGCTCCGCGCCGCTTTTTCAAGGATTGGCTTCTTTTGGGCATCATGACCATAGCGCCAAGCCAGGCCGCGGTAAGCCTGCTTCTGCAGATATGATTTTTCGGTCTCGCCCTTTGGCACCGGAAACTTTGGGATTAGAATTTTGCCCAATTCGATGCTTAAATTGCAGCGCTTGGCGATCTGGCAGCTATTAGTAATCAGTTCAGGGTATTGCTCACCCCAGCGGCCAATCACCTCTTCCGGCTGGTTAACATACAGGTCAAAATCTTTCAGGCTCATGCGCTTTTCATCGCTCAAGAACGAGCCCGTCTGCACGCATAGCAAGATTTCGTGGGCTTCTTTATCGGTTGGCTTCAGGTAGTGGGCATCGCAAGTAACTACCCGTTCAATACCCAGCTCTTGGCCCAGTTGCATTAACTGCTTGTTTATTTCGGTTTGCTCGGCCCAGCGCCTGGGGTGGTCGGGGTGGCCATGGTCTTGGATCTCTAAGTAGTAGCGGTCGCCAAAGGCTTCTTTGTACCACTCGGCAATTTGCTTGGCTTGGTCGTACTGGCCCTGGCGCAAGGCATCGCCAATTTCGCTGCTGGCGCAGCCGCTCAGACAAATCAGACCCTCGTTATGTTCGGCTAGCAGTTCGCGGTCAATCCGCGGTTTGTAATAGAAACCTTCCAGGTTAGCAATAGTGCTAAGGGCCATCAGGTTTTGGTAACCCTCTTGGTTCATAGCCAGCAAAATCAGGTGGTAATAGGGCTTGTCTTTGCCCGGCTCCTTATCTGTTAGCCGGCGAGCGGCTACGTAGGCCTCCATGCCGATGATGGGATTAATCCCTTCGGCCTTGGCCGCCTTGTAGAACTCGATCGAGCCACTAAGGGTGCCGTGGTCGGTGATAGCGATCGCCTCCATGCCGCTGTCTTTGACATGCTTCATCAGGGCGGGCACCTTGGTCAGGCCGTCCAGCAGACTGTACTGCGTATGGTTGTGCAGGTGCACAAAATCGCTAGGCTTGAGCGCTTGTTTTTTGACCGCCAAAATTTCCCTCTAAGAGCTTAGTTTCACCTTCATTATATCAAAGAAAAGGCTTATTTTTTGAGGTAATCGCGCAAGTGTTTTAGGGCCAGGTTGGCGTCTTTGATGGCTTTAGCCAGATCTTTATCTTGGGCCTCGCCTTCGTGGATAGCGCTAAGCATTTCACGGCCCTTCTCGCGGGTGTCTTGAGCCTTCTCGACCAACTCGCCCAGCTCTTTTTGAGCCTTGGTGCTTAGTTTTTCGCCGCCGGTCTTAGCTTCACTAATAAGTTTGCTTAGCTCCTGGTTAAGCTTTTTTAGGTCTTTCTCTGCTTCACCGATACCCTTATCGGCAGCCTGTTTAATATCGCCACGGGTGGCTTTGCCACTTTGAGGAGCGGTTAAGATGCCGGCCAAAAAGCCGGCTGCGGCTGCTATGGAACTAAAAAGAGCTATTTTTTTGGCGCTACCAGAGCGTTTGCGGCTAGTGAAACTCATTTACGCCTCCCATTGACTACTTTAAGGATGTTACGGACCAGCTTAAAGAAAGCTAACCGGCCTTGGGTATCGCGCAGCACTTCGGCAGCCGATTCTACGGAGTCGACGACTTCTTCGGCTCTGGCGACTACACGCCTGACCTCGCCTATAAGCTTAATGACAATAATAATTACCGCAATCCAAAATATGAAGAACAAACTAAGGAGGCTGGTCAGTATAATCAGCAGAACCTGATCAGTAGTGGTCATGGCACATAGTATACCGCAATCTGTCAAATTCTATTGTAATTTTTTGCGCAAGTGTTGCCGTAGCTCTGGGCCGATGTCGTCTCGCATCAGCGCAAAGTCGAAGACGGTTTTGAGGTATTCCAAAGGGTTACCAGTGTCGTAGTAAGTGCCGTTCTTGATTTCACAGCCGTAAATGTGGTGTCCGTCGTTAATCATTTGCTGCATCGAATCTTGGATCATGAACTCGCCTTTTTTCGGATCATGAATCTGTTGCTGCTTCTGCAAGTACTGCAAAAGAGCTGGCTCAAAGACATAGCCGCTAACCGAAGCCAGGTCAGATGGCGATTTGTCTCGGCTACCCGGCTTTTCTACAATGGCGGTCATATCAATCAAGCCCGGCTCAATTTCTGGGCCACCAACGTAACCATAACGACCATAATCGGCATCGGCATCTCGTTTGACACAGGCTATAACCGAACCGCCTCGCTTGGCCTGCACATCAATCAACTGCTGGAAGCGTGTCGGCTTAGCTTCTACGAAGTCATCGGCAAAGGTGAAAATAAACGGCTCATCGGCTAACAAGTGAGCGGCATTAAGCAGTGGCGTACCGGTGCCGTACGGCCCTTTCTGCCTTAAATACGCAAAATTGGCCAAACCAGAGATGCGCGAGGTAGCTTCTAGCAATTCTGTTTTACCGGCTTCTTCCAGGTTGGCCTTTAAATCGGCGCTCATGTGATCAAAATGATCCTCAATGGTGCGCTTGTGGTAACCCGTGACAATTACAATATCTGTGATACCGGAGGCCACCAGCTCCTCAACTATGTGCTGAATAATCGGCTTGTTGATCAGCGGCAACATCTCTTTGGGCATGGCCTTGGTCTGCGGTAAAAACCGAGTACCAAAACCAGCCGCCGCTATAACTGCTTTTCGAACCTTCGATTGGGCCATTCTTAAAATTGTACCACGCGCGACCCGCAAACTACTTCCTGAAGTCCGCTGTGTATTTTATGCTCTTTAATACATATTGTTAAGAAGTAAAGTTATAACGTAAATGGTATTAAATTACAGATGGAAGATATGTAGATTATGCTATAAATTCGACAGCGTTCGGGCAGCATCATTCAGATAGTTAGATAGTTAGTAAGACATCAGGAAAGGCCAAGCTGTTTTTTGATAAGCTCTTGGGCGAGCTGGGGGTTGGCTTTGCCTTGGGAGGCCTTCATGACCTGGCCAACCAAGAAGCCGATGGCCTTCATTTCGCCGTTTTTGACGTCTTCGGCAGCTTTTTGATTATCGGCCAAAACTTGCCCGACGATTTTAGCGATCTCCCCCTCGTCTGAAACTTGGATTAAGTTCTTTTTAGCAGCGATTTTATCAGGGTCCTCGCCGGTTTTAGTCACTTCAACAAATACTTCTTTGGCAGCGGTAGAGCTTAACTTATTGTCGGAGGTCAGCTCGGATAGCCGGATAAGATGATCTATATTATAAGACTTTTCCGTTGGTTGAGCCTCTCCTTGTTCGTCCGAATCCTGAATTTCTAACATCATCCAAAAAGCAATTCGCCTGGCATGTTCGGCGCCAGCTTTGGCCAGTACATTGGCTACCAAACGAGCCATATCTGGATCCGCGATAATGTCTTCGATAACTTTGGCGTCAATGTCGATGGCTTTTAACTTCTCTCGGTAATCGTCGGGCAGCGGCGGCATTTCGGCTTTTATTTTGGCGATGTATTCATCGTCGAGAGTGACGGGTGGTAAGTCGGGGTCGGGCATGTAGCGGTAGTCATCGGCGTTCTCTTTGCTGCGCTGGGTGAAAGTTTTCTGCTTGGCGTCGTCCCAGCCGCGGGTTTCTTGGGTGATGGTACCGCCTTTTTCGAGCACTTCAATTTGGCGCGCGGTCTCGTATTCGACAGCCTTCTCGACCGAGCGGAAGCTGTTGAGGTTCTTAGTCTCGGTGCGAGTACCCAGTTTATTGGTTTTACTCACGCTAACATTGACATCGAAGCGCATGTTGCCGTAGTAAAGGTTTGCATCAGAGACGTCGGCGTAGCGCATACGCAAGTAAAGCTCGCGGGCATAGGCCTTGGCCTCGGCGGCAGTGCTCATATCGGGTTCGCTAACTATTTCTAGCAAGGGTGTGCCGGCCCGATTGAGGTCGACCAGGGAATAAGCTTGGCCAGGCGGATGGGTGCTCTTGCCGGCATCGGCTTCCAGATGGGCTCGGGTGATGCCGATGACTTTGGTTTTACCGTCTACTTCAAGCTCGACCGAGCCGCCCACCACGATAGGTTCATCGTACTGGGTGATCTGGTAGCCCATCGGCAAATCGGGGTAAAAATAGTGCTTGCGGTCGAATTTGCTGAACTTCTGTGGAAAGCTATTTAAAGCGAAGGCGGCTTTGGAGGCTAGATGGATGGCTTCGCGGTTCAACACCGGCAGGGCACCCGGCAAGCCGAAGTCGATGTGGCTGACCAAGCTGTTCGGTGGCGCTTCGCGGGCGTCGTTGCCGACGGCCGAAAACAGCTTGGTTTTGGTTTTCAGCTGCACATGACACTCGATGCCAACCGTCACCTTATATTTGGCGCGAATCGCGGAGCTAATCACGGTGGAGGGCTCCTAGGTCGCGCAGCGCCTCACGGAAGCCGGCCAGGGCAACCACCATATCCTTCTTTTTGAGCTTGCGCACGTCGAGCTCGGGCTTCTCCATAACGTTACGCAGTTTGTGGCCAACCCACACGCTGTCGTTGCTCGACAGTTCGTGTTGAGCAGCTACCAGCCGTTCGCCGAGAGTTTTGCCTTTGTAGCCTTTGCGCTTTAGAACATCACTTAACAGGTTATCGGCTTCTATGATGGCTTTTGGCCAGGTCTTGCGGCTGGCACAGTAGCCCTGAAGTTCCTTCCAGCGGGCAGTGTACTTATTGGCATTAAGCTTGCGACGACGAAAAGGATTGCGTTTCATGCCAGCACCCCTTCCGCTTGCTTAGCAAAAGCCAGCAAATCCCTATCGGCTTTTTGCGGCGCCATAATATGTAGGTTCACCGGCAAGCCTTGGCTTTCGCCAGCCGGTAAGCTGATTGCCGGGTTGCCGGCCAAGTTCGGCGCCACAGTCATGACATCGGCCAGGTACATTTGCAACGGATCTTGAATGTTTTGTCCAATCTTAAAAGCCGTGGTCGGCGCCACCGGTCCAATCAAGAAATCGACTTGCCGAAATGCCTCTTCAAACTCCTGGATTAGCTTAGTCCGCACCGTTTGGGCCTGCTTATAATAGGCGTCGTAATAGCCACTCGAAAGCACATGGGTGCCGATCATAATGCGGCGCTTGGCCTCTTTACCGAAACCGTGGCCGCGCGACTGCGTATAACTATCGTCCACATTTTTAGCCTCTTGATAGGAATAGCCATAGCGCTGG
>DATBED010000007.1:0-20778 GCA_036276195.1 Saccharimonadales bacterium (SeqCode) | reverse complement strand
CTACGGGATTATTAAGTAGATTATTTAATTATAGCAAACGCGCACGGGCTGAATGTGCGAAATTTCACGATTTGGCTTCAGCTTCAGTCGATTCTTCGCTAGCTGCTTCTTCGGCGGCCGTGTCGGGTTCTTCAGCCAGAGATTCGGTTGCGGGTTCAATTGCAGGTGCTTCCTCGGCGACAGGTGTAGTCTCTTCAGCTGGGGTTTCTTCAGCAGCAGGGGCAGCTTCTTCAGCTGGTGCCTCAGGCTCGGGCGGCCTGGTGCTGCGGCGCTTATCGGGATTACGTGTCGTACCTTCCTGTTTGCTAGACAGTGTGACCCACTTAGGCAACTTGACGCCTTCGGCCTTCAGCAGGCTGGCGACACGCTCCGACGGCTGGGCGCCGTGCTCTAAATAAAAAGCGGCCTTTTCTTTATTGATTTGGACTGATTTAGCGTGAGGATCGTAACTTCCCAAGCTGGCAACAACTTTGCCGCTGGTTGGGGTCCGGCGTGAGTCTTGCACGACTACGCGGAACATGGCGTGGCCTTTGCGGCCGGTACGCTGCATGCGAATAACTAACATTTAAACTCCTTAAATTTCTTCGTCTCTACGAATTAAAGCTTCTAAAGACAATCTGTTCACTCTATCAGATACCCGCCCCTGTTGTCAATAATAAGTCGCTGCGTCTTGGCCACTATGTCTTTAAATGTATATACACTTTTTAAACAATAACAGAGGTGAGTATATTTATTTGTATATACATTTAACAGGTAGAGGAAAGAGTAGGAAGGTCTGCAGCCAGGTTACAGCAGCCTGCCAACTGTAATGGATTGCTTTATTTCTGGTAGGAGGCGAGGGCGGCTTCGGCGGCTTTTTGCTGGGCGGCTTGTTTGCTCGGGCCAATGCCCTGGCCGCGCAGTTGGTCAGACACGTAAACCCCTACTGTGAAGGTCTTGTCGTGGTCGGGGCCTTCTTCGCTCATAACTTTGTAGATGGGAGTGGCCGTTTCGCGGGCCTGAGCCAGTTCCTGTAAGTGGGATTTGGGGTCCATCCAGGAGCCACTAGCCAGAATGTCGTCGAGGGTGCTCAAAATGCTGGCGGTGATGAAGTTCTTGGCGGCCTCATAGCCTTGGTCAAGGTAAAGCGCTCCAATAACGGCTTCAAAGACATTGGCTAAGATTTGGGCGCGGGCCCTGTCGGTGCCTCGCTTTTCGCCTCGGCTAAGGCGTAATAGAGGCTCAAAGCCAAATTTAGCGGCAGCAGCACTAATGCTTTCGGTACGCACCAATGAGCTGCGCCAATTAGTCAAGATCCCTTCCGGTTCTTGATAGTTGGCATAGAGGTACTCGGTGACAATCAGTTCTAATACGGCGTCGCCTAAAAACTCCAAGCGCTCGTTATGCTCGGCTACTGTTTTTCGGTGCTCATTCAGATAAGAACGGTGGGTGAAGGCCATCAGCAGCAAGTCAAGGTTATTGAAGGCAACTTGCAGCTTCTCGCGGGCAAAGGTAACGTAGGCAGAAGTGTCCATTGTGCTTATAATTTGTTCTCTCGGACTTTTTTCATCCCCAGTAAAATTAGCTTGCCAATGTCGTCGTAAGCGATTTTGTCGACCGCCTCGCTGGCCGGCAGCCACTTGATGTCGTTCAGCCAGTCTTCTGGGTGAAGCTTATCGGTGTTGCCCTTGCCTTCGACCAGCCAGATATGCATGCTCATCAACACCAGGGTGTGGCCGCGGCGATAACGGAATTGAACCTTGCCCAGCCAAACCAACACCTCCATGTCTTGCAGACCGGTTTCTTCGCGGATTTCGCGTTCGGCTGTGGCGCCGGGTTCTTCGCCTGGCTCAACATGCCCTTTGGGAATAGTCCAGCGATTCTTAGCATCTTGCATTAGCAGGATTTGCAATTCACCCGTATTAGGATGCTTGCGGAAAACCACTCCGCCCGAGGTAGTTTCGCGCACCACCTCGTCGATCACTGGCCGCCGTACATGGGCCAGCTTCTTGATACCTCTGATTGGATTAGGTTTCTTCACTTCTGCTACCTATTTTTTACTAACCTTAGCTGTCTTGGCAGTGTTGGATTTGGCTGGGACGGTTTTCGCCTTAGCTTTAGCTTTGGGTTTAGCCGCCGGTTTGGCCGCTTCTTCTTTTTGGCGCAACAAGGTGCCCAGAACGCCGTTAATAAACTTCGACGAGTTGTCGCCACCGAAGGCCTTGGCCAGCTCCACTGCCTCGTTAATAACCACCTTGGGCGGCACGTCGGCCTCGTTTTCCAGCTCGTACAGCCCAATGCGCAGCACCAACCTATCCATACGGGCAATCTGGTCAATTGGCCACTCCGGAGCCACTGGCTGTAATTTAGCATCGAGTTCAGCCGCTTGCTTGGTAACCCCATCGACTAGCTGTTTGATGAACTCAATATCATCAATCATCTCCTGATAGCGCTCAATATTACGCTGCAGGACCTTATCAATGTCTAAGCTAGAGTCTTGAGCCTCATGGCGGACTTCTTGCTCGTAAAGCGTTTGCAAAACGATGATGCGACCGAGGTGTCGATTGCTAGCCATATTGTTAAATCCTTTGCCTGTGTATCAGGCAGTTTTGGCAGATTCGCGCTTAGTCGTGCGCACTTTCACTGGTGACTTAGCGTTAACTTTTCGGGCCAGCTTCAGCACCAAATGGCTGCGCCGGGTGCCCGTTTTACGCGGGCTGGTTCGCTTTTTGGGCTTTCCCATAAGGGCTTCCTTTACTTAACTGTCAAAACTTACTTCTATGCTAGCAAATCTAACCTGTTTTCTCAAGCAAAGATTCGGGTAGTAACTTGACATAGCAAGGTCCTGACATATAATAATGGTCGGAAGTTGTGACACTTATTCGCCAAATCTGACTACGGCGGAATAAATAAACCCCGACCAGTGGAAGGGGTTTATTTATTGGTGTCGCATGGCGGTGGGGACAGGATTCGAACCTGCGGAAAGTTGTGACACTCTCACCGACTCCTGACATCGGGGCATTAAACCACTCTGCCACCCCACCTCGGTGAACCTGGCAAAGCCAGGTGAAATGATCTTAAGCCCTAACTTGATCATCTCAAAGCAAGAGCTTAAAGATTCTTGCAGTATTTAATAATTATTTAATCTTTAGTGGCTAGATGACAAAATTTATGAGCTTGCTTGGCACATAGATAGCCTTTTTAACAGTTTTGTTGGCCAGGTAAATGGCTACTTTTTGGTGGGCTTTGGCGGCTTCAACGACCGCTTCTTCAGGAGCGTCGGCTGCCACCTGGACTTCGCCGCGCAGTTTACCGTTGACTTGAACGGCAATGGTTATTTGGTCTTGCTCGAGATATTTTTCATCGTATTTTGGCCAACTGTCACGGTGCACGCTAGTGGTATGGCCCAGCTGGTGCCACAATTCCTCACTGGCATGCGGCGCAAACGGCGCAACACAAGCCACCAGCGCCTCCAAGGCCGATTGCCAAGTATCAGATTTACCGAAGTTGGAGGTCTTCAGTTTATACAAATCGTTAGTGCAAGCCATGGCGGCGGCAATAGCCGTATTATAGTGGTTGTGCTCAATGTCTTCAGTGACTTTCTTGATCATGAAGTGAACCGTTCGGTTGATGTTCCGCTGTTCTTCATCTGACAACTCAACCGGCTTAGCCTCAAGGTATTCCTGAACCAAATTCCAAATCCGGGAAAGGAAGCGATGCATGCCGGGCACGCCCCGCGGATCCCAGCGCACCCACAGCTCTAGCGGCGCCGCGAACATTAAGTAAATCCGCAGAGCATCGGCGCCATAACCTTGTTCGATAATCTCAAGTGGATCCACGCCGTTGCCCTTGCTTTTGCTAAACATGGTGCCGTCTTGGGCCGTGACCTTGCCATTAAACAGGAATTGCTTGAATGGTTCGGGTTCATTAACTAAGCCTAGTTTCTTGAAGAAATGACCGATGAAGCGGGCGTATAACAGATGGGCTGTGGCGTGGTCAGCACCGTTATAAAAGTCGATCGGCTCCCACTTTTTAACGATCGTCGGGTCGAAAGCCTGCTGCTGGTTACGTGGATCAAAGTAGCGGTACATGTACCAGCTGCTATCAACATAAGTGTCCATGGTGTCGGTTTCGCGCTCGGCTGGGCCGCCACACTGCGGGCAGTCAACTTTGAGCCAATCTGTAGCACGCGCTAAGGCGCCGCGGCCGTCACCAGTCGGCGAAAAATCGTCCAGCTCCGGCAAAATAACCGGCAACTCTTCCTCGGATACCAAGACAGGCTCAGTAATCAACGCAATACGCCAACCATAAGCCCCGTTTTTTTCTATGAGATTGCTATAGCCGGGCCTATTTGCATTGTATTGATTTTTTAATTCCTCTTTAGAGGAAAAAGACCTAATGAAAGAAGCCTGCAGGATGCTTTTATCTTTAAAAAGTTCGTTAAGATTGTCGTAGGTATGTGCGTCAGTAATACGTGCGTAGACATTTTCATCTGTTTGCTTATCTACTAATTTAACTATGTCGTTCACTTGAAGTTTGGAATAAGCAGGATTTTCATCACCCACTGCTCGTGTGATTGCCGTTTTGTCGCCACTGATTAACTGTAAGAAATTATCATGATCAGCAAAATCAATGCTAGTCACAGCACCTTTTTTTACGTCTTCCGGCACACAATGAGTGCAATGAATAATCGGAATCGGCGCGCCCCAATAGCGCTGCCGGCTAACGCTCCAATCCCGCATACGATAAGTAACGACTCTTTTGCCCATGATTTTGGCTTCCATGTAGTCCATCATCTTTTCAGTCGCGTCGTGGATGTCGAGGCCATCTAAGAACTCAGAATTTATCATTTTGCCGTTTTCTTCCTGAACTTGAGACACGTCTTTAATTTCAGAAGTATCGCCATCACGGCCCACTACTACTCTTTCAATAGGAAGGCCAAATGCTAAAGCAAACTCAAAGTCTCGGACGTCGTGTCCTGGAACACCTACGACAGCACCCGTGCCAAAACCGGCCAGTACGAAATCGGCAATCCAAATCGGCATTCTACGATTATTCAGAGAATTGACTGCGTAAAGCCCTGTGAATACACCGGTTTTCTTACGCCCTTCTTGTTGCCTTTCAACCTCGCTTTTGGCTCGAGAAACCTGTATATAATTTGTAATTTGCTTTACGTCACCCCCATTCGTAGCCGCAACCTTACCTTGCGAAAGCTCCTCCGCCAACTCATGCTCTGGGGAAATAACAATGAAAGTCGCGCCGAAATTAGTATCCGGACGCGTCGTGAAGCATATAACTTCCCTAGACTCTGTCGCATTTTCGATCTCATAAGTGATTTCAATGCCGCTTTTCTTCCCGATCCAGTTCTTTTGGGCCAGTTTGACGCTTTCGGTCCAGTCTAGGCCATCGATGGCTTCCAGCAGCTCGTCGGCGTAATCGGTGATTTTAAAGAACCACTGCTTGACTTCCCGCTTCTCGGCTGGCGGGTCATCGGGCCCGTCGTGGCGCCAGCACTTGCCGTCAATCACCTGCTCGTTGGCCAGCACCGTTTTGTCGATCGGGCACCACCATTGCAAGCGCGAATCTTGGTAGGCCAGGCCGTTTTTATGCATTTGCGCGAAGATCCACTGCGTCCATTTGTAGTATTCGGGTAAGTGGGTGGCGATTTCTTTTTCCCAGTCATTGCTCCAGCCCATGGCCTTGTATTGCTTGTGGTACATCGGAATAATATTAGCCATGCTCTCTTGCGGCGACACGCCGGTTTTAATGGCGTAATTTTCGCCCGGCAGGCCAAAGGCGTCCCAGCCAACCGGGTGATAGCTCTCATAGCCCTGCTGCCGCTTGAACCGCGCCTTGACGTCGCTGATGGTGTAGTTCATGGCGTGACCAATATGAATACCGGCCCCACTGGGGTAATTAAACATGCTCATGGCGATATATTTGGGCTTGTCACTCTTTAAGTCGGCCGTGTAAGTGCCGGACTCATCCCAAATTTTCTGCCACCGTGGCTCTAACTCTTTCGGATTATAACGCTGCATAACATCTATCCTATCAGTTAATCAATTTACTGATAAGAATAAAGACTTCTAAACGTTTAGTATCTTAATGGAATGTGAGTATGGATCGGCTCAAAACGCCCAGCATCTATGAGGGCTGCGTCCACTGGTTGCCCTGCTTTTATTCTATTGACCAGGTTTCCACTGGCGACTATAACGCCAGAAATTATGTCGAGTTGCTTGTCATATACAATATTTATATCGCCAACATTTTGATCGGCGAAATAAAGCAATAATTCTCCTAGGGGTTTTGTCTTTGACACGCCGCTACCCTGTGCTACCGCTGCGACCAGGTTTCCACTGGCTTTCTGACCAAGGCTATAACCTTCACCCACACCCCAATATCCAGTTACAGCGATGGGGGCGTCCACTTCGTCACGACTGGCACCTATCACATCAAGTAGGGGGATAACAAATTTGCCGAATCTAGCTCTAAGTAAGGTAGCAGAGACCTCTTTGTTGTCATCCTGAGTCGAGGTGGTGCGTACTATTTCCAGCCCTCCTGCTGGCCCGAAAGCCCCAACCATAGATCTAGGTTCCATCTCATACACCGGAGGTTCTTCAACACAGCGTTCCATCAAAGAAGAACCCAAACCATGAAGTTCTTCCAAAATCTCTTGGATACTGGAGTCTAGCCTACTCTCTAACGAAAATTCCGATAATTCTGCCATTTAAGCTCCTGTAAGCTAATCATAAATAAGCTGTGGCAAAATGCAAGCAGTAGCGGTTTATTATTCCCACTCGATGGTGCCGGGGGGTTTGTTGGTCAGGTCGAGGAAGACCTGGGAGATGTTGGGGTCTTCTTTGAGGATGCGCTCGGTAACAGTTTGGAAGAATACCTCGGGCAAGTCGCGGCCTGGCAGCATGGCCTGCACGGTCATAAAGGTAGTGGTAGCTACTGGACGCAGCACGATGGAACGCTGTCCAGGTTGATTAAAGCTTAGCGGCAAAAGCACGACCGGGAACTGGGCAATTTTGTCTAATAGTTGGTGGGTGCGCATTTCTTCGAAGACAATACGGTCAGCCAACCGCAACTGGGCCCGCACATCGGCCGTTAGCAGAGTTTTAGTCTGAGAGCGGTTCGCAAGAGGCTGCAGGCCAAGGGCGTAAATGACCCGGTTGACGGTGTCGCGAAAATGAGCCGGCAAATCGGCGCCGAGTTTGGCTAGTTCTTCAGCTTTAAGGTCAGATTTTTCTACGGCCACAACAGAAAGATGCGACCGTTCGTCGCCGCCGACCCCTACGCTGCGCACCGGTAATAGATGAGCCGTAGGAACGTCCGGACGTTGTGCGGACGTTGTACGGACACTTAAAAACTCCTGGATGGATTTCTCTTTTGGCAAGTGTTGTAACTTTTCATTTGTGGCGGTGGCGATGATGCGGATGGCCAACCCTGGCCCCGGAAACGGTTGGCGCTGAACCAGCTCTTCCGGTAGGCCTAATTGACGTCCCAGTTCACGTACCTCATCTTTAAACAAATCATCGATTGGCTCAATTAGTAGGCCGGCAGCCTTCAGTTCTTGCACTTCGCGAACCTGGTTGTGGTGCGTCTTGATGGTCATGGTGTGGGCATCGCCCTTGCTGTGGCCACTTTCGATACGATCGGCCGCATTGGTACCCTGCAACAGCAATGCCTCTTTTAAATCAAGACTAGCCACGATTTTATTCTGCACCTCCACAAAAGCTTTGCCGACGATCTTTCGCTTAGTCTCCGGATCGGTGGTCTCGCCCAAAGCTTGCTCAAAGTCTTTTACGGCATAAATCTTGGTTACATTCAGACCGGCGGCTTGCAGGGTTTCAATAACTTGCTCGTCTTCGTCACGCATGAAACCGCTGTCGATGTAATAGGCATACATTTGGTCGCCCAGCACGCCAGCCGCCAGAGTAGCTGCTACGCTGGAATCAACGCCGCCGCTAACAAAAGCGATAACCGACCGGTCGCCGGCTAACTGCCTGATTTCGGCCTGTTTGGTTTTAATCATGCCCCGTAGTTGTTTTTCGCGAAAAGCCGGGTCGGGCTGTAAACCAGCAATGTCTTCCAAAAAGTTTTTGAAGACCTGGTAGCCCTCTGGCGTGTCATCAAAAACCTCTGGGTGGAACTGCACACCAATTTTGTTGCCATTAGCGATCGAGGAATAAGCTATGGTGCCGTCACTTAGTTTGTGCGAGCCGAGCACCTCGAAGCCATCCGGCACCTTTTTGACAAAATCGCCATGCGTAAAAAGACCAGTAAAATCGGCTTTAACCCCTTTGAAAACGGGGTGCGTGGTGCGTACGGTGGTGGTTACGCGCCCATCTTCACGAATGGCATTGCGAGCCACGGCTCCTCCCTGCATCACCACCATGGCTTGCATGCCAAAACAGATACCCAGTAAGGGCAGGGGGGTCTGCCAAATATCGGCGGCGGGTTGTGGTGCCGGACCTTGCGAGGTGTTGGCCGGACTACCGGATATAATAATCGCCCCGTACTGGCCTTCAATTTGCTGGCGCGGCGTGTTTAGAGGTAAAACTTCGGCCGGTATGCCCTGCCGCTCCACGGCTTTGCGCACAAGATCGATGTATTGCCCGCCGGCGTCGAGAATGGCTACCCGGTTCCCTGTCGTCATAACTTAGTTTATCACAACGATTTCTCGACCCGGCGACTATACTCTTCCCCTTTTGGAACAGCATGCCTTTTATACATCAAAACGATATCATCCTGATGTCTTTTGTATGTCAAATAGGCATGTCGTAAGAAAACCTTAAACGACAGTCAGCCAGTCCTTGAAGGCAGAGGCTTCATTAACAACATTGCCGTAAGCATCCATTAATTGCCCGGTAAGAGCTCCGGGCGTGCCGCTACCAATCTGGCGGTGGTCAACTTCGATGACAGGCGTGATTTGGACGCTGCTGCCACAGAGGAAAATCTCGTCAGCCAGGTAAAGCTCGCTACGATCAATGTTGCGCCGTTCGTGGGCAATTCCCAGCTGGTCGGCCAGCTTAAAGACGGTATCGCGGGTAATGCCTTCCAATAAATCGGTCGCCTCATGTGGCGTAATCAGCCTACCTCCGCGTACCATAAACATATTGGCAACCGTGCCTTCGGTGACATGGCCATGGTCGTCTAGGGCCAGGGCGTCATCGAAGCCACTCAGCATGGCCTCGTGTTTCATTAGCGACGCGTTAACGTAACTGCCATTAATCTTAGCGCGCGAGGGAATAGAATTATCTGAGGTTCGGCGCCAGTTTGACACCATCAGGCGCGCGCCACTTTTCGGCAACAGCGGCGGCGTGCTATAAACAAAGGCCGACAGGCTGTGCTTCAAGCCATGCATACGAGTGCCTTTTAGGCTTTCATCCACAAACACGTTCACCCGAACCAAACAATCTTCTTTGACTTTATTCTTAAGCAGGAGTTGGCGCATGGTGTCGGCGAACTTGTCATAGTTCCACTTCGCTAAAAAGTCGTCGAACGCCATAATTTTGGCCGAATTTTGCAGTCGCTGGAAGTGATCGTCTAAGCGGAATAGGTACAGTTTGGACTCATTGGCGTTCCAGAGCACGGGGAAAACCGTATAGACGCTTAGGCCATATAAAACCGGTGCACTGGCAATGCTAAGATTAGCCTCTTCGAAAGGAATGAAACCGTCACGAAAATAGGCAAAGGGGCGAACGTCGGCCATCAGAATTGCTGCAAAAAGCTAGTATTAAAGACGGTGTTGAGCGCCTGCCGCTGGGTGTGGCGCTCTTTGGCGAAGCCGATCAGCTTCTGCACCAGTTCCACATTGCTGATACCAGCCCGGTTCCAGTTATGGGCGTAGAGGCTACCAGGCAACGGATTAACCTCGTTGAAGTAAACCGCTTGAGTCTTCTCATCTATCAACAGATCAACTCGGGCAATGCCGTCGCAGCCTAAATTAGTGTAAACGTCTAGCGCGACCTTTTCGGCCTTATCGTATAGATCTTTCGGTAGTTCGGCCGGTATTTGGCTGTAGCCTTGCGAGCCTTTGATGCCCATCTTTTTGCCGCCGCCCTTTTTGCCGCCGCTCAGATATTTAGTGTCAAAGTCGAAGAAGTCTTCCGGTTGGGTCAGAGGCCGTTCCAGTAAGGCGGCCTGCGGCCTGTCATTATTGCCCATGATCGGCAGCGTGACTTCGATGAGATTTTGCACTTCCTCTTCCACAATGACCTTATCGTCGTAGTGAGCGGCCACCTCTAAAGCGTTGCGCAGTTCAGTTTCATTGATAGCCCGGCTGATACCAATGCTGGAGCCCAGGTGGGCCGGCTTCACAAAAACCGGGAATTTCAATTCTTTCATAATCCACTTGAGCAAGCTGCTGCTGTTGCGTTCGACGTCTGCCTTAGAAAAAGAAACGTATTTAGGAACCGGGATACCGGTGGCTAGAGCCATCCATTTGGAAAGAACCTTATCCATGGCCACTGCAGAAGCACTGACGCCGCAGCCAACGTACGGAATTCCGGCCATATCTAATAGGCCCATGAGCGAACCGTCTTCGCCGTAAGTACCATGCATGGCCGGGAAGACCAGATCGATTTGACGATGGCTTTTGCGGCCGGCAATACCGCTGGCTTTAACTAGCGTCATGCCGCCGTCGAATTGCACGCTGGCCGGTTGGGTCCGATGGATAAAATCTTGGATTGCACCAGAGGTGAACAGGCTAATGTCTTTGAGCTTGTCGTCCCAATACCAGGTGCCGTCTTTGGCGATATAAACTGCTTCGACCCGGTACTTTTTAGTTAATTCGAGTGGCTTAATAATACTGGCTAGCGCGGTCACTATAGACACGTCATGCTCGGCCGATCGCCCACCGAAAATTACTGCGATTGTTTCCATGCAATTAGTATATACAATTAAGGCCTACAATTCCAAATAATTTGCTTATGCTTGGTATAATATACAAGTAGTGATTTAACTCAACCGTGATCGGAATTCCGCATGCTTCGCACCGCCCAACACATGATCACTCGTGCCGGCAAGAAACTGGGCTACGACCAATCGACTATCGAGACCATCTTAAAACCAGACGCTGCCCACGTTTTTGACATCGACCTAAGCAGCGGCAAAAGCTTCCCCGCCTACCGGGTGCAGCACAGCAAACGGCTGGGGCCATATAAGGGTGGTGTACGCTTCCATCCCGAGGTTCACTTAGAGGAAGTACAAGCCTTGGCTACCCTGATGAGTCTCAAAACGGCTGCTGTCGGCTTGCCGCTCGGTGGCGGTAAGGGCGGCGTAGCGGTTGACCCGCAGCAACTAAGCGAGGCTGAACTGGAGGAGCTAAGCCGCGCCTACAGCCGCTATCTGGTGCCGTACATCGGCCCCGATACCGACATTCCGGCACCCGACATCAACACCAACAGCCGCATCATTGACTGGATGGTCGAAGCCTACGAAACCGCTACCGGCGACACCAGCCAGGCCAGTTTTACCGGCAAAAGCCTGGGCAAAGGAGGCAGTGAGGGCCGCGACGCCGCTACCGGCCACGGTGGCATGGTCGCTCTATATGAATTACTAAAGCGCTTGGGTAAAGCCGACGAACCGCTCACTCTAGCCGTGCAAGGCTTCGGCAACGTCGGCTCCTACTTCTGTTTCGGCGTCGAACACGCCCACCCAAATTGGAAGATCGTAGCGATTGGCGAGGCCGAAGGCGCCTTGTATAACCCCGCTGGCCTAAGCCCGCGAAAAATTGCCGCCCATAAAGCCGGTGGCCAAAGCTTCACCACTTACAATGAAGCCGGCACCGAGTTCATCAGCAACGGCAAGTTAATGTCGGCTAATGTAGATGTGCTGGTACTGGCCGCTCTGGGCGACGCCGTCACCGCCCGCCGTAACGCCGACACTATCTGGGCCAAGTGCATCCTGGAACTGGCCAATGGGCCGGTTGACGAGCGGGCTTACGACTACCTAACGGCTCACGGCCACATTATTATGCCCGACATTATTGCTAACGCCGGCGGTGTAATTGTTAGCTACTTGGAATGGCTACAAAACAAACAAGGCGAGCACTGGGGCCTGGCCAAGGTCAACCGCTTAATGGAAAAGTACATGGTTACCGCCGTGGAAGACACCTACAACTTCTCCCAAAAAGAGAGCGTTTCCCTAAAAGAAGCTGCCTTAATGCTGGCCCTGCAGCGCCTGATCGAGGCTGGCTCTTAGGCGTAGTTGTCGGTCCAGTCGTTTTGCATGACGACCAGGTCGCCGCTGGCGACGAAGTGGGTCAAGTTGGAGTAAAATTCCAGGGGATCGGGCTCTATTTGAAGCTCGCCCTTGAACTTGCCGGCCTTCAGGCCTCGCTTAATGTAGTCTGTCACGGAATTGCGCATCAGTACGACCAAGTCAGGCTGGGCAGCGGCTATTAGCTTACCCATCTCCATATGAACCCGCTCGGTTTCTTCGCCTTGGTCAACCAGGCCGGGCGTCACATAGATTTTACGCTTGGCCTCGACATCTTTTAGCAGCTGGGTGCCGGCGCGGATGCCTTCCAGATTGCCATTGTAAGTATCATCTATTATCCAGGCGCCAGCCAGTTGATAGGGTTGCATACGGTGTTCAAAAGGAGCCGTTTTGGCAATCCCGGCCCGTACCTGTTCTTCGGTTAGGCCCAGCTGCAGCCCAAAAGCCGCCGCAAAAGCCAGAAAACCGATCTGATGCCGGCCGACTAATCCACTATGCAAATTGAGTGACTGCTTGCCTTTTTTAAGCGTAAAATCGATTCCGCCTAGGCTGATCTCGACCTGCTCGACCCGCCAACTCAGCGCGCCCTTTTCATTAAAGGTCTGGTATGACGGCTTAAGGAAGGGCTTAATATCCGGTGACTCGTCATTGACATAAACATGTTTACTCTTGAGGTAATCGGCCACGGCAAAGATGTCTTTGCCAGCCGCCCGAAGAGTCTTATATTGATCAAGGTGAGCCGGTGCCAGGCCTGTAATTACAGCGTGCGTCGGTTGAGTTATGTGGGCAAAGCGGGCCACGTCGCCCGGAGCGCCTTCACCGTATTCAATTATCAGCACCTCCTCATCACCGCCCAGCTGCTTGGCCCAGCGGGCATGACTGATACTGACGTTCTGATTGGCCGGAGTGGCCGCTACTTTGAGCCCTTCGCCTAAAACCGTGTTGAGCAGTTCTTTCATGGTTGTTTTGCCGTAGCTGCCGGCTACAGCGATTCTTAGGGCCTTATGGGCTGTAAATAGTTGCTCCGACTGCCGTACTTGCCGCAGTTCGGCCGGCTGGGTCACCAAGCGGCGGCCCAACTCCAGCGGCAGCATCACCAGATAAGCCCACAGTAGCGGATAAATCACAATCAGAGCCGCGCCGAAGGGTACGCCTCCGGCCAGATGGTGCCAAACTCCCAAATAAATCAGCCCTAAACCGGCCAGGATTTCCAGCAATATGCCCAGCCTCAACGTTAGCAATAATAGCCAAGCTCGACGGGTTAACTCCAGCTGCCGGCGGTGGGCCACTTTAGTAAAATCTTTGGTCCGGGCCAACCACTTTAAATAGGGCCCGACTTGGTACTCCGAACTTTGCAGCATATAAACCAACATTGTGGGATAGCTCGGCAAGTATAGGCTAATGAGACTACGGATTGGCATGGGTTTATTATACCTGCCTGCCACTAGAGTAGCGATTTCTGATCGCGGCCTGCTGTTGCTAAAATTGGGTCATGCCGTCTACTAACAGCCCCGAGCGAGTTACATCCATCTTAAAATTGCCGGCGACCGCTCAATCTCTGTTTGACCATTACAGCCATTTGCACATCCAAGGCCTGGAAATTAGCTGCCCATACCACATTAATACGGCCCTGCGGGGTAAGCGTCGAGCCCTGGTGGGCAAGGGTCGGCCGGAAGAAATTGAAGCGGCGGCCGAACAGTACTTGGCTAGGTTCCAAATGTTGGCCCACGGTAATCAGGAGCAGCTTGAAAGGTATTTAATGGCCTGTGGTTTAGGCGTGGATTGTTCCGGCTTTGCCGCCTGGATACTCAACTGCGTTACCCTAGATGCCTTTCATAAACCAATCCAAAATTGCTTGAAGTTCCCTAATCTAAAACGTCAACTGGTCGGCAAAGTGCGGCCCTTTGAAAACATATCAGCCAACTTGCTGACCAACCATACGAATTCAGTCAAAATAAGCGATATAAACCAAGTGCGGCCAGGTGATTTAATCCGCTTTATCAACGGCGGTCACGTGGTCGTGGTGTCAGAGGTGGGACTAGATAAGCGCCAACAGGTGGCTTACTTTAAGTATATGCAGTCGTCTGTTGGCTATGGCAACAGACGGGGCGTCGAAGAAAACCGGGTTAAGGTGACTAACCCCGCGGGTTACTTGCTCGAACAGGAGTGGGCCGACAAATTGCTTTACCAGGCTCTAGTAGAAAGCAGCGATGACACCAGACTGACGCGGCTCAAAGCCCTTTACAGGCCATAACTGATTAGGCCAGGAACTGCTCAATTAACTGCAGCACTTTGGCGGGCTGGTCAAGATGCACAAAATGGCCGGCATCACTTATGATCTCCAGCTTGGAGCCGCTGATTAGGCTGTGATATAGCTTGCCGTCTGCCGTAGGCACGGCCCGGTCGTCGGCCGCATAAATTAGCAGGGTTGGCGCCTCTATGCCGGCCGCGTCAGCTTGGATGTCTTGTCGCACAGTCTTCTTAAAAGTGTCTTGCAGGTGCGGCGCCACCAACATATCGGAGCCAGCCGCGCCGTAAAGGCTCTTGCGCAGGGCGCGGCGGTAGCGTTCCGGCACCCAAATAGTGGCCATGTTGCCGGTCTTGGCCACAATCATCAAGAGGAATCGCTTAAGCTTGTTATTGTTGCGTACGCCGGAAGCCGCCAACAGTACTAGCTTCTGCGGCTTAAGCAATTCGAGGCTTATAGCTCTAATGGCCAAAGCGCCGCCGTTGCTGTGCCCAATCACGGCATAAGGCTGCTCCAATTTTAGTTTTTCTAAAAAATCCACTAAAAAGCGAGCATAATTATCCAGATCCCACACTTCCTTCGGCGCTTCGGTGCCGCCAAAACCGGGCAAATCCACAGCTAGAACCTGGTACTTTTTAGCTAACTCTTCCTGTAAATTGGCCAAGCCATTTAAGCTGTCGCCCCAGCCATGCAGCAGCAACACTAGCTGGCCCTGGCCGGTTATCTGATAATTAGTCAGTAGCTGGTCAACAACAACATTCACGCCTTTAAGTATAGCTTAATCAAGGACCTGATGAAGGAGGTCCGGCTTGGAGTCCGCTGACGAGGCTGCCTAGGCCTAATTGATCTAAGACCTGGCTCAGCGGCACGGCGCCGGCAGGAGCGCTAATAGTGGGCACTGTGTTGCTCGGCGTAAACGTCAAATTGGCATTAAAGTTAAAGGGCAAGCTGCCGGTAGATGTCAGGTTGGCCTTGACCCCCACGCTATGGGCTTGGGAATTTAGAGTGATAACGAGGGAACCGCTGCCGGTACTGCTACTATCTTTGGATTGGCCACTGATAAAGAACGGATAGCTGCTACCGCCCTTGTAATCCAAACCAATGTCTACGTAATTGGCCGCCGGGTTCTTTTGGCTGCTGTCATTCACCCGGATTTTGTAGACTAAGCGCGTATTAACATCGGCCCATAAGTCAAAAGTGTCACTGCTCTTGATATTCTTGGCCGAATCTTCCATAGACTTGAAAGACTGGTCGACAGCCGGCTCGCCGTTCATCTGCTTGATCCAGTTGTTCAGCTTGCTGGCCTCCAGGGCAGTATGTTGGGCGATAAGGTACTGCTTAACGTGGTCATTATTGAAGCCTAAAGTGTAATGATAGGCCTTGTGACCATTAACGGTTTCAATGCCATACTTCTTAAGTACTACGGTAACAGATTTGGCTTTATCGGTAGTAAAAACATATTGCTGATTAACCCTTCCGAAAGCTTGCAGCTCGTCCATAACCTGGGCTTCGGAGGGGTAGTTGGGGCCGCTAGGCGGCTTGGCAGTGGTGGCATCCGATGTAGCCGCCAAACTTGATAAGCTACCTAAATTATCTATAAGAGTGTGGTCTACGGCAATCCATTTGCCGTCGTACTGGTTAATAGCGCTATCAATTTGGGATGAGCCGGTTAGAGCACCTAAGCCCGTAATGCCACTGGCCTTCAGGTAAATGTCGGGCGTGCTGCTGGTAGATGGCTTAATGGTGCGGATTTCGGCCTTAACTCGAGTTGTGCCCAATCCAACATCAAAATTAGTGTCGGAATTGTTGCCGTTAGAATTGAAACTGAAGTTACCATCGGTTGAGGTGCTCCCGCTTTTAACGGTGTATGAACCCTGGCCAACTACTCCTCTGTAATGAACCTGGGATTGCTGGTTAAAGTAATCAATCAGCTTGCTGTAGCCTTTGCCGGTGTTAGATAAAGATTGCGAGAGTACCACGCTAGAGTTGGTGTAATAGCCAAAATAATAGGCCGAGGCGCTACCCAGCAACAGCACGGCTATCACAGGAGCCAGAATTAGCGGCTTCTTGAACCAGCGGCCCGACTTGCCCGCTGGCGTAACTGGGGGATCAGCTGAAAACATAGCCGGCGCGGCGCCAGGCGGTGGTGGCGGAGATCCATCTGAAGGACCCAACGGTATGCCGCCATCACCGCTTACAATGGTGATTGGCTGGGCTGCCGGGCCAGGTGGAACGGTTGGCTGAAATAGCTCCTCTTTACTGGGCATCACGGGCGCTACCGGCTCGGGCGGAGGGCCAGGCGGCTGGGGTACATACTCGGCTGGTTGATGAGGCGTCGGCAAATCAGCCGCATTTGGAGAAATCGAGTGTCCTGGTTGAGGCAGCTGACTGGGAACTACCGGATCTGATGGCGGCAACTGCGGGTCTGGATTATTGGGCGTATTTGTTTCGTTTTCCACTAACCTGATTATACATAAGCGGAATCTTAAACCAAACTGAAAACATGGTGGGCGAGGTGGGACTTGAACCCACAAGGCTTATTCAGCCAGCGGATTTTAAGTCCGCCGCGTATACCAATTCCGCCACTCGCCCATCAAATTAACCTGGAGGCACCTACGGGATTTGCACCCGTGTAAATGGTTTTGCAGACCACTGCGTAACTACTCCGCCAAGGCGCCAAATGTAGCAGCGTTATTATAGCGTAAGATAGCGGCTTAAGCTAAGCCATCAGTCTTGGGGAGTTAAAATTGTGCGCCGTGCCTGTTCGGCCTTCTCGTGTCTCAATCGCTCTTCAGGCCTCAGACCAAAGCCTGATGGTATTTCCTCATGCAATCGGCGTACACCTCCCCCGGCCGGCTGCTCCGGCTTCCTTAAAACGTCAACATATTGTATAAATACGCCCGACACTTCAGTTACAAAACTACCTAGCCAGGCCTTAGCCCCCCTCAATGGTTCAATTATCGTATTAGCATTTCGTCTTACTTCCAGTAACCCTCTCCCCAACCATTATTTTTAAACCTTTAAACCTTAGTTAAATTCTAGATCCCCAAGACCGGGATGGCAGTAACAAATTTAACCGCGGGCAGGTATGATAGAGATACGAATGTCATACCGGTACTTTTCGCATAATGGCGAGCTTTTGCCAATTGAGCAGGCTGGAGTCCCACTCAGCCGAGTCGAATATGCCTATGGATTTGGCGTGTACGAATCTATAAGAGTCACTAAAGGAATGGCGCTTTTCTTAGCCGATCATATCCAGCGCTTATTGAAATCGGCCGAGATAATCGGCTTGGAACATAATTTTTCGCTGGAATTAGCTAAACAAAGCGTGCTGGAACTGATTGATCGCAACTCCGCCGAAACTTGCAATATTAAAATACTACTAATTGGCGGGCGCGATAAAGACTCGGCTACACTCGATATTTTATGCCTCAACCCGCTCTTCCCGAACCGGCAGTTATATAAGACCGGCGCCAAAGTCATAACCTATAATTACGAGCGCGAATTCCCTCAAGCTAAGACACTTAACATGTTAAGTAGTTATCTAGCCTACCGTAAAGCCCGGCAAGCCAATGCCTACGATGCCCTGTTAATTGACCGACAAGGCAACATCCGCGAAGGCACCCGCACCAACTTTTTCGGGCTGCGTAGCCGCACGATCACCTCGCCTCCCGAGGATCAAATTCTGCCCGGAGTCACCCGCGCCAAAGTCATAGAAGTCGCCAACCAGAATGGCTTCCAATTAATAAAACAGCCAATTCCCCTAGACCAAGTCAATCAGTTCGACGCCACTTTTTTGACAAGTACCTCATCTAAGATCATGCCCATCAGCCAAATCAACGACAACACTTTTGATTCCCCACCAGCCGCCCTCCAAGAACTCATGCAAGCCTTCAACGCCTACCTAACGGCGCTTATAGATCTGTAGGATTTTGCCGCGCCTTCCACTTTCCTGTAGCATCCTTTACCCATTCAACTATGCTAGGTCGCTCCTCGACATCTGATAATACATGTGCTTCAAGTTGCAAGGCCGCGTAAATGTGTTCCCACTTCTTATTGTTCTCTGCATCTGCATCTGCCAATATTTTTCTGGCTTCTTCTGGCACAATATCGTCTGGTTTACGTTCAAGTACTGGCTGCCTATCAAGAACGTTCGGGTCCGTAACATTAAAAGAAACGCCGCTTGAGCTTGAATCGTCTTCGCTGTTGTAGTACCAATGTCGTCGTGTTTGAATTATAATTCTCCACGCCTGACGTCTCATTTCAAGAGCTCTCGTTGTATGTCCGTCCTGCTTTGCCCGATGCTCTTTTGTGATCAGCAGGCTTATTTTTTCTAATTCAGCCTGTTCTCTTATAGCTTCTTCAAGGCGCGGCGTAAGAAAGTCAAAGCCCCCATCTCTTTCTTTCAAGGCGTCTAAAAAGCGCTCGTAAATTCCAACGTGATTGTTGGCCTTAATCCGGGCCAATCTTTCTGGCAACGATCTAGTACCATTGTCGAACTCCACCAGGAGACCGTGTACGACTTTTGCGGCGCCCATCTCCCAGTATGCAATCATTAACTGATCCTCGTTTTTAATTACGCCCTCATCTATTAGGGTGGCTACTGCGTCAAAAAGCGAAAAGATTGAATCGTCGTCTTCGCCCTCAACTTTCTTGGCAAAGGCATCTCTGGCCTTACTACCTGGATCTCTTACTTCGTCCACTTCACTTTGAGCTTCTCTCATACCAGTAAGTCTTGCTAATAGTGCAGTGACCTCGGCAAAGCTATCGCCATCACTCCCTGGATATACCGATGCTCTTAAGCCTTCAGGGTCGCTATCTGGATCCTCCGGGTCTACCGGGTTTACCAATGCTTTGTTAAAAAAAGTTTCCCGAACATGCACAAAGGCGTCTAAAGTCATGCCGGCTATAGAGATCGATTGTTTAATATCTTCAGGGGCTTCTTCGCCAGTTGGATGAGCCGCGTCGGTCTCGGCATCATCAGTATCAGGAGTCTCCATTTTGGCAGTCATCGAGAGCAGCCCGAGATTGGCAGCAGCGTTGCCCATGGTTGAGGCCTTAATTCCCTCAATAGCGTTATCGGGACCTACTGTTGGAGCTATGGCCTTTTTAACGTATGTATCTGGCTTAGTGGGCGTAGCTCTACCCCACCGCAAAATAATATGTGCGCCATCGGGAGTATAGCGTTGGGTCAGGCTTTGTTCTAAACCTCTATCACTAACGGTCTCACCGGGGGTAGGCATAGTTTGGTTTTCCTAATAAGTCTTCTTACCTCTGAATAGTGCCACATACTACGCACCAAAGTCAATAAAAATGCTGTGAGTTTCTTCACACAACTCTTTGCCTAAATATCTACTTCTTCTTGAGACACGTCTCGAACCAAAACAGAAAAATGGTGAATATCTTTCAAGTGCTGCCGAATTACTTCAACGTCCATTACTTCAGGCCTAAGTACCCCCTCATTTCCGGCCTCAAGTTCTTCTCTGTCTTGAATAGCTCGTTCTCCGTATAGCCGAGTTAGTTCCATGTGCGCCTTATAGGTTTCGGGCGTTGTTGGGGGACTAGTGGGTAGTGGGTAAGTTAATTACTAACTCGTCCGTAGGCCTAGCGGTTTGGTCGCCTATGCGGGCCGCTGAATTTAGGGCTTTGTTGGCAATTACTAAATCTTCAAAATCCATTATTGGAGGATGTGTTTCTTTTTTATAAGGATTTTCGGGCCCGGTTGTAGCACTCATGGAGTTCTCCTGCCTAGGTTACATACATACTAGTAGCAATATATCACATAATTTAAGTTGCAACACTTTTAGACTATGGCTTGCCACCACGCCTTAGTTTGGGGTGCTGTCAATGAATACTGTAGTCGTCATAGTCGAGTAGATCCATGTACTTCAGGTGATGGTGTCGAAGCTGCTTCTGCTTCTAGAGGGACATTCGCTTCCACGCCTGAAGGCCTGCCACCGAAGGAAATGTCTAATTCGGCGTCTTCTATTTTTCCTGACAATAAACCTAGGATTGCCCCAACACCCGGGCCACCCTCCACAGGCTTAAAGTTATCTTCTTTGAACTCCGGACCAAAAGTTGATCCAAACACTGCTTTGTTATCGCCAGGCTCCATCTCATCTCCTTAACTAGTTATTTTAATAATAACTCATAACAGATATGCAGGCAACCTGCGTAAAAGCCTTGACAACCCTGCTGATGTGCTAAATAATCATAACCAGTTTGAAGTATTAATTTATGCTAATTCTAAGAAAGAAACAATAACGTGAAACTCAAAAAACTTAATGCTCGAGGATTTTCCCACGACATCCTTTTAGTACTAT
>DATBED010000006.1:0-20918 GCA_036276195.1 Saccharimonadales bacterium (SeqCode) | reverse complement strand
CCGGCTTTATCGGCCGGGCTGCCCGGCACAATTGAAGGATTGGTCGGATCATTGCTGGGGGCCACAAAGGCACCATTCTGCACGCTCAAGTTAAACTCATTCGCCACGTCAGCCGTTAACGGAATATAGCGCACACCTAGGTAAGGCCGGCTAAAGCTGCCGTTCTTAACTACCTGGTTAATCAGGCCTTTAACGTCGTTAATCGGAATGGCGAAGCCAATGTTCTGGGCGTTGCCGGCTGTAGCCGTGTTAATGCCGATCACTTGCCCGTTCAAGTTGACTAAGGGACCGCCGGAATTGCCCTCGTTGATAGCGGCATCGGTTTGGAAAAGATCGTCCAGGTTTTCGGCGGTGGAGGCATCACCGGAGCTGTCGCTGGCCTGCACGCTGCGACCATAGCCCGAAATAATGCCGCTGGTGACCGTGTTCTGGAACTGGCCCAAGGCATTGCCGATGGCCACGGCATCGTCACCCACCTGCACAGTCGATGAATCACCTATTACGGCCGGCGTCAGCTTGTGGCCCTGGGCGTTATTTATCTTTAAGAAGGCGATGTCTAGGGTGTCGCTATCGGAGGTGCGGCCCACCACTGACACATCCTTCAATTCCGTGCCATCGCTTAAGGTGACACTAACGTTGGTGGTGCCGTCGGGCACCACGTGGCGGTTGGTCACGATTAAGCCGGAAGAGTCAATAATGATGCCGGTGCCGGCCGCCTGTTCTTGTTCGGGCTGCGAAAAGCCGAACAGGCCGAAACCGGTCTGACTCTGGCTACTGGTAGCGGTTATATTAACGTTCACACTGACTACGCTCGGCCCGACCGTTTTGGCAATTTGGCTGATTAGTTGGCTCTCGCTGGTTACCACCTTTTTCTGATTATTCACGCTGGTACTTAAAATGTCACTGTTGGAGTTTTGGCGGCCTTCCAACCACGCGCCGCCAAAGCCGGCTAGTATCGTGGCCAGCAAAAAGGCCACGACTAACCCTAGTTGTGGCAGCTTCACGCCCAGCCGGTAACGAATCATTTGTCTGATGCCCATACTTACCCCCTTAAACCACTAAATGACGGCTGCGCAAATACAAAGAGCCGATCAGTATTACGACTAATATAAGTAAACTAATGGTAGTTTGGCGCCGCAGCAAGCGGGATGAACGATCAAAATGGTCAGCATAATAAAGAATGGCCAGACCATAGCCGATAATCGTCAGAAAAAGCACCGGTTGCGACAATAAGCCGCTGCTGTTGTCGTGCGGATAAGAAATCAGCAGGTGGCCGAGCACCCAAGCCAGGGCCGTGCCAAAGTAGGCCCAGACATATGACAAGAGCCTAGAATAGGGTTCGTCAAAGTTGTCAAAGAAATGGCGGGCTGCCAAGTAACAGATTAAGCCGGTCAGAACCGTTAACCCGTACAGCGGGCCGCCGGCCCAGGTAAGATACAACGCCATTAGGCCGGCTAACTGGCCAATAAAGGCTTGGCTGGTAATCATGGCTGTGCTGGTAGCCGGTTTAATAGCAATTAGCCAAACCGCATAAAGTACACCCCAAAGTAGTTGGGTAGCCAAGCCCCCGCTGTGGGTCATGAATAGCACCACAGCCACTCCGACTATCAAGTCGACGGCGCCACTGCGAACATTCGCCGCCCAGAAACGAGGTTTTACAGCAAACATACGCCACTTACTTAATACGATTACGCTTAAAGCTAACTGAACGAAGTTGAGCCGCACTAAAGCAAAGATCACAAATGGCAAAACCACACCGACTAAAGCCAGGTGCAAAAATTGCGAAATTCCACCGGTAGGTTTAAGGTTGCGTAAGATTGGCCTCATCGCTACCTATAATGATAACAAAATCGGCTCCGTTAGTGGCAATTGATTTATCGGCCAGCTGCGTCAGCGCCTTTTGGCCGAAGCGTTGTTCCAGGTAGTTTTTGGTGTACTTGTTGTTGTGGGTCAGGTCGACTAAGGTGGTGGACGTCCAATCACTATTAGGGGTGTTGCCTACTCCGACCACATTGTAGCCATAGCTTTTCAGCTGGTTCGACAGCGTCGTGGCCAGCCCGGGCGTCGTGCTACCGTTCAGCACCAAGATGCGGGCGTTTTCCTTTAGTATATAAGGGTCTTTGAGCTGGCCGCGCACGTATTGCTGGATGTCAGAGTAATTAAACAGGCCGGATTTGGGTAGCACTATAGATTGGCCGCTTAAGTTTCCTGTCGATACCAAGGGGTTGGTGCTGTCATCCAGGCTCGTCGACACCACTTTGGAATTGTCGATTCCTTTCGTAATGTCGTATAGCCGGGCAGCGTCTTTCAGTGACAAATCGGTCGCCACATTATTACCGAAGGCATTCATTAAACCGGAAATTTTGAGGGGATTGCTGAGGGTACCGAGAGTGGTGACCTTACCTTTCAAAGCCACCAGCACGGAGCGCTGGCGCTCGGCCCGGGCAAAATCACTAGTAGTTTCGCGGGAACGGACGTAAGTTAAGGCCTGCTTGCCATTAAATTGCTGTATGCCGGCTTTGGCCAGCACCGGATTGTTACCGTTTTCCCAGGCCATGGTGGGGTCCACCAGGTCGGTCGGCACATTAATGGTCACTCCGCCCACGGTGTCAACGGCCTGCTGAAAGGCCTGAAAATCTACCAACAAATTGTAGTTAACGGTCACGCCCAGCACGCTTTGCACCGTCTGGTCAACACTGTCGAAGCCGGCCTGGATGGCTTTAGAATTAGTACTGCCCGGCGCAATTTTGCCTTCATACTTGAATTCGCCGGTTTCCCAAGCAGCGTTTATTTTCATGTCGCCACCATTAGGTACATTTACCCATAAATCGCGAGGGATACTAATAAGAGTAGAGGTATGGTTGACCGGATCGACGCTGGCCAGCATCATGCTGTCGGTTAGGTCGGGCCCATCGTGATTGCCACCACCGCGGCCCAGCAACAGAATATTGACCCGGCCGCTGCCCTCACCCTTTAGCAGGTCGGGATTAACATTGGCCTGTAAGGCCGCGGCAGAAGCCGTACCGCCCTTAAAGACCTTGTGGAGTTTAAGGTAGCCTTGCGCGGCCAGAGAACCGCCAGCTAACAAAATCAATACTACGGCTACAGCCATGCCTCTTCTAAGGCCGTGCTTAACCCGCCGCCACTTGGCCGGATCAGCCCGGTGCAGTGTCGACGGACTGGCCTCGCCCGGCAAATCCATATCGATCGGCGGGCGGGCGGCCAGCTGTAGTAGGGGTTCAGGCTCCGGCGCCGGCTGAGGCTGCACAACTTCGGTCATCGGCCGCAGTACCGGCAAGGGCTTCTGCCCGACTACCGGCCGGGCCGGGCCAATACCGTCTATAAAGCGCGGCGAAACTGCCTTTGTCACAGGTGGCGAAATCCCAAAGGTTGTTTTTGTTGTTTGGCTCGGTGTTTGTCTTCCAGGCCGTTTAAAACGTGACTGGTCCATCTCTTTACCATGACCATTATAAGCACATAATGCTTACGAGTAAAGCCCTAGGCCTATGATATAGTTAAGGACTGTATGGATCACGAGCCGCAACCCGTTTTATCATCCGAGCAATCAGGGGCGCCCAAGTCTTCCGGCTGGCGAGAACTGTTCTCGACATTCGCCATCTTGCTAACTGCCCTGGCTATGGCGCTGTTCATCATCGTCTTTGTTTTCCGCTCCTACCAAGTTGACGGGCCGAGCATGCAGAACACCCTACAAAATGGCGATAAGCTGATCATTTGGAAGGTGCCACGCACCTGGTCGGACATCACCGGCCATGCTTATATACCGTCGCGCGGTGATATAGTGGTTTTCACCGAAAGCGGTCTTAGCGAATTTGGCCAGACAGATACTAAGCAGTTAATTAAACGCGTGATTGGCCTACCCGGCGATCATATAACGATTATCGACAACCATTATGAGGTTTATAACAAGGCTCACCCCAATGGATTTGACCCCGATAGAACGCTGCCTTATGGCAAAAATATTCCCGCCACCACAGGTAGTGACGTAGACTTTACCCTCGGCAAGGACCAGCTGTTTGTCTCTGGCGACAATCGCCCGGACTCGCTTGATTCGCGCAGTTTCGGCCCTATTAATGCCAAGCAAGTTATTGGTAAGCTGATCTTGCGTGTCTTCCCCATCAATCACGCCAAAGCCTTCTAACCGATATGATAATATGAAGGCATGGCGCAGACACCAAAACGAGGACTAGGCCGCGGCTTTGAGGCCCTGATTTCCCAGGATTTTGACAAGACGCTGCTCTTGACTGCCGAGGATAAGGTCGAGAAAATCCCGGTCGGCCAGTTAGATCCCAACCCCTACCAGCCACGCAAGCGTTTCGATGAAGCTGCCCTGGCTGAACTGGCCGCTTCGATTAAGCGCCATGGTATTGTGCAGCCGCTGATTGTTACCCCAGTTAAAAATGGTCGCTACACTCTGGTAGCCGGCGAACGGCGCTGGCGGGCCGCCCAACTTGCCAAGTTACAGACTGTGCCAGCCATCATCCGGGCCCGCGAGGAGCTGGAACAGCTAGAAATCGCCTTGATCGAAAACGTCCAGCGAGTCGACTTGTCACCCCTGGAACAGGCTCTTAGCATTGAACGCTTGCACGAGCAATTTAACTTCTCTTACGATGACATTGCCCAGCGGCTCGGTAAGGCTAGCTCAACCGTTCACAATACTGTGCGCCTGCTACAGCTGCCGGAACCAGCCCGCGACGCCTTGGTGGCCGGTCGTATTAGTGAGGGGCATGCCCGGGCCATTCTTGCACTAAAAAATGATTCAGAACGGCAGGCCTACTTGTTAAAAAGTATTATGGCAAACGGCTGGAGCGTCCGCCAGGCCGAACGTTTCGTGCTAAGCGTCAAGGCCGGCACCCGCGAAACCAAAAAGGTACACGAACACGTGGCTACCGAAACGCCGCAAACCAAAGCCCTGTCTAAGAAGCTGGAGACGCCAGTTCACATTCGCCGCACCGCCCGAGGTGGCAAGCTAGAAATTGTTTTTCGCGACGAGGCCGAGCTAGAGCGCTTGCTCCACCTTTTCTAATTAAGCCGGTCGCGTACCTCTTTGGCCAGGGCCTTGTAGGCTCGGGCACCTTTGCTCCAGCGGTCGTGCTCGTAAATGGTGCGGCCGTAGCTCGGTGCCTCGGCCAGCCGCACATTGCGCGGAATCACCGCCTCAAAAAGCTTCTCACCAAAATAGTTATTCACTTCTTGCTGGACTTGTTCACTAAGTGAGTTACGTTTATCGAACATAGTTAAGGCAATGCCCAATAGTTCCAATGATGGATTGGTGCTGCCCCGAACGGCCTGGATGGTGCTGAGCAGCTGGCTTAAGCCTTCTAGAGCGTAATATTCGGCTTGTACGGGAATTAAGACCTGGCTGGCGGCTGTTAGTCCGTTAATGGTTAGCAAGCCAAGCGACGGCGGGCAATCTATAATGATGTAATTATAACTAGCGGCCTGTAGGGCTTTTTTGAGGGCAAATTCCCTCTCGGCTTGGTTGACTAGCTCGACTTCAGCCCCGGCCAGGTTGGGGTTGGCTGGTAAAACGTATACTCCGGCTACATGGGTCTCTTGCACGGCCTGGGCTAGGCTTAAGCCAGCGCTCACAACCTCGTAAGTGGTTTTATGGGATCCTTCTTTAGATAAGCCCATTCCGCTAGTGGCATTGCCCTGCGGGTCCAAGTCTACCAATAAAACGGTTGATTTAGGCCCGCCCAGCTGCGCCGCGACATTAATGGCGGTCGTGGTCTTGCCCACGCCACCCTTTTGATTAACTACCGCAATAATTTTTGATGTCATAATGCTTCCGTCTAAGTATAGCACTTACGGCCAATCTGATCTGTTAAGCTCTGTTAAACGGTTTTGAATAGCTCATCTTGCACAATCAGTTGCCGCAACAGTTCTTGCTGGCGGCGTTCTCTAGGGGTGAGACGCTTCAATAAACGATCATCCTGCTGTTTTTTATATTTAGTTGGCTTCATGGCCCGGCTCTTCCTCCCACAAAGAACATTACTTAAGCCCGACCAAATAAAAACACCCTGTCGAATAGCGACGGGTGTAGACTGACTAAAGTAACTTGTCTTTGCATTTTGATTTTGGGGGTCCCGCTTAAAGCTTTTGCCTCTCCCTCTAAGCGGAACCTTTGAAGTTTTTGTTTAGTTTTAACCAATTTTTGTTGGTTAGGACCGGTGCCACCTCTGACTCCAATCCTATGTTTATAGTATCCTCCAGCCAATAAGGGCTATGCAAGACTTTTTGAGCAAAATAACTATGCAGCATTGTGGTAGTATTTTTGTTATTTTTTAGTCAATTAGTGTTGTAAATTTACTTACAAACTGATCTTTTTATCTGATTTTTATAGATTTAACGCTTGTGCTTAATATTTAGCTCTTAAAATAGGTGTTGTTTTTATAATAACGGACGAAAAGTTCGCGAAAACTTATCCACAAACGATTTTGGTGATTTTCAGAACCGTTTGGTGCTGACGATGCCCCCTAACTTTATGGACACGCTTTTTAGCCTTATAACGAATCGATGTAACTTTGTCGGCCTGAATGTCGGTTTCAACTATTTCGGCAGTTACCTTGGCCTTAGCCACGGTGGGCAGTCCAACCTGCACCGCTTCGCCATCTATAGTGAGCAGCGGTTCAAAATCGACTGTTTTAGCGGCATTTTTAAGCAGCTCTACATTGAGTGTCTCGCCCTCGGACACCACATACTGTTTGCCGCCGGTATTGATTACTGCTTTTTTCATAAATACGTTTATAGAGAATAGCAGAAATGACCGCCCCTGTAAAGCCGCCTTTAAATTTTAGTAATACTTATAACAAGTTCAGCGCCAACAAGCTTAACAGCTGTAGAAAAAGCGGCGTCCGAGAACTTATCTAAAACTTCTGTAAGCGTTTCTTGTTTAATAACATTAAGCAGTTCAGTGTCTTGGAGCACCTTATTAAGCTCCGCGTTGTCGGTTTGTAAGCTAAGCTTAATGTGGTCGTCCACCTCTAACCCGGCCTGCTTGCGAGCCTGTTGTACGTGCCGGATTACTTCGCGCATTAGCCCTTCCCGCTTCAACTTTGGCGTAATTTTGATATCAAGCTCAACAGACGCCGGTTCTTGAATAGCTTGGATGCTGGCATCGGGTTCCGGTTTAGCTATACGTTCTTGGTAACTTTTGTGGGTCCAGCTAAATTTTACTTGCTTAACGTTCAGCTCTTCGGCAATTATAGGACTATAGACCTCCTCGCGTGACTTTTCATCTGTGAAGAAGTTGGCCGGAACGGTTGCGCTTGCCAGGGGTTGGCGGACCTTGATACCGGCTTCGGCACGCTTGGCTAAGCCAACCGTAATGGCGGCGCGAACCTGAGCCATGTCGCGTATGATGAGGTCGTTGATGTGGCCGGCCGGAGGCCAGTCACAGAGGTGGACCGACTCACCGCCGGTCAGCAGGCGATACAGCTCATCGGCCATAAAAGGCGTGAACGGCGCCATAACCAGGCTTAGCTGCACCAGTACATAGTGCAGCGTGCGGTAGGCGTCATTTTTGTCGGCATCATTGTCGCTCTTCCAAAAGCGCTTGCGGCTGCGGCGAACGAACCAATTACTGGCATCATCAATTAAGGGCAGGACTGGTTTGAGGGCGTTAGGCAGGTCGTAACGCTGCATGTGGGTCTCAATTTCAATGGTTAGCTGGTGCACACGGCTGATAATCCAAATATCAAGCGGATTAGTCAGGTCGGGTGTCGGGTCTGGCGGCAACTCTCCCGGCTGAAGGCCGGAATCCCACTTATCGACGTCGGCATAAAGCGTAAAGAAGTCGTACATGTTCCAGACCATGGCCAATTTGCGCTGGGTGTCGGCCACATCTTTGTCTTGGAGCGCGTAATCCTCGCCATTTAAAACCGGTGAACCGAGCAATAAAAAGCGGTAAGCATCGGCGCTGTATTTATCGATCAGTTCGGTGGGATCGGTGTAATTACCGAAGCTTTTGCTCATTTTGCGGCCGTCGTTGCCGGCCAGCGTGCCGGTTACCACCACATTTTTAAAAGAATTGGTGCCGAACAGGCCAACGCTGACGGCGTGCAAGTAATAGAACCAGGCCCGCACCTGGCCAACGTATTCGGCAATAAAATCGCCTGGGAAGTTCTGTTCGAATTTTTCGGCGTTTTCAAACGGGTAATGGAACTGGGCGAACGGCATGGAGCCGCTTTCGAACCAGCCATCTAAGACCTTGTCGACGCGCCGGTACTCGACACCGTCGAGCGTAAAAGTGACGTCGTCGATCCACGGGCGATGGTAATCATCTAGCTCTGCCCCTGATAATTCCTTCAGTTCGGCATAGCTGCCGACTACTTTGACATGTTCTTGGCCCTTAGCGTCAGTGCCCTTCCAAACCGGCATGGCCGTGGCCCAAAAGCGGTCGCGAGACAGGTTCCAATCCGGCGCGCTCTCGACCGTTTTGGCGAAGCGGCCTTGCTTAATGTGTTCCGGGAACCAGTAAATACTACCGTTCTGTTCCAGCATTTGCTCTTTTTGGCTCTGGATATCCATAAACCAGCTGGGGTGAGCCCGGTAAACCAGCTTGGTGCCGCAGCGATGGCAGTGCGGGTAGCTATGTTGATAATAGTGGATGCGCAGGACCTGGCCACGCTCCAGCAGCGTTTTGGCGATGTCTTTGTCGGCCTCCCAGACCTGGCGGCCTTGCCATTCGCTCTCGGTTAGCAGACCATTATCGTCCATGACGGAAACTATCGGAAAGCCTTCTTGCTTGGCCAGTGCGTAGTCGTCTTCGCCGTAAGCCGGCGCCTGCGAAACAACGCCCGTGCCTTCTTCCATGCTAACGAAATCGGCGTGGTGGACGCGGTGGGCGCCCTCGCCCCAATCTTTGTAGAATGGCTCATACGACTGGCCTACCAGCTCTTTGCCCTTGAGCTCGCGTAATATTTCGTATGGCAGAACTTGATGCTTTTCGTCCTGAAAGGTGTCGTTGATCAAATCTTTGGCCACGATGTACTTAGCGCCCTGGTGCTCGACTTCGAGGTAAGTCGCTTCTTGGTCCACGGCCAGGCCGGTGTTGGCCAGCAGCGTCCAGGGCACCGTCGTCCAAACCAGAAGCGAAGGCATGCTCCCATCTTTGGAATCCCAACCCGTGAGCTTGAATTTGGCGTAAACCGACGGGTCGGTCACCTCCTTATAAGAATTATCCATAGCCACTTCGGCTTTGCTGACAGGGGTGGCATCACGCGTACAGTACAGCAGCACCTTCTCGCCCTCGTAAATTTTGCCGGCTTCATATAACTGCTTAAAGGCCCACCAAATCGACTCCATATAGTCTTTATCCATGGTGCGGTAGGCGCCTTTAAAATCGACCCAGCGGCCAATGCGCTCGATCACCTCTTCCCACTCGGCCCCGGTTTGGATCATGTTTTCGCGGCAGGCGTTAATGTAGTCTTCCAGGCTAACCTTGGTGCCGATGTCGCGGCGGTCGTGGATACCAAGTTTCTTTTCGGTGAAAACCTCGGCCGGTAGGCCATGGCAGTCCCAACCCCAGACGCGTTCCACCCGCTTGCCGTTCATGGTTTGGTAGCGCGGCACGGCGTCTTTGATGATGCTGGAAAGCAGTGTGCCGTGGTGCGGCACCCCTGTTATAAATGGCGGCCCGTCGTAAAAGACATAAGTGTCAGTGGCCGGCCGCTGCTCGACCGACTTCTCGAAAATCTGGTTGGCCTTCCAGTACTTGATCAAGTCTTTCTCGTACTCGATGGCCTGGCGCCTGGTGCCTTTCTTAAACTTCATGCCTCTCCTTAAATAAAAAAGCCCTCTCATGCAGGAGCTCTTGCTAGGAACGGTACCATCCTGCTTAAGGACTTAATTGCGGTTTAACGGACTTCTCCGGCCGGTTCTAGTAAGAGTTTCCCCTGTTCTTCCGGCTCCTCGCGGTTGATGGCCGCTAATAACGGATTTACCAAATTGTACCTGAATTATACCACGAATCTTGACAATAACGGGTCAAGCCATTAGTCTGGAGTTAGAACAAGGTTGCTTTTGCCTGTCGAACCTGACGTCGGCAAGCAAGAATAAACCCCTTCTCACGAAGGGGTTTATTTATTAGCAACCTCCGTGGCGGTGGGGACGGGATTCGAACCCGTGGAACAAGGTTGCTTGTTCGCCGCTTCCTGACGGCGGTGCAATAGACCGCTCTGCCACCCCACCTCGGCGAGCCTCGCCAAAGCGAGACAAATTCATCTTAGACGCTTAGAAACGGACACCAAAGCATAAGCGACCAAAAAACTGACAAATTTAATGATCTTTTAATTAATTTTTAGACGGGGCCTGATTGGATTTGAACTGTCAGAGCTTATGGTCTCTTACTAGTCCTTCCTACTAAGGTGTTAAATGTATGTACAAATAAGGGCCTTCACCCCTAGAGACTGCATATACATTTAACAAGTAGGCAGGGAGATACATAGTAAAAGGCTTGGCCTTGTTGGTTTAGGCGTGGGCGTAGGCGAAGACTTCGTCGAGTAGCGGAACCTGCTCGCCAATCCAACTTTTTTGCAAATAGCCGTCGTTTTGCAGCACCAAAATGGCCGGATACTGCATGACATCATAGAGACTGGCCGTAGCTATACCGTCGCGGCTGTCGATATTTAGCACTTCAAGACGAGTTTCGGCATAGCGTTGTTTAAAGTCGCGAATGAAATTGTCGATTATTCGCGCATGGTCCGAATTGGGCCGATACAGCACAAGCACTTTCATATCTAACAGTTTAACATCTTAGCCGGTTATGTAAACCAAGTATTTGAATGCGGTTCAGCTTAGCTACAACCGGTGGTGCTGCCGCAGCTGCTGCAGACATAGCAACTGCCGGCGCGCTGGGTTTGGTTGCCGCAATTGTAGCAAAGAGGTGCAGTGGAATCGCCAACCATGACCGAAGCTTCTTCGGTAACAATCGCTGGTGCCATGTTTACAGCTGGCGAAGCCGGTAGTTTGGCTTCTGCGACTTTGGGCGTTTCTGCGGCCGGGGTGGCAGGAACGGGAATGGCCTCAACTTCAACCGGTTTGTCTTCGATGAGTCTGGTCTGAAGTTCAGGCATATCGTCGATAGAAGCCAGGCCCAGTTCTAGGCGGTCGTCGAAGCTTAAGTAGTCTAGGGCTAGGCGTCGGAAGATGTAGTCGGTGATAGAGCTGGCAGTACGAATGTCGGGGTCATCGGTGATGCCGCTGGGCGCAAAGCTGGAGCCACGCAGCGTTTTGACATAGCTCTTGAGTGGCACGCCGAATTGCAAGCCGTGACTAACACTAATGGCAAACGAATCCATAATGCCGGACAAGGTTGACCCCTGTTTACTGACATTAATGAACAGCTCGCCCGGGGCGCCGCCATCGTATTCGCCGACTGTGAAGTAGCCTTCCAGGTCGGCAATTTGGAACTTGTAGGTGCGGCTATGGCGCACCCGCGGCAAGGCCCGGCGAACAGCCGCCCGTATGGCAGGCTCGGCCGTGACTGCTGCCGGCCCCCCTGTTGTGGGAAGCGCGGGGGAAGCTGCTGGGCCAGCTTTTTTGGCCATGCTTAGTGGCTGGCCGACTTTGCAGTTGTCGCGGTAGATGGCCACGGCCTTAAGGCCCATTTTCCAGGCGTCAATGTGGATTTGCTCGATGTCTTCAACGGTCGCTTCTTCGGGCATGTTAACAGTTTTGCTAATGGCACCAGATAGGAACGGCTGTACGGCGGCCATCATTTTGACGTGACCAAGATAGTGGATGGAGTTGTCGCCCATTGAGCAAGCAAAGACCGGTTCATGCTCTTTTTTAAGCTTGGGCGCGCCGAGAATGGTCTTTTCTTCGTCTATGTAAGCCACAATGGCATCGATTTCTGGCTTGGTGTAGCCCAAGATCTTGAGGGCCCGCGGCACGGTTTGGTTAACGATGCTCATGGTGCCGCCGCCAACTAATTTCTTAACCTTGACTAGACCTAAGTCGGGCTCGATACCGGTGGTATCGCAATCCATCATCAGGCCAATCGTGCCGGTTGGAGCTAGCACCGAGGCCTGCGAGTTGCGCACGCCGTACAGTTCACCCAGCTCAACAGCTTCGTCCCAGGCGCTGGCGGCCGCGCTTAATAGCTCTTCCGGTACCAAGGAAGCGTCAATTTTGGAAACCTCGGCCCGGTGCATGCCCAGTACGCGCAGCATGCCTTCGCGGTCTTTGGCAAAGCCGGCAAAGGGGCCGACCCGCTTGGCAATTTTAGCACTGGTAGCATAGGATTGACCGGTTAATAGTGCCGTTACGGCAGCGGCAATGGCCCGACCTTCGTCGGAGTCGTACGGCAGACCGAGAGCCATTAGTAGCGCGCCCAAGTTGGCGTAGCCAATGCCCAGCTCGCGGTAGGCCCGCGCCGTTTTACCAATACTTTCGGTGGGATATTCACTGTAGCCGACCAAGATTTCTTGGGCCGTGAAGACCAGCTCAACCGTGTGGATGAACTCTTTAATATTAAAGGTGTTGTCTTCGTTCAGGAATTTCAACAGATTCAAACTGGCCAGATTGCAGGCTGAATTATCGAGGTGCATATACTCGCTACAGGGGTTGGAACCGTTGATGCGGCCGGCCTTGGGCGTGGTGTGCCAGTTGTTGATGGTGGTGTCGTACTGCATGCCGGGGTCGGCGCATTCCCAGGCGGCCTCGGCGAATTGGCGCATCAGCTGGCGGGCCTTGACGGTTTTAACCGGCTTGCCGTTAGTAACGGCCTGGAGGTCCCAATCGTCGTCGTTTTGCACGGCCTGCATGAAGTCGTCTGTTACCCGCACCGAAATATTGGCGTTTTGGTATTGCACGCTGAAGCTGTCTTTGCCATCCAGGCTCATGTCCCAACCTAGGGTCTGCAAGTCGCGCGCTTTACGCTCTTCAATCGCCTTACTCCAGATAAAGTCTTCGACATCGGGGTGGTTAACATTAAGTATGACCATTTTAGCGGCCCGGCGGGTCTTGCCGCCACTCTTAATGGCCCCGGCCGAAGCATCGGCGCCGCGCATAAAGCTCAGCGGACCACTGGCGGTGCCGGCGCTCTTGCCTAGCGCCTCTACGCTGGAACGGATCGGGCTAATATTAATGCCCGAGCCGCTGCCGCCCTTGAAAATCATGCCTTCCTCAACGTACCAGTTCAAAATGGCCGGCATGGTGTCTTCAATTCCCAAAATAAAGCAAGCGCTGGCTTGTTGTGATCTACTAGGTGCACCAATATTAAACCAGACCGGGCTATTGAAGGCAGCTCTTTGGGTGGCTAAGACATACTTAAGCTCTTCGCGGAAGTCTTCGGCTTCGACTTCAGAAGCAAAGTAGCCTTCTTGCACGCCTTGACGCGTGACGGTGTCGACCACGCGGTCAATTAGAGTCTTCATTGAAGCCTCGCGCTCTTTAGTTCCGGGCGTGCCGGTGAAATACTTCTGAGCCACGATATTGATGGCATTGAGCGACCAGCCCTCCGGGAAGTCAACGCCCTTTTGCTCGAAGACCGGCGTGTCGGTCATTGGGTTCTTAATAATAGAGTCGCGCTTAACCCACTTCAGCTGGTCATACGCCTTGCTACTAGCCGGTGTAAATAACCTTTTCATTCCTAAGGATGTTGTCTGTCCCATGATATCCCTCTTTCCCCGTTATTTTAGTTTTCTTACGCTTTCGCTGTCTTTACTTCGCTGGCTCGATGTTTGCCTTGCTTTACCAAGGTTAGTTCCTGCTCGAAACCGGCAATATCTTTGAACCGCCTGTACACGCTCGCAAACCGTACATAAGCGACTTCATTTAGCTTGGCCAATCGATCCATCACCAGTTCGCCAATGCGCGTTGACCTGACTTCTTGGTCGCCGCAGGCGTATAGCTCTTGCTCGATCGAATCAACCACCTGCTCAAGCTCTAAACTGGTGACCGCCGTTTTCTCGCAGGCTCGATAAAGCCCTGCCAGCAGTTTGGCCCGGTTGAACAGCTCGCGTTTACCGTCGTTTTTAATGACGATCAGCTGCGGCCGTTCCAGGCGCTCATAAGTTGTGAACCTGTAGCCGCAAGTGTTGCACATGCGGCGGCGGCGGATGGCTTGGCCCTCGCTCACGTCGCGCGATTCAATCACTTTTATGTCATCGCTTAGACATTGAGTGCATCTCATTTAGCCTTCCTTTCCTTGCTTAATGTGCTCAGCATTCGGCATATGTTGGTTTTTGGTTTTTCCACATATAGTGCTGCGTGCTCTTAATATACCCCCAGCCATAGCGTTTTGCAAGCCAAATTACGCTGTAGAATTTAATACGAAATTAAGCTGAATTATTATTCGGCGGAGGGGTCGTCAGGTTCGGAGTCGGAGCCTTTGCGTTTGCGACCAAGGCGGCGCAGGAATGAGGGTTTTTCGAGCTCTTCCTCGAGGCTGCCGCTACTGATAACTTCGTCTACGTCATTGTCGTCAGAAGACTGCCTGTCGTCGCTCTTCTTATTGGTTCCGTCGTCGTCTTCGTCGTGGATGGCCCAGATGTTAGGGATTTCCTTTTCTTCAGAGCCAAAATCGGGCTCGGCGGCTTCGTCGTCGCCCAGATCCATGTCGATTTCGGATAGAGCCTTTTCTTCTTGCTTAGCCGAAGCTGGAGTGGATATATCTAAGTTGCTTTTTTCAGTTACCAGGCTGGCGGTGCTAACCGGCTTATCGGTCGAACGCTGTTTAGCGAAGTAAGAAGCATCAAAACCGGTAGCCACCACGGTGATAATAACTTCGCCTTCCAGGTCGGGGTTGATGGTAGCGCCGAAAATTATATTGGCGTCTGGGTCGGCGGCTGTGGTAATAGCCTCGGCGGCGGCGTTGATCTCGTGCATGCTTAGGTCGTTGCCGCCGATCACGTTAAACAGAATGCCGCGGGCGCCATCTATAGACACTTCCAGCAACGGCGACTCAATCGCCTGCTGGGCGGCCGTTACGGCGCGGTTCTCGCCACTGGCCCGCCCAATGCCCATCAGCGCCGAGCCGGCCTTACTCATAACCGTTTTAACATCGGCGAAGTCGAGGTTAATCAGCCCGTGCACCGTAATTAGGTCGGAAATGCCCTGAACCCCTTGGCGCAAGACATCATCTGCTACCTGGAAAGCTTCGGTGAGCGGCGTATCGCGATCTATGGTTTGCAGCAGGCGATCGTTAGGAATTACTATCAGCGTGTCGACTGTCTTGCGCAGTTTATCGATAGCTACTTCGGCGTTCTGGCGGCGTTTTTCGCCCTCAAAGGCAAACGGCTTGGTAGCAAAGCCAACTACTAGGATGTCTAATTCCCTGGCAATTTCAGCGACTACATGGCCGCCGCCGCTGCCGGTACCGCCACCAGCACCAATAGTCACAAAGACCATGTCGGCACCCTTCAAGGCCTCGCGGATTTCGTCACGCGATTCGTTAGCCGCCTGCTCGCCAACGCTGGGATTAGCTCCAGCCCCTAAGCCGCGGGTAGCATCTTTACCAATATGGATTTTGACGTCGGCCTTAGAGTGGTGCAATGCCTGGGCATCGGCATTAATAGCGATAAACTGCACATTGCCCACACCGGCCTCCACCATGCGGTTAATGGCCGCGCCGCCGGCGCCGCCGACCCCCACAACCTTAATTTCGGCAAACGTTTCGATGGTTGGCTCAACGACTTGTGGCATTTAGTATCCCCTCAACAGCTAGCTTAATATACGGCGTAGTATAACTAAATTACTCTGGAAGTTCAACAAATTTACCCATCGGCTTTTGCTGGATTTTTATTAAAACTCTAAAAATTAATTTATGTACACAACCTACTTAATTTAAATTTTTGTTTAATCCGGCTTGCAAAACTTTGTGTTCAGCCAGATTTGCTACCCTATGTTTGGCTACCCTATGTTTGTAGGTCTAGAGCACTGTGGAGTTTATACCTTTTAATACATATCCCGTAGGTGTACCTATATAACATATACGTTATTAAATAACAGATAGGATATATGCTCAATAATACATAAAATGGACAGCGTGGTTAGAGGCATGGGCTTGGCCGCTAGCAGCCAGGTCTAGCGGCCAGGTCTAGCGGCGTTTGAGGCGGCCGAATAGGCCATCTAAAATAGCGCGGGCGTTTTCGCTGCCTTTGCCGTGTACCGGTGGTAAGTCGGGCAGTAGTAACATGTCGAGGAGCATTAAGCCGACAACCGTAGTGAAGCCTTGATCTTCGACCGTGTCGACCAAGCCGCCAATATTCTGTAACTTGCCGAGGCGGGCTGGTAGTTGCAGTTTTTCTCGGGTGAGTTCATCTAGACCGGGTAATTTAGCTGTTCCGCCGGTTAGCACCATACCGCCAGGTAACTTACGTGATTTCTTGATCCTGGCTAGTTCTTTATCGACATATTCCAGCAGTTCCTCAACGCGGGCTTCAACCACCATACTGATTTCTGCCGGGTCAAAATGATGGGTCTTATCGCCAACTTTAATATTCGCGCTAATGCTTTTTGCGCCGCTTTTGAGAGTAGCATGCTCCAATTTAACGGCTTCGGCTATATCGAGGTCGGTTTTGAGGCCAATTGCCAGATCGTTGGTAATATGTTGGCCACCGATCGGCAGCACCGCCACGTGCTGTACCTCTCCATCCTCAAATACAATCAGATTAGTCGTGCCGGCACCAATATCTATCAAAGCGGTGCCGGCCTCTTTTTGCTGGCGTGTCATGACCGATTCGGCGGCGGCCAGACCAGATACGGTGTGGTGCGTCGGCTGAATTTCGGCCTTCTCGAGTGTCATGTCCAAATTGCGCAAGTTAGGCGTGCTGGCGGTTACAATGTGGGCATCTACCTCTAGGCGAACACCGTGCATGCCGACCGGATCCTTGATGTTGCGCTGGCCATCCAGGCTGTAATTTTTGGCGAAGAACTGAACGATCTCGCGGTTTGGCGGCAGGCTGACAATGGTGGCCGCTTCCTCAACGCGCAAGCGGTCTTCCGGTGTAATTTCACGGTTAGCGCTGGAAATAGCAATTACACCTTCGGAGTTCAGGCCGGAAACATGCGAGCCGTTAACGTTAACCGTGGCATGCTTGATGCTGAAGCCGGAAATGCGTTCCGCCTCCGTTATGGCATGCACAATGGCGTCGGCCACTTCGTCGACGTGCACCACGGCGCCGCGGCGCATGCCCTGGTTGGGCGCCTGGCCGTGGCCAATGATCGACGGCATGCTACTGCCATTAGGGTCATAGGTGCCAACGACACAGCGAACCATGCTCGTACCGATGTCTAATCCGACAAAATATGGCTGATTTTGATTGTTCATTTTACGTGCCTTGCCCCAGTATAGCGCTATTGCTTCTTTCTTACAATGTGGTCAGGATTTCGACGCCCTCTTCGGTTATTAAAACGGTGTGCTCAAAATGGGCGGCACGGGAGCCGTCGGCCGTTAGCACCGTCCATCTATCTGGAGCAATGTAAACCCGATCCGTGCCGAGAGTCACCATCGGCTCGATGGCGATCGTCATCCCGGCTTGCAACCATGGCCCGCTGTCAGCCCGGCCGAAGTTAGGAATATTCGGATCCTCATGTACCTGGTGGCCAACGCCGTGGCCGACCAGATCGCGCACAATGCCGTAACGGCGGTGTTTCAGCGAATTTTCAATCGCCAAGCCAATGTCGCCGGTGCGGATGCCGCCACGAACCACATTGATGCCAGCTTGCAAAGCGGCCTCGGTGTCTTTTAGTAGTTGTTTGTCACCGTTGGTCCGCGGTTTGCCGGCAATCACACTAATGGCCGCGTCGGTGATCATTCCCCGGTAACGCACGCCGAAATCCAGGCCGACAATATCACCGGCGTTAATGATTTTGTTAGGTTTGGGAATGCCGTGCACCACCTCGTCGTTAACGCTGATGCAAATCACGTCCGGGAACCCCTGATAGCCCAAAAAGGCCGGCTCGCCGCCCAGCCTTTTAAGCTCGGCCGCCGCTTTGTCGGCCAGCTCTTTGGTCGAGATGCCGGCTTCCACGTGCGGGCGCAGGTACTGCAGCACGGTGGCCAGCATGCGGCCGCCTACCTGCATGGCCGCGATCTCGCTAGCGGTTTTAACCTTGGTAACCATTACATTCCAGTTTTAGAGTCGAGATATTTGGCGAGGTCTTCGTTGACCTCTTCGACCGGACGCTCGGCGTTGATGTTAACCACCTCTTTATCATGGTCGCGGAACCATTGCAGGATCGGCTCGGTCGAGCGTTCATATTCGGCGAAGCGCTCTTCAATTGCCTCTTCAACATCATCGATGCGCGCCCGCCGCAGGAGGCGGTTTTTGACCGCCTCGCGCGAAGCCGTCAGGTGGAAAATAGCCCGCAGAGCGAACCGGCCCTTTTCAACTTGGTCCATTAGCCACTCGGCTTGTGCGATAGTGCGCGGAAACCCATCTAGAATAATCTCTTCCTCTGGTGGCAACGACGATAAAACCTTATCAACGATCTCGATGATTTCCTTATCGCCCAGTAGCTCGCCGGCCAGCATGCGCTCGCGCTGTTTGCCGGTGACATACAAACGCAGCAGCTCACCCATCGACACCAAGTGGTAGCCGCGCGAGTCGGCCAACATAGTGCCCTGGGTGCCCTTGCCGCTACCGGCGATGCCCATTAGTAGTATCATGCTAACTTCTCCTTGACTAAGCGGGCGATCGCGCCGCCGTCGGCCGTGACGCCGGCCTTAGCCTTAACCTGGCCAATGACCTGCCCCATAGCCTGTGGCCCACTGGCGCCAGATTGCGTAATAACTTCATCGACTAGCTGTTTCAGCTCGTCTTCGCTCAATTGATCTGGCAAGTAAGCGTCGATGATGGCTTTTTCGGCCAATTCAGCCGCGGCGTGATCTTTACTACCACCCTGCTTATACAAATCAGCGCTCTCTTGGCGCTTCTTTGATTCTTTAGCAAAAACTGCTAAAACCTCGTCGTCGGCCAAGCCAGAATCGCGTTTGCCAGTGGCCACTTTTAGATTCAGAAGTGTGGCCTTCAGGCCGCGTAACACCGATACTTTCTGGCTATCGCCAGCCAGTAGAGCAGCCTTGATGTCCTGCTCAAGCTTTTGCTCCATTATCGAAGTCCGAGTTTGATCTTCTTCAGTTTAAGCGCCTTGCGCTGCTGACGAACAATAGCCTTGCGGCGCCGCTCAATCTTACTGATATCTTTTTGGAAGAATTGATTCTGCTTAACGGTGGCAATCGAACCAGACTGTTGCACCTTGCGGTTAAACCGCCGCAGCAGGTTCTCGGCCGATTCCTTCCCGTCTTTCCTAGAAACTTGTATCATCCACAATATTCTACACAACAGAGGTATTTTTTGCAAGCCTCTTAGGCTAGCCGGTAACGCGTTTTTGGGTTGAGGAGCGTTGTGATTTCAACACGATAGATTGGAGCTCACGGAAGATAGGAAACTGCTTATTAGTGGAGTAAACCTTGGTGTTGCCTTGCTTTTCGCTAATCAGGAAACCAGCCTTTTCAAGGCGCTTCAGTTCGCGCTGGATGTTGCCGGCATCTTCTTTAATTAGCTTGGCTAACCCTCTTACATGGGTTTTAAAGTCGGGGTATTTAGCGTAGATCACAATGATCTTGCGCCGTACTCGAGAGGTTATAAATACATCTAACATAGTTGAAGCCGTCAAACTCCTTATTGTTATCCAAACAACGTTATTATTTAGTATAGGCTATTTAAATATGTCGCGCAAGGACTGTTTAACTAATTTTATTTTTCCAGCACTTAACAGGCCGTGGACCTTATTTATGCGAGAGCTGGCAACCGTAAATAATTTGTCGGGTCTAATAAAACTATCTACTGGTAGACGGCCGTTTTGGAAATCAGTCGCTACTAAAGGAATCGCTTTGGAGCTGGAATAAGGTTTCGATGTTACTTGGCACAGTATAAGATCACCAAAATCCGCTACCGCCACAATTATAGCCGGCCGCTTCTTAAGTGTTGCTAGATCCGAAAACGGAAAATCTACCGAAACGACCTGGCCTACTATAAATCTTTCCACGCTTCATCTTCTTCCGGGCGGAGCCAATCACGGCCTAACACTTCTTCGGATAGTAGTGCGCTGTCACTTACCTTAGATTTTTTCGCCGGCACTATGCGGATTTCGCCGGCCTTAGCAATAACTTCTACTTCGGTACCTAAACCACTCTCATCTAACAGTAGCTTGGGAAGGCGCACGCCCCTAGAATTACCTATTCTAATAATTTTAGTAGTCATAGTAATTACATTGTACCCACTTAGGCTTGGTCGGTCAAGTATACTGTTTACATGTTCTATTACTTAGTTTGGGTGAGGTCCAGCCGCTATCATGGCAGCGAGCCACTAACTTATTCCAGTGACCAGAAGCTGGTAGCTGGCTCGATTGTAGATGTGGAATTGCAGACCGAACAGGTGTTAGGATTTGTTAGTGGATCAACTACTAGGCCACGCTTTAAGATTAAGCCAATCAGCCGGATTTATGATTTGCCGCCGCTGCCGCCTCATTTATTACGCCTGGCTAAGTGGTTGCAGGAATACTATCCGGCGCCGCTGGGTATCGTTTCGCAGCAACTGTTACCGGCTAATTTAGCGGAAAAGCAGCTTAGATTGGCTAGTCCGTCTAAATTGCCCAAGCCAGACTTGAGTACCCTTCCTCTTCTGACAGCCGAACAAAAAGCAGCCTTGGCGGCTATGGTAGAGCGTAATACTTACTTATTGCATGGCATTACCGGCAGCGGCAAAACTCGGATATATATAGAATTAGCCGCTCGGGCGCTGGCTGAGGGCCAGTCGGCTATAATTTTGACGCCGGAAATCAGTTTGACCACGCAGTTGGCCGATAGCTTTCGGCAGGTGTTTGGCAACCGCGTACTGGTTATGCATTCCCAGCAAGCGCCCAGCGAACGACAGGCGGCTTGGCTC
>DATBED010000005.1:0-2334 GCA_036276195.1 Saccharimonadales bacterium (SeqCode) | reverse complement strand
CTGGTCAGCACCGACTTTATCGGCAACAGCCACTCGGCTATAGTGGATTTATCGCTGACAAATGTGGTCGGCGGTAATTTACTAAAAGTAGTAGCCTGGTACGACAACGAATGGGGCTATTCTAACCGGCTGGTGGAACTGACCGCTGATGCCGGCAAACAATTAACAACCGGTAACGTCCAATATGAGAGCGATATGAATCAATCAAACGACAATCCGTTGCCGGCAGCAGACCCGGCCATGCCCAGCCAGCCGGAGCCAGAATCGGAAGAAAAAGAACTAGAAGCTCCTAAGCCCGAAAGCTTCTTGCCGCCGGCACCCGAGCCGATCGGCTTGGAAGCCAACCAGCCGGTCCATCAAACCACAGAAGAGCACCAGCAGGTAGAAGGCACCCCCGGACTGGAAACTCCGGCTGACACCGCGTCAGATGAAAATAGCCCCAACCCGCCGGCCATTTTTCCGCCAACTGCCGGACCTGACCAGCCCCATCAATTTTAAATAGTTTATGAAGATAGCGCTCGCCTCCGACCACACCGGCTTTGAACAGCTGAAAGACCTTCAAGACTACTTGGAATCGCTTGGTCACGAGTGTCACAACTACGGTCCAGCCTCTCTGAATATTAATGATGACTACCCTGATTTTATATTTAAAGCCGCCGAAGCGGTGGCTAACGGCAGTTGCGACAAAGGAGTAATCTTAGGCGGCAGCGGCCAGGGCGAAGCCATGGCTGCCAACCGTCTAAAGGGCGTGCGCTGTGCGGTATTTTACGGTCCGGCAGTTATCGGACGAATCATTGATGCCAACGGCCGGGTCAGCAGCAGTCCCTATGAAATTGTCCGGCTTAGCCGTCAGCACAATGATGCCAACGTTCTTAGCATTGCCGCCCGGTTCGTATCGCTAACCGATATGCAGCAAGTTACTAAGCTGTGGCTGGAGACTCCGTTCAGTGAAGAGCCCCGGCACGTCCGGCGGATCGATAAGCTCGACAGAATGGCTCCCTAAATGGCCGTAATCTGTCCTTCAATACTGGCCTCGACTAAAGATCAGTACCACCAGCAAATCGAGAAAATCGCCCGCTTCGCCGAACGCATCCAGATTGATTTGACCGACGGCGAATTTGCCCCCAGCCAAACTATTAAGCCAGAAGACGCTTGGTGGCCGGTGGGCATTAAAGCTGATTTTCATTTAATGTATAAACGCCCCGACAAGGCGGTGGATATAGTCCTGGAACATAAGCCTAACTTGATAATCGCCCACGCCGAGGCCGAAGGGAATTTTCAGGCTTTTGCCCAGCGCTGCCGAAACCTAGGTATAAAAGCCGGTGTGGCTTTGTTGCCTCAGACATCAGCCGAGTCAGTATTTGGCGCTCTAGGTTTAATTGATCATGTGCTGATTTTTAGCGGCGATCTGGGCCATTTTGGCGGTCACGCCAACCTGGACTTGCTGCATAAAGTTCAGGCACTAAAAACCCACAAGCCCGATTTAGAAATCGGCTGGGACGGCGGAGTTAACGAGCAAAATATCTCTCGTTTGGCCAGCGGCGGCGTCGATGTCTTCAACGTTGGGGGTTACTTGCAGGATTCATCTGATCCAGAACATAGCTTTCAAGTACTAGCGCGAATCGCCGAAGAAACAGGGACGACTTAGGATATAATCATAAGCAAGATGGCTAAGCCGAAAAACTACTCGATCGAGGACCTCCAAAAAATAGCCAACAACATCCGGATTGATATTATTAAAATGCTGGAACACGCTGGTAGCGGCCACTCCGCCGGTCCGCTTGGTTTAGCTGATATTTTTACAGCCCTTTATTTTAAGATTTTAAAACACGACCCCGATAATCCGGATTGGGCAGAGCGGGATATTTTGGTGCTAAGCAACGGCCACTGCGTGCCAGTACGTTACGCCGCCATGGCTAACGCCGGTTACTTTTCGCGCAAGGAGTTGATGACCCTGCGGCAGTTTGGCTCGCGCCTGCAAGGCCATCCAGAAAGACAACGCTTACCGGGGCTAGAAACAACTAGCGGGCCGCTGGGCAGCGGCCTGTCTCAAGCTTGCGGAATGGCTTTGGCCCTGCGGATGGATAAATCACAGCACCGTTGGGTCTACGTGGCAATGAGCGATGGCGAGCAGGACGAGGGCAATATTTGGGAAGCCGCTATGTTAGCGGGAAAATATAAACTCAACAATATCATAGCTATAACAGATAGAAATAACATTCAGATTGACGGCCCGACCGAAAGCGTAATGCCGCTGGAAAATCTTAAAGACAAATGGGAGGCTTTTGGCTGGCACGTACTGGAGATTGACGGCAATGACATTGAAGCTATTAT
>DATBED010000004.1:0-4147 GCA_036276195.1 Saccharimonadales bacterium (SeqCode) | reverse complement strand
TTGGTGGGAGTGTCGACAGTTATGGTCACGATGTGGGCGCCGCGGCTGGAGCCCTTTAGGTGCGGCACGCCGTGGTCGCTTAACTTGAAGTCGGAGCCAGATTGGGTACCGGGCGGCACGCGCATAGTGATCGGGCCGTCGACCGTGGCCACCTCGATTTCGGTGCCCAGAGCCGCTTCGACCATGCCAACGTGTTCTTCGCTTAAGATGAGATCGCCCTCTCGGGTAAAGTGTTTGTGCGACTTAACTCTTATGTTCACATATAAGTCACCTTTGGGGCCGTTGGCCACGGCTTCGCCATGCTCGCGCAAACGGATGGTAGCCCCATCGTCGATGCCGGCCGGAATTTTCAGTTGAATATTCTGGCGCTTGGTCTTGGTACCTTTACCGTGGCAAACCGAACAGGGCTTCTCGGGAATCTTGCCCGTGCCCTGACACTTCGGGCAAACCGCGGCTTGCTGGATGTTGCCAAACACCGTACGCATCACGTTAACCACTTGCCCGCTGCCGCCACAGTTGTCGCAGGTTTTGAGCTCGTAGCCCGGTTCAACTGTGGTGCCCTTACAGTGCTCACAGGTATCCTCAAGGTTAAGCACTAAGTCAACCTCGGTACCAAAAACGGCTTGCTCAAAGCTAATCTCAACGTGGGCTTCAACGTCACGGCCGCGGGCCTGGCGCTGTGGCCCACCACCGTTAAAGCCACCGCCAAAGAAGCTGCTGAAAATGTCACCCAAACCCAGATCGCCAAAGTCGAAATTAACATTCTGGCCTTGGCCAAAGCCGCCACTGAAAGGATTACCGGACGCACCGCCCACGCCGGCGTGCCCAAACTGATCGTAGCGTTTGCGCTTATCGGTGTCTTTCAGTACTTCATAGGCTTCGTTAATTTCTTTGAACTTAGCCTCATCGCCGCCGCGGTCCGGGTGGTGTTCCACCGCCGCCCGCCGAAAGGCCTTCTTTACCTCGTCGGGGCTGGCATCCTTGCCAACACCCAACACCTCATAATAATCACGCTTGGTAGCAGCCATTCTTTTATTCTAGCAGTTAGTCTTTCTTGTCTTCGTCGACGACTTCACCTTCGATAGGATCTTTGCCGGATTTGTCGGACTTGGTTTCGCCACCTTCGCCTTCGCTCGGTGCTTCACTCGGTGCTTCAGCGGCCGAAGCCTGCTCATACATTTTGGCGCCGATCGGCATTAGCTTGTCGTTCAATTCTTTGGCAGTGGCTTCCAGCACGTCTTTATCGGCTTTTTCGTCGGCCACAACCTTCTTAGCGGCCACAACGGCTTCGTCAAGCGATTTCTTGTCATCGTCAGATAATTTATCACCACTGTCACTCTTTAACTTTTCAGCCTGGTAAACGGCACCGTCTAGCACATTGCGGGCTTCGACAACTTCTTTCTTGGCCTTGTCTTCTTCTGCATGAGTTTCGGCTTCTTTAGCCATTTTTTCAACTTCGGTCTTGTCTAGGTTGCCGGAGCCGCTAATGGTAATGCTCTGCTCTTTGCCGCTGCCCTTGTCTTTGGCAGTAACATTTAGGATACCGTTGGCGTCAATGTTAAATGTAACTTCAATTTGTGGTACACCGCGAGGAGCTGGTGGAATGCCATCGAGCACGAACCGACCAAGGCTCTTATTGCCTTCGATCATTTCACGCTCACCTTGGGCAACATGGACTTCGACCTGTGGCTGGCTGTCGGCTGCTGTGGAGAAGGTTTCGGACTTACTGGTTGGAATAGTGGTATTGCGCTCAATTAGCTTGGTCATCACGCCACCCATAGTTTCGATGCCCAGGCTTAACGGGGTCACATCTAGCAGTAATACGTCTTTGACGTCGCCCTGCAGCACACCACCTTGAATGGCAGCCCCTACGGCCACGACTTCGTCTGGGTTAACGCCCTTCATCAGGTCTTTACCAAAGATCTGCTTGACCTTCGCTTGAACGGCCGGCATACGCGTCATCCCGCCAACTAGAACTACGGCATCGATGTCGGCAGCCTTGAGTTTGGCGTCTTTGAGGGCCTTTTCGCACGGGGTGGCCGTTTTATCGATCAGATTGGCCACCAAGCTCTCTAGCTTGGCGCGGGTCAGCTTGTGCTCAAAGTGCTTCGGCCCGTCGGCGTCAGCGGTTAAGAACGGCAGATTAATATCAACTTCTTGAGCGGTCGACAGCTCAATTTTAGCCTTCTCGGCCTCGTCGCGTAGCCGTTGCATGGCAGCTTTGTCATCAGAAATGTCTATGCCGTGCTCTTTCTTGAACTCGTCGGCAAAGTAGTTAATAATGACGCGGTCAAAGTCGGCACCACCCAAGTGCGTGTCACCGTTGGTAGACTTAACTTCGAAAACACCGTCTCCCAATTCCAAAATTGAAACATCGAAGGTGCCGCCACCCAGGTCGAAAACGGCAATCTTCTCATCCTTCTTTTCGGCCTTATCTAGGCCGTAAGCCAGGGCGGCAGCCGTAGGTTCGTTAATAATACGCTTAACTTCCAGCCCGGCAATTTTGCCGGCATCTTTAGTTGCGTGGCGCTGCGAATCGTCAAAGTAAGCCGGCACGGTAATGACGGCTTCAGTTACTTTGTCGCCCAAAAAAGCCTCGGCATCGGCCTTCAGCTTGCTTAGAATCATGGCGCTGATCTCTTCGGGGCTGTACTCTTTGTCGCCCATTTTCACCTTTACGCTATTGCCGCTCTTGACAATCTCGTAGCCCATCAACTTTATGTCGCGCTGGACTTCTTTATCGTTGAAGTTGCGGCCAATCAGGCGCTTAACTTCATAAATGGTGTTCTTGGAATTAGTCACTTGCTGACGGCGAGCTACTTGCCCAACCAGCCTTTCACCGTTTTTATTAACCGCCACAACAGAGGGAGTGGTGCGGTTACCTTCGCTGTTAGCGATAATTTCTGGCTTTCCGGCTTGCATGACGGCCATGGCCGAGTTGGTAGTACCGAGGTCTATACCGATAATCTTGCCCATAAGAATTATCCTTTCTAAATTAGCAGTCTAAAGTTCGTACTGCCAGTGTATTAAATTAGCACTCTCGTGTCAAGAGTGCCAACTAAACCATTTTGACGCGGACCATGGCGTGGCGGATAACGTCGTCACCCAGGCTGTAGCCCGATTGTAGTTCTTCGCTGACCACTTCGTGGGTACCGTCGCCCTCCTCCATGCTAACGGCTTCGTGATAATGGGGGTCAAATGGCTCACCAACAGCCTTAATGCGCTGCACGCCCATCTGCTCCAGAGATTTCTCAAACTGCTTAACAACGCCCTGCACACCTTTGATATAGTCGTTACCTTCTAGATCTTTAGGGACATGCTTAAGAGCCCGTTCGAAGTTGTCGATAACCGGCAGCAGGTCGCGAACGACGTTGGTCTTGAGGTGCGACCGCAGATTAGCCAGTTCTTCTTCATGTCGACGACGTATATTGATGGCATCGGCCCGCTCGCGCTGCAACGCTTGCGTCAGCTCCTCAAGCTGGACCTCCAACTTCTTGGATGTCTGATTATCTTTTTTAATTTTATCACTCATATTCATCTTCCAGCCTTTCAAGCATAGAGGCTGCTCCATATACCAGAAGGATTATCGCGGCAGCTTTAATAAACTTCGCGCGCGTCAAATGTTTCAACCTAGAATATTCATTACGGAAATCAGGATTAACGTTTACGAGTTCCGCTCTTTTGGCCGGGCTGCTAGGCTGTACCGATTCGATAGCTAGTTCAGCATAAAAATCCTTAGGCCTGTCACGAGTTTCCAGAATAGCAGTCAGAGCATCTGCAAGACCCTTACCAATCATGTCTTCGGGAACCCGCCTTCTGAATTGGTCATATACGTTGCATACGGCCGGATCGGCGGCCTCCAAATTAACCGCACCCGTTTCGTCATTGATATGGTCTCGAAGCGCTACAACCATTTCACCAAAAATGCGCTCATCTATAGGAACTGTTATTCCTTCGCCTCCTTGCTCAGACATATAGCACCTCTTCGAGTTCTTGGCCGGCGCGCTTGACCAGGGTCATAACGTCGCGATAGCTTTGACGGGTCGGGCCGAGAGTGCCAATGTAGCTGCGGTCGCTGAACGGGCTACGGAAACGGCTAATAATTAGACTGACGCCGGCAGTGCGGCCAATCGGGTTCTCGGCGCCT
>DATBED010000003.1:0-2905 GCA_036276195.1 Saccharimonadales bacterium (SeqCode) | reverse complement strand
ATAATTGCGGCTTCTTTTGTCGCCTCAGACCAAGCTTTGCGCGCCAGAAAGTGAGCAATGTCACATTGATTTTTGCCAAAACCCAGCTTAAGCTAAAACTTGGAAGTGTGAGGCTTCCAACGGACCCGGCGCGTAAGCTCCGGGTCCTAGGTTTTTTATTGGAGCTGGTCAAACCTGGTCATGCTGCAAATTTAAGACAAATTGCGACAAGTTTGCAATAATTATTAAAGCGACGTAAGCTACTGCCAGATAAAGGAGTAGATTATATGTCACGTAAAGTTAGCGCCGCAATTATTGTAATCGTGCTTTTAGTGATAGGTGCAGTTGGCTTATTACTAGGTAAGCCGAGCACGAGTTCGTCGAACGGCCAGCTTCAGATAGTAGCTGGTGAAAATTTTTGGGGTAGTCTGGTGTCGCAATTGGGCGGTAGCCATGTGCATGTCACCAGCATCGTGTCAGACCCTAACGCCGACCCGCATGAATACGAAAGTAATACTACCACTGCTCGCCAATTTGCTACGGCCAACTACGTGATACTTAACGGCGCCGGTTACGACAGCTGGGGCGATAAGTTATTGAGCGCCGGTTCTGAGCCTAACCGCAAGGTACTTAAAGTCGCTACTTTACTGAGCAAAAAAGAAGGCGACAACCCTCATTTTTGGTACAACCCGGTCTATGTCAACCAGGTGGTTAAACAAATGGAATCCGATCTGGCTACAATTGATCCGGGTAACAAGACATACTATGAGCATCAGCTAACCAACTTAGAAACGTCTTTGGCGGGGTACCAAGGGCAAATCTCATCGATTAAACAGCAATTCGCGGGTACACGGGTAGCCGCTACCGAAGACATTTTCGCTTATTTGGCGCAGGCGTCTGGGCTGAACCTGATCTCGCCGCCGACTTTCATTCAGGCTGTGGCCGAGGGCAACGACCCGCCGGCTAATAGTGTGGTGACATTCCAGCAGCAGCTGGAAAGCAGGCAGCCTAAAGTGCTGGTCTACAACACCCAAACGGTTACACCTTTGACCGAAAGCATTAAAAAATTAGCCGCCAGCAATAATATTCCTATAGTCGGCATCAGCGAAACCATCCAACCACCCAATGCGCGTTTTCAAGACTGGATGAGCCAGGAGCTAACTAATCTGGAAACTGCCTTGAAAAGCGCCAGTAACTCGCAGTAGAATAAGCTGAATGAGTAGCGCCCCGAGCCCGATAATTCAAGCCTCCAAATTGGTAGCGGGTTACGGCCACAAAGTTATTTGGCAAGATGCTAATTTCAGCGTCGAGCCAGGCGAATTTGTCGGGGTACTGGGGCCGAACGGCAGCGGTAAAACTACGCTGTTTCGCCTATTGTTAGGGCTGGCCCGGCCGGCGCGCGGCAGTCTAAAAGTCTTCGGTGAATTGCCACGCCGCGGTAACCCCCGCATCGGTTACGTACCCCAAAGGCGCCCAGTAGATGACGAATTACGCCTGGAAGCCTTGGAATTTGTCCGCCTAGGAGTCAGTGGCCTGCGTTGGGGATTCGCCTTGCCTAGCACGGCGAAGCAAGAGCGTGATCAGGCCCTAAAGTCATTGCAGGATGTTGATGCCTTATCACTGGCCCATAAGCCTCTCGGCCAGCTGTCGGGCGGTGAAATGCAACGAGTGTTTTTAGCCCAGGCCCTGGTCAGCCGGCCCCGAATGCTGCTGCTGGATGAGCCATTGGCCAATCTGGATATTAGGCGCCAAACGGAGCTGATTAATTTAATCTCGCAAATTGCCAAATCGCAAAAAGTGGCTGTCTTGCTAATTGCCCATGATATCAATTCCTTGCTGCCGGTGGTCGATCGTTTGATTTACGCCGTGAATGGCCAGATTGCCACCGGTAAGCCCGATGAGATCATTACTAGTAAGGCCTTGTCTGAACTTTACGGCGCGCCGGTAGAGGTTTTGCGTGATTCACGAGGTCGTCTGGCGGTGCTCGGTACCGAGGAGGCGGCTCATCATGTTTAATTTTGCGAGCAGCTTAGGGTTTAGCCTTAACCTATGGAGCGATTTACAAGCTATGTGGCACTACAGTTTCATGCAGCATGCTTTCGAGGCCGGCACTATCGTAGCGATTGTAGCCGGCGTGGTTGGCTATTTTGTGGTGCTACGGCGATCTTCCTTTGCCGCTCACGCTCTGTCGCACGTTGGTTTTGCCGGAGCCGCCGGAGCCGTTTTAATCGGCCTCAACCCTCTAGTCGGACTACTGGCATTTACCTCTGGTGGAGGTGTAGCAATGGCGCTGCTTGGGCGACGGCCCAGTCAACAAGATGTGCAAATCGGCACTGTTCTGGCCTTTATGCTGGGCCTGGGTGTGCTATTCATCAGTTTGTATAAAGGCTACGCTACCGAGGCCTATTCCTTACTTTTTGGGGAGATTCTAGGCATTAGCCATTCGGATGTGATAGTAACCGCTATAGCCGGTGGCCTAACGCTCTTAGCTATGGCTTTCCTTTACCGGCGGCTGTTGTTCACTACGCTGGACCAAGATGTCGCCGAGGCCAAAGGCCTTTCAATCTTAGGTATGAACGTTATGTTTATGCTGCTGATTGCCCTAGCCACCTCAATAGCCGTACAGGTCGTGGGCGTATTGCTGATTTTTGCCCTGATGGTTACCCCAGCCGCCATAGGCGAGCGCTTGGCCCGCCGACCAGCTCAAGGCATGATCCTAGCCGTTGGCGTGGCCCTGCTGGCAACCTGGGTCGGCCTCTTCATATCTTATTATCAGCCATACCCAGTTAGCTTCTTTATAACCAGCGGCGTGTTCGGACTCTACCTTTTGGTAAGATTGACCCAAGCGATTGCAGCCTAAAAGTGATATAATTCTTTTGGTACTATAAAAATAAATACAGCCAAAAGTAGCTAATCTGTCAAAATA
>DATBED010000002.1:0-26574 GCA_036276195.1 Saccharimonadales bacterium (SeqCode) | reverse complement strand
TAAATAATTAAACATGGTCTTGAGAGTGGTACAATTATGGCTAAGTTATGCCTACTCCCAAGAAGTATTTTCACGATCATTTAGTGCTCTTGCTACTTAGCATCAACGCCTTTTTGGCGGCGGCCGGCAGCATATTTATTTTGCTGCGTTTGAGTACCAGCCATGGCACCGGTTACATCGTACAGTACCGCTCCAGCCTAGGTATTAGCGCCTTCAAGCCGGGCAGCGTGGTAGACATACTGGGGCTGGTGGTTTTCGCGCTGCTGGTGCTGGCGATTCATGTAATGTTGAGCTTGCGCACCTATAAAGTCCACCGCCAATTGGCTATCGCCATTCTGGGGCTAGGCATTCTCTTGTTGACTTTAACCGTAATTGTAAGCAACGCATTGCTGGCTTTGCGCTAAGACTTATGACGGACTTGGAAATTCCGTTCGAGAAAGACCGGCATGGTCATTACCGCTTTTTTGAAATCCTGCCTGGCGCCTTAAGCTGGCTATTGCTATTCCTGCCTTTGATTTTAAGCTTTATCAACACTACCGTAGCCGTGTTTTTTATTCTAGTCTATCTGTTGATCTTTTTAGTACGGGGTACAGCTTATTCCATTAGAGGAATAGCCGGCTACCAGATGATGAAGCAGCACATGCGGCTGGATTGGACTGCCTTAGTGGCTGATATAGATGCTGGGAAAGCCACCGACCAAGCCACCCGGCCGAAATGGCATATAAAGAACCTTAGATTGTTGGGTACGCGCCAGCTAGACTTGAGGCCCAAAGATCTGCTGCACGCGGTGATCATCGCCAGCGTGAATGAGAGCCGGGAAGTGCTGGAACCGACCATCCAGGCTGTGCTGGGAGCCGATTATGACCCCAAGAAAATAATTCTGGTTATGGCCTATGAAGGACGGGCCGGCCAGCCGGCTGAAGCCCGCGTTAAAGAGTTAATTGAGCTGTATGGTGACAAGTTTCGGCACGCTATAGCCGTTAAGCATCCGGCCGACTTGCCGGGCGAAATCATCGGTAAGGGCGGCAATATTACCTATGCCGGCCGTAAACTGGCGGCCTATGTTAAGCATGAGGGCATTGATCCAGCCAAGGTGTTAGTGACCACTCTAGACGCCGACAACCGGCCCGACACCCGCTATTTTGCCGCCCTCAGCTACTTATACTGCGTGGTACCCGATCCGCTTAAGGCTTCGTACCAGCCGCTGGCTATGTTCACCAATAATATCTGGGATGCTCCCAACCTAATGCGCATCATAGCCACCGGTAATAACTTGTTTTACATTGTCGGTACGCAACGCCAACACCTTAGCCGCAACTTCTCGGCCCATGCCCAGCCGCTAAAGTCTTTAATTGAGATGGATTTTTGGAGTACCCGCACCGTGGTGGAGGACGGCCATCAGTTCTGGCGGTCTTATTTTCACTTCGACGGGGATTACCGGGTTTACCCGTTTAGCATTCCGATTTATCAGGATGCGGTGCTGGCCGAAGGCTACAGAAAAACGATCCGCGCTCAATTTTACCAGTTGCGCCGCTGGACGTATGGAGCTTCAGACGTGGCTTACATTGCCGATAAGGGCTTTTGGCACAAGAATCACATCCAGAAAGCTGACGTTTTAGCCAAGCTATTGCGCACCTTATGGGGGCACGTAGATTGGGCCACCAGCGCAATTATGGTCTGGTACATCGGTTTCGTGCCAGGGCTGTTCCACCCGCAGAACTTGGCGGCTAATGAGATACCTCTAGAGGTCAGTACCCTGCGGCTGGCCGGCATGTTTGCCTTGATTATCACGATTTATATCTGTTTAGTTACTTTACCGCCGCGGCCGGAGCGCTACAAACGCCATCGCTCCATCTTTATGCTGCTGCAGTGGGTATTGTTACCGGTGACAAGTATAGCTTTTGCTTGCACAGCCGCCTTCAACTCGCAAACTCGCTTGATGTTTAAATGGTACCTGTCTAAGTTTGATGTAACCGAGAAAGCGACAATCATGGAAAGCGGTCGTAAGGTGGTGACGGAAGCCGACCCCAGCCAACGCCGCAAACGCAGCCTTTTAAGGCGGCTGCTTCGCCGCTAAGCCTGGTGGCGCGCCTGATAATATACGCTGGCGGCTTTATCGAAGCGGTTAAGCGCCACCTGAGCTACTTGGGCGATGGTACCCGACCAGAGCTTGCCGCTCTCTACTTGAAGGATTAGCTTTTTAATGACCGTATCTGTTAGGGCAGCGGCGTCTTTTAAGGCTGTTTGGCGGTGCCCGAGGCTGTTGTATAGGCTAATCATTAGCTTGTCACGCCAAAAGGGCTCTAGAGCGTCGTCTGGGCCCTGAACTAGCCAGGCTGCTTCGTACAGAGCTGCCTCTTCGGTAGTAAAGACCGCTCTACAGCTTAGGCATTCCCGGCGGCGCCAAACTTGGTTACCACGTGTCTGTAACCGGGAGTTGATAACGTGCGTTTTCGCACCACAATGCACACAAACCATGACAACATATTGTCATAACGCTATTAAAAATGCTAGTGGAAAACTACGCCGAATTCAGTGGAAAAATAAAGCCCCGCTGCTTTCCCTGGGAAATGAGCGGGGCAAACCCTCTGGTGTAAACGCCGGTTACTTTGCTACTGTGGCACGGGGCCGGCGGACGCGGTTCTTATTATTCGGTTTGGAGGAGATCAACTCTTCGTAGAATAACTTAAAAGCGTCTAAAGGACTCTCTTTACGAATACCAAAACTTCCTTGCTTAACCGTAAGAGTATAGGCGAGAATCCTATATTAGTCAATAATTATACCCTACACGCTAATGCTTAAAACAGGGGCCAGAAAATTAAACTCATGTGGTGGGCGATAGAGGATTCGAACCTCTCACCTCCGCAACGTCAATGCGGCGCTCTAGCCAAATGAGCTAATCGCCCCTAATTACAGATATAAACTTACAGTAATACACGGTCTGGCGCAAGTTCCCGTCACAACAAGAGCAGGAAAGGCCCAGATGCAAATCTAACGCCAAATGTGACGTTAGTTACAAAAAGTTTTCCCCATGTGAAAATGTGAAGATTACAGCATAAATAGGCTAGCCTTATAGTACTAACCTTGTTATGATAGTCGCTACGGGTGAAGTTTTGACGAGAGAGTTTTATCTCGCCAGAACTGGTGAATGAAGGGTTGACTGGCTTGCGAGACCATTCAACCCTTTTTGTTTTACCGCTTGGAGTGCTATCTTATTACAAGGAGTCATTATGACAGAGCAAAGCGACCAACTTCAGGTAATGCGCCACTCGCTGGCGCATATTATGGCTAATGCCGTGCAACACCTCTGGCCGGGGGCCCAATTTGGCGTCGGTCCGGCGGTAGCCAACGGCTTTTACTACGACATTGACCTGGGCGACACCAAGATCTCAGAAGAGGATTTCGACAAAATTGAGGCCGAAATGCATAAAATCATCGCGGCTGACCAGCCATTCCAGCAAACGATGAAGTCAATCGATGAAGCCATTGCCTGGGCTCAACAGTCTAATCAGCCATATAAAGAAGAGTTATTAAACGATCTGAAGCGTTCCGGCACCACCAATTTTAAGGATCTGGACCCCAAAGAGTTAGGCACGATCGCCGACGGTGAAGCAGGGGTAACAGAAGTGTCGTTCTATACTAATGGCGACTTTACCGACCTCTGCCGGGGCCCGCATGTGGCCTCGACCGGCCAGGTAGGGCCGTTTAAATTGATGCGTGTGGCCGGGGCTTACTGGCGCGGCAACGAAAAAAATCCTCAAATGCAGCGCCTATACGGAGTAGCTTTTAACAGCGAAGCCGAGCTGGCTAGCTACTTGCAAATGCTGGAAGAGGCTAAGAAACGCGATCACCGCAAACTGGGCCAGGAACTTGACCTGTTTGTCTTCTCTGATCTAGTAGGCGCGGGCTTGCCGCTCTTCACGCCGCGTGGCACCGTTATCCGTGATGCCCTGCTGGGCTTTTCCGAAGAGCTTCAGCGCACTGCCGGTTATGAAAAAGTGTTTATTCCCCATATAACTAAGCAGGAACTGTATGAAAAGTCAGGGCACTGGGACAAATTTGGTGATGAGCTGTTCCTGGTCAAAAGCCAAGAAACCAGTGACCAGTTTGTGCTGAAACCGATGAATTGCCCGCACCATATCCAGATTTATGCCTCTAGGCCACGCAGTTACCGTGAGCTTCCAGTCCGTTACATGGAATCGACAGTGCAGTACCGCGATGAAAAGAAGGGCGAATTGAATGGCCTGTCTCGAGTGCGCTCAATTTCAATAGATGACGCCCATGTTTTTTGCAGTCTCGACCAGATTGAGGCCGAGTTTACCACTATTATGGCCATGATTAGGGACATGTACTCAGTGTTTGATATGAAGTTTAGGGCACGGCTGTCTTTCCGCGATGATTCGGAAGGGTACCTTGGTGATCCGAAAGATTGGGAGGCTGCCCAGGCTACCATTGAAGGAGTGGCCAAAAAGTTGGAGGTGGACTATTTCATAGAAGAGGGCGAAGCGGCTTTTTATGGGCCAAAGATCGATATTATGGTAACCGATGCCTTGGGGCGCGAATGGCAGTGCGCCACCGAGCAGCTAGACTTTGTTCAACCGGCTCGCTTTGGTTTGACTTACACCGATGCCGAAGGTTCGGAAAAGCAGCCGGTCATGGTTCATAAAGCACTGCTGGGGTCGGTGGAACGGTTTTTAGCGGTTTATATTGAGCATACGGCCGGGCGGTTCCCGGTGTGGTTAGCACCGGAGCAAATCCGTCTAATTACGGTTAATCAAGAGCCGACTACGCTGGATTTTGCTGAAAAAGTGCGCCTGCAGGCCAAAGAGCTAGGTCTGCGCCTAATGGTCGACAATTCCAACGAGTCAGTCGGTAAGAAGATTCGGGCGGCCGAAGTGGCCAAGGTACCCTACACTATCGTGATCGGTGAGAAAGAAATTGCCAGCGGGGAAGTGGTGCCGCGCATCAGATCTGATATGCAGGTGATGGAGGTGTCGTTGACGCTTGGCATAGAGCAATTCCTCAAGACGGTGGCTAACGAGAACAAGTCGCGCGTGCTTAAAACTTCGCTGTAATGAAGCCCGAGGCTGATTTTCGGCAGCGGGTGGAAGCCTTAGTAGCTCAGATTCCGCGAGGCAGGCTAATGACCTACGGTCAGATCGCCGCCCTCTGCGGTAACGCCAGGGCGGCGCGGATCGTCGGCGGCATCGCTCACTTTGGCGATCCGGACTTGCCGTGGCAGCGGGTGGTCAATAAGCAGGGCGGCTTGGCCAGTGGTTACCCGGGCGGCCGGGCCGGCCACAAGCAAGTCCTGGAAGCCGAAGGCATACCAGTCTCCAACGACTACAAAGTAGATGATATAGGAACTCTTTTATGGCGGCCGACTACCCAAAATTAGTCTGTATTGTGGGTGAGACGGCTTCGGGCAAGACGGAGATGGCGCTCCGGCTGGCTAAGCAGTTTAATGGCGAGATTATCTGCGCCGATTCTTGGACGGTTCGGCGTGAGGCCAACATCGGTACGGCTAAGCCAACGACCGAGGAGCGGACTATGGTACCACATCATCTTTTAGATATAGTCAGACCGGACGAGGATTTTACGGCAGCGGTCTTCAAAGATCTGGCCAATCGGGCAATTGAGGACATTTCTAAAAGAGGTAAGTTGCCTGTTATGGTCGGCGGCACCGGTTTGTACGTTGATGCCGTGCTGTATGATTACAGTTTTTTACCGGCCGGAGACCGTGACGAGCGCGAAAAGTTAAACTCCATGAGTATTTCGGAACTGCTGCAGACAATTGATAAGCTGGAGCTTGATCCCGGCGACGTGGATGTGCGTAATAAGCGACGGCTAATCCGTTTAATTGAAACCAATGGCGCCTGGCCGACCAGGCAGAAGCTGCGGCCTAATACTTTGATTTTGGGCTTGAGGTTGGATCGCGAAGAGCTTAGGCAGCGAATTGAGCGGCGGGTAGATGCCATGTTGGCGGCCGGCTTGGAAGATGAAGTTCGCCAGCTGGTTGAGCGCTATGGCTGGGACTGCGAAGCCCTCAAAGGCGTCGGCTATGCTCAGTGGCGTGGCCACCTAGAAGGGCAGGAAACCATAGAGGAAGCCCATCAAAAAATTATAAAAGCCACACTCGATTTAGCTAAGCGCCAGCGCACCTGGTTTAAACGAAACAAAAGTATTCAATGGGTTTCTACCCCTGTTAAATGGTCGAAGGTTGTTGAGCTAGTAACAACAAAAAATTATAACTAGTGTTCACAACTGAACCAAAGCTTGTTACACTGGGTCAATGATTGAGCAACTCTTTGGGTCAAAAACGCGTGTTAAGCTTTTGCAGATGTTTTATAGTAATCCTAACAGATCTTTCTTCGTGCGGGAGATTACGCGTAAGATTGATGAGCAGATAAATTCGGTGCGGCGTGAGCTCAGTAACCTACTTAGCATCGGCATTATTACGTCAGACAATACCAACAATAAGCTTTATTACGAAGTCAATCAAAAGTATGAATATTACGAACCGCTCCAGCAAATTTTCGGCGGTGGTATTAAGAAGAATCTTGGCAAAAAAACCACGTCGGTTGATGAAGACGGCGATGGCATAGTTGACGCCGATCTAAAATCGGTTGGCCATGTAGAGCTGGCGGTTTTAACCGGCCAATTTACGCGCGACGAAGCTACTGGTATAGACTTCTTGGTAGTGGGTGATGTTAACCCGAACGCTCTGCAAAAGTATGTTGATGATCTAGAAGCCCGCGAAAGCAAGAGTATCCGCTACACCGTAATGAGCCCGTCCGACTTTCGCTACCGGCAACAAATTCACGACCGCTTTGCCGTTAGCATTATGAATGCTAAGAAACAGGTGCTAGTCGATATGTATAATCTGTTGGTTGAACCAGAATTACCAGCCGAGGAAGAGGAGTAGCATGGATCTGCAATTCTATGGCGCCAATTGCATTGGCTTAAGTTACAAGGGTGCTCGCATAGTCGTAGATGATAATTTGATCGATCTGGGCGCTAAAAGCGTTACTAAAGCCGATGACGTGGCTCTGTTTACTAACACTCATGGAACGGTTAACGCCCGTTTGGTGTTTGATGGCCCGGGCGAGTACGAGGTGTCTGACATCTCTGTTATTGGCATTCCGGCACGGGCTCATCTAGACGAAGAAAACACTACCAACGCTACTATGTACAAGCTAATTGCCGGCGAACAGAATGTGCTTATTACCGGGCACATTTACCCGGAACTTAGCGAAAAGCAGCTCGAGGCTATTGGCTTGGTTGATATCATGCTGGTGCCGGTTGGCGGCAACGGCTACACCGTAGATCCGGTGGGCGCACTTAAATTAATTAAAGAGATTGAGCCGAAAATAGTCATTCCAACTCACTATAACGACAAATCCTTGAGTTTTCCGGTGCCCCAACAAGATCTGGTCAACGCTCTTAAAGAAATGTCGATGGAACCGAAAGAAACTATCGCCAAACTGCGCCTCAAGCCAGCAGAGCTAACCGACGTTACCCAGCTGATTATCTTAGAAAAATCCTAATTTTTGGTTTCAACGGGGTTCAGCAAGCCCTTTTTCTTGAGAGTTCGTATGGCCTGGGTACTAAGCTTCATGGTGACTTTTTTGCCGTCGACTATCACGGTTTTGGTCTGTAAGTTAGGCTTCCATACCTTTTTAGTGTGGCGCTGCGAAAAACTGACATTGCTGCCGTATTGCTTGCCTTTACCGGTGAGATCACATTTCTGCATAAGGTGTTATTGTAGCCCAAAACACCTTATGGGTCAAGCACGGGCTGTGCGCCTGCTGTGGCTTGATACCCGGCAGTCATGGCCACCGTCAACCGATAGACTAACTGGTACAATAGGGGAATGCTTGGCAATCTATCTGGTGGCGATTTACTGATAGTCTTGGTGTCTCTGATCTTTTCATTATCACTGCATGAGGCGATGCACGGTTTTGCAGCCCATTGGCTGGGCGATCCGACAGCCGAGGAGGCGGGCCGGCTAACCCTAAATCCGCTCAAGCACATTGATCTGGTTACAACCATCATCTTGCCAATTATTATGATAGTAACCACCGGCATACCGTTTTTCGCGGCCAAACCGGTGCCATTCAATCCAGATAGGGTAAAGTATGACGAATTCGGCACGGCCATAGTCGGCCTGGCCGGCCCCCTAACCAACCTGGCCTTAGCCGGGTTAGCGGCTGGAATCTTCCATTTGGCCGGCGCTGACCTAAATAGCTTTTTTTACCACGTTTTAATCCTTTTTACAGAGGTAAATGTCGGTTTCTTCGTCTTTAATATGATTCCATTCCCGCCGCTGGACGGCTCGCGGTTACTCTATGCCTTTGCACCCGAACCGCTCCAGGAACTGATGATGCGAATTGAATCGATGGGCTTTCTAGCCATCCTGGTTTTTATATTTGTGATTTTCCAATTTATCTCCGGGCCGATTATAAGCATTGAAAACAGCTTGATCTCGTTTCTTTTGAGCTAGACGAGGTATAATAGGAGCAGGTCGGGTAGGGCTTTAGGCCCACAGCCGAGTGAATGATTATCTGATACTAATCATTAGGGAGCTCAAGATTTGGGTCGGCTGCGGCCGCCCCGTGAGGGCACCCACCTGGGAATACCTCAGGTGATCAAACTCGGCACCCGACTTTTTAAGTTGCAATGCTACAATAAGTTTCACCGAGAGCATCGGGGTGTGGCGCAGTTGGTAGCGCGTACGGCTGGGGGCCGTGAGGTCGCAGGTTCAAGTCCTGTCACCCCGACCACGATTTGACAAAAGATACAGACTATACTATTATAACTGTAATGAGTATAGCTGAATTCCCACAAGTAATTATCACTGACACGGAAACTAAAGCCGTACGTTTAACTCCTGCGATTGAGGCAACACTACCTGATATAGGTCAAGCATTTGCCGAGGCCGACAAAGCCTTTTTAGACGACCCAGAGAAGTATCTACAAGACCTCGAGGCCTCTATGTTTAAGTTCCGCTCAAGTGAAGGCTCTAACGTGGTTTGCTCACTTTTATATGGTTCCAACAGCAAACCTGACCAAGCCTTAGTTATATTTGCTCCATTTGCAGATAGAGACCCCAAGAGTAGTGCCAATAAACTAAGCGAATACATAGCTGCCGACACCCCAGGGGGTATCATTAGCAAGGAAAGGTTTGCGCCTAATAGCTGGAACCAGACCGCCAAGTCTGCTGCCATTTTTGAGCTTTTAGGAGCCTTAGGTAAGAATGTTCCTGTACTTACCATTTACGGCTCAGTACCCTCGCATGCCTATAGCTACAGAGAGAGAGGCCAGTTAAGAAGTGGCGACTTCTCGCCTGCCGGACGACTAGCCAAAGAAGCCCTTGCCGAAGCCCAAGACCGCCTCCACGGACCTGATAGTGAAACCCAAATTGATACAGTAAGGTTTAGCGGAGCCTCACTAGGTGCCAGTAACGCCATTGGTGCCGCCGCCAGCAAAGAAGTCCTGCATGACTTTGATGTTCCCACAGTTTCAGCGCAAGAGCTTATCCTGGGGCCTAAGAACCTACCTGACTTAGGTAAGCGATTTACCTCAATAGTAGGCGAACCATCTGACGAGACCGTGTCGCAGCATAATCCAAAAATTGAAGAGACGGCAATGCGTAAAGCTGTTGACGCTCATGGGTCAGAAATTGTTGGAATGAACGCCCGCATGATAAAAGGCATGAAGCCAACCTATATGAAGGGCCTAACAAAACCAGAGGCCACAGTGCAGGCAGTGGAGAGATTGCTGGATAATAATGTTAACTTTCTGGTAGCTCTTGCTGAAAACAGTGCACTAACCTATCAAACAGCAAGTTATTTACCGAATAGTGGCGAACGAGTAGTCACTATAAGGGGTGAGAATGGTCAAAAGATAGGCCATTTAGCAGATGAACACGTTGCATTATCGGCACTGATAATTGCCTTAAATCTTGAACAGAGAAACCAGGCTAAAAAGACAGCATGATCGTTGCCGTTCAATGTTAATCTAATGTTAATCGCTCCCAACCGACCAGATGTTTGAATTGTTACAGAGAGCCTTCGCGGGTTACAGTATTCTGTTATACGTCATCTAATCCAGAAGGAGGGCGCTATGGCAGATCGTATCGAGACAACTAGGCAAGTAGAAGATCCGGCGGTTGACCGGCCGGCAAATACAACCAGAACTCGGGAAATAACAGAGGTGGAGCCTGCTGGTATGACGGTGGCGGCTCGGGTTGTTTGGTACATTGCCGGAGTGCTGTTGGTGCTACTGGCTTTTCGCTTCGTGCTGGCGCTGTTGGGCGCTAATCCGGCGAATGGCTTCGCCAACTTTATTTACACTACTAGTCATCCTTTCGTGGCGCCGTTCTTCAGCCTATTTGGCTACAACTTGCATTACGGCGTGTCCCGCTTCGAAAGCTACACTCTAGTGGCCATGGCCGTTTACGCCGTGATTGCCTGGGGCTTGGCTCGCCTATTTACGCTTAGCCAGCCGCGACAGCACCATATGGCCTGATAATTCAGCTGAATTTCGCCTACTGGTTTGGCAGGTAAATTAAATAGCTGCATAGTATATAAAATTAAGAGGTGTTTAGTTTATGCCCAGGCCCGAAGCGAGTTCAGTCGTTCGTAACACCATGAGAGTAGCCGCGATTGCCGGTATGTCAGCCTTGGCGGCTAGCTGCGGGGGCAGAACGCAAAAGATAACTCATAATGCGCCGGCTCCTCCTACGCCTCGTTTGGTAGAGCCAAGACCTAGTGATCAACAGATGATGGGCCAAGCCCAGGGACTGGCCCGCTATACCATGGCATTGGTTAGATTAGGCATTGCCAAGCGTGGATATTTCAGTTTTCCAGTGGCATGCGAACAAAGTCCTGGGCAACCCTTGCAGTGTTCTAAGCTTACGCCCCAGGAAGTTAAGACTGAACGGCAAATTAACAGACGTGAATTTTCGGCCGATTTGCCTGCTAGCCGCCAAAGGAATAGTAGCCAAGATAACTTTGTTTCTTTCAGGGCCAAAAGCGGCGGCTCAACCGGTACGCCAGATCTCACGACTCTTTACAGGTTTGATCTCCAGACCGGCACGAATAAACCTTACACCGGCCTTAGTTTCTCAATTCACCAAGATCCCAAGCTTAGTGGCTGGGATATTGAAGCGGAATACTCAAACTTGGACACCAACCAAGACATCCAATTTTGCCTTAACAACGAAATTAAAAAACCCATTGGACAATTTTTACCGCTGAGCGATCAAAGATTTACTAGATTAACAGCGGATGCTAACACTGCGCTGGCCCAGTATGGGGCTAGTGGAAGCATAACTCCTCTGCCGGTGCCCAATCTTAGCGGTGGCCGAACAGTGTTCATTAACGGCAAAGCCGACGGTTGCGTTTCTTAGTCGCTCCTCCTAGGGCCGTGCTAAGATAGAAGGCATGTGGCAGGAAACCAAACACGGGTTATATAAACAGTTCAATTTTGAGAACTTCAAGCAAGCCTGGGCTTTTATGAGCCGCGTGGCCGAGCTGGCGGAGGAGTACCAGCACCATCCGCGTTGGGAAAACGAGTGGAGCGTGGTCCAGATCTGGCTGATCACGCACGAAGGCGGCAAGAGCGTAACAAATAAAGATCACGAAATGGCCAAACTGATTGATGAAGTTTACGCTGGGCATCAGCCTAAGGCTCTGCCCGACGCCGTGCCGCGGCACGAACAGGTCAAGATTTTTACCGATGGCGGCTCGCGTGGTAACCCCGGACCCAGCGCCAGTGGCTTTGTGGTCCTCGATATGGAAGATAATCTGCTGGTCGACAAAGGCGTTTACCTGGGCGTGACCACCAACAATCAGGCCGAGTATACGGCCCTTAAATTGGCTTTGGAGGAGTGCCACAAGCTGGGCGCCCGTGAGGTGCAGGTCTATATGGACAGCCTGCTAGTGGTTAATCAGATGAAAGGCATTTACAAGGTTAAAAACCGCGATTTGTGGCCAATCCACGACGCTATTAAGCAATTAGCTAAGGGTTTCGATAAGATTATTTATGATCATGTACCGCGCGAATTCAACAAGCTGGCTGATGCCGCTGTCAACCGTGCCCTGGACGACCATCTAGACAGACAACAACAGGGGTGATATAATGCTGCTTGGCCAGATTATCGGCTGATCGCGTGCTTTGCACGAGGAAAGTCCGGGCAGCAAAGGGAATGGCAGTCGCTAACGGCGACCGGGGGCGACCCTAGGGAAAGTGCCACAGAAACGAAACCACCCAGCACCTTTCTTGGCATGATTTACAATGTAGTAATTAGTGCCTGGAAAGGTGCTGGGGAAGGGTGAAACGAGCGGGGTAAGAGCCCGCAGTCGGGTGCGGTGACGCACTCGAGAGGTAAACCCTGCCTGCTGCAAGGAGATGGACCCTTTAGGCCTAAAGCCTGAAGTATCCCGCTAAGGATTCATCACAAAAACCGCTCGAGCTTGTTGGCAACAGCAAGCCTAGATAGATGATCAGTCTCGACAGAACCCGGCTTACAGATAATCTGGCCCCTATTTTTACGATTTTGAGGAAATGCTACACCAACCTTTAAAGCGCTGTCGAGATAGTAAGTAGTACTTACTATCTCGACAGCGCTCCAGGAGTAGAGCTATGAGGACACCGATTGAAGCAATTTTCGAAGATTGGCAAAGACAGCAAAGAGTAATTCTAAAAAAATATGGCATTACTCGTAATCAATTTAAAGTTTTACAGGCAGTGGCATCGGCAAAACGACAACATGCGCCTAATCAGCAATTTATAGTTAAACATACAGGCATGAATAAGATGGTAGTGTCTCAAACACTGGATTCCTTAAACAAAAAGATGCTAATAACTCGAATTCGGGGAGTGATTGATACGAGACAATACACAGTCCGACTCGGTATTCCTGGCAGGACGCTACTTGATAAAGTTGCTCCGGAGCTAGCTGAATTAGAAAAGCTGTTCTCTGCTTAATTTATGGCTATTTTTTGGCGGATTTGACTACGGCCGTGAAGGCGGCCGGCTCGTTAACGGCCAGTTCGGCTAGGACTTTGCGGTCTAGGGTGACACCGGCCTGCTTGAGGCCGCTGATCAACTTGCTGTAAGTAGTACCGTTGATACGGGCTCCTGCATTGATGCGGGCGTTCCATAACTGACGGAATGAGCGCTTGCGGTTTTTGCGGTCGCGGGTAGCGTATTGTAGTGATTTGGTGATAGTTTGGCGGCCACGGCGCACGCTCACCCGGTTGGGATGGCTCATGCCCTTAGTGGCTTTTCGAATTTTTTGGTGCCGCTTATGGGCGGTCACGCCTCGTTTAACTCGCATTTAGACTCCTAGGTTCTTCTTAATGTTACGGGCCATGCGGCCATTGCGGGTGTGTAACCCTCTGAGGGCGCGCTTGCGGCTGCCGCTCTTCTTGCCTAAAAAGTGGTTCAAATTAGCGCTGCCCACACGGACTTTGCCGTTCTTGCTAATGCGGACGCGGTCTTTGGTACCGCTATGAGTTTTCAGTTTGGGCATTGATTAATCCTTTCTTGCCGCTATGACGGATGACGAAATTGAGTTGTCGGCCGGCTAATTGTGGCGGCTGGTCTACTACTATTGTATCACCGAAGCTCTCGATCACGCGCTGGGCGATATTGAAGCCAATTTCCCGGTGGGCCTGTTCGCGGCCACGATAGACGAGTGTAACTTTAACTTTGTGGCCGGCCTCCAGAAATTTGCGAACCTTGTCCATTTTGATATCTAGGTCATGCTGACTGATCTTTAGGCCAAAACGCATCTGTTTCATCTCGAGAGACTTGGTGGTTTTGCGGTTCTTTTGCAGCTGCTTGGTGCGCTGGTAATTGTACTTACCCCAGTCAACAATCTTGCAGACTGGCGGATCGGCGTCTGGTGAGATTTCGACTAGGTCGAGACCTCGCTCGCTGGCGAGGCTTAGCGCTTCCTGCCGGCTTAAAATTCCGAGCTGCTTGCCGTCTTCATCGATAACACGCAGTCGGGGTGCCCGAATTTGTTCATTCAGGCGGGTGTATTTGGCTATAACCTACTCCCACTTAAAATTAATGATTTTAATGTATATGCATACTAACAGATGCGCCTCCAGAGGTCAATCTTGTTCCGAAATTCGCCGCAACCTCTCTAAAAACTCATCCTGCTCCTTTTTAATGGTCTCATGGCCCCTTAACCTAAGCACAATGCATTCCCTAATAAAGTTACTCCGCGTAGAAAAACTGGCCCTGGCTGCTTGGTCGAGCTGCTTAAGTAACTCATTTGAAATCTTAAAGTCTATTTTAATAGTTTTCATATCAATATTTTAGTTGTCCGGACAAAAGCCGTACGTCGTCCGTACGTTGATTTGCAGGGTAGTGAACATTTGCTACTGGGTTCATTTGGGGGGTTGGGTTAGGGTGTTGAGGCGATGGCGGATGGCGTTGGACATATGGACCTCTGTTATATTAGAGCAATCAGCCAGATCGGCGATGGTTCTGGCTACTTTAGCCAACCGCATGTAGGCTCGGGCCGATAGGTTAAAATTGTGGCCGGCCTCGTTCAGCAAACGAATGGCTGCCTTAGATAAAGAAGCCACGCATTTGATGTCTTCGTTAGACATATCGGCGTTGAGCTTGCTAGCAGTGCCAAAACGCTGTAGTTGATGTTGGCGGGCTCTGGCTACGCGTCTGGCAATGGCCTCGTCTTCTGTGTGGTCGGCTGTTTGGGTAAGCAGTTTTTCGTGTTCCACTCCGGCTACCATGCAAAAGAGGTCTATTCGATCCAGTAAGGGGCCGGATAGGCGTTTTTCGTATTTCTCAACCTGGTACTCGAGGCACTTACAGGCCTTACTGCCTCTGTAGCCGCAAGGGCAGGGATTAGCTGTGGCTACAAGAATAAAATTGGCGGGAAAATCTGCAGTTTCATTAACCCGAGCAACGTTAATTAGCTTGTCTTCTAGGGGTTGGCGTAACGCTTCAAGGGTGTCGCGCTCAAATTCCGGGAATTCATCTAGAAATAAAACGCCGCGATGGGCCAGGCTGATTTCGCCTGGCCTGAGCCTTGACCCTCCGCCCACCATAGCCGCGTGACTGGCCGAATGGTGCGGCGAGCGGAACGGGCGCTCGGTAACAAGTTGCTCGTAATCATGCCCAGCCAAGCTGTGTAAGTGGGTGACTTCCAACATTTCTTCCAGTGAAAGGGGCGGTAAGATGGAGGCCAGTGACTTGGCCAGTATGCTTTTGCCGGTACCGGGCGGCCCATGCAAGAAGAGATTATGACCGCCGGCCGCAGCAATTTCTAAAGCCTGCTTGGCTTGGTCTTGCCCAACTATTTCGCTTAAATGTACAGTTTGGGAGGTGTTCGGCGGGAGGCTGGCTTTATACTTGCCCGGCCCCGTCCAAACAAATTTTATGGGCAGGTTGATTGTCAGATAATCATTGAGTTGACGTAGGTGGCTGACTGGAATTAGATTTACCTGGGGGACTAGCTGGGCTTGTTTGAGGTTGTCGATAGGAATGAAGAAGGTGTTAAGCCCCTTGCTACGGCCAAGCAGGATTTTGCCTATGATACCGCGCACCGCTCTGGTGCTGCCGTCTAGGCCTAGCTCGCCAATAAAGGCTTGACGTCGGCCCAGCGTAGTAGCTAACTGGCCGCCAGCCATTAAGATTGACACGGCTATGGCCAGATCAAAGCCACTATCTGCCTTGGGTAGATCGGCCGGCGCCAGATTAATAGTGATGCGCTTGCGAGGTAGCATTATCTGGCTACTAGAAAAAGCACCCCTGATACGCTCACGGGCTTCGTCGACGGCCTTGCTGGCTGAACCGACAATTACAATCGTTGGCAAGTTGTTAGACAAGTGACACTCAATGTCGACAATTGAGCCCTTAGTGCCTTTAGAAATAATACTTTGTACTTTAATGCCCATATAACCCAGTCAGTTATTAGTAGGGCAAAGTAAAACACCTTGTCCCGGGAAAGACAAGGTGTTTTAACAATAATTTAATGTTTTTGTTTGGCTTTTGAGATTTAAGGTTTTGGTTATAGCTTTTCTTGGTGGGACAACGACTTGCGAGAAACCGTCGTCCCGACCTTTATAGCTTTTTGTTTTTGAGCACTTAATTTGTTCAAGTGCTATACGTATCTTATAGAATAGCCAAAAAGCCGTCAATACTAATTATGCTTAGTGCTATGACAAACCTGTGTATAACTTTTAGCCGAGTAAATCATTTAAGCATGGGCGGATTGACTTTTTTGATCAGCCGTGCTAGTATTACTCATGTAAGTCACTAAAACAAAAAAGCTACAATGTGAAATTAAGCAGCCTTCGTGGAGGCGCGACTTACGAAAATTTATAACGCTCTACATGGCCCTAAAAGCCATTAGAGCGGTCAGTCAAAGCCGGGTTTGCGGTAAGCGCTCCAATAGTCTATTTATATGCAGCGGATTTATCGCCCCGGCGCTATTTATCTAAAATCTTAAATTATGAAACTAATATTTAGAGTCTTGGCGCGCCGCCACACATGGCAACTTATCATTATTTTAGTTCTGGATGGGCTGATTTTTGGTGCCAGTAATTCTCGAAGCGTACCGTCGTTTCTCTTAATGATTGGCTTTTTGCTATTACTAGCTACGTTTTACCAGCTTTTTTATGGATTATTAAGCTTGGTCCGGCTGTACGGGCTAAAGTTCAAACGGCCAAACCGGCTTGCGCTTTATTTTACAGGTACAGTAGGTTTGCTGGTGGCCTTGCAATCAATTGGGGAGTTGAGCCTGCGTGATGTGGTGGTGTTGCTGCTATTGGCCGGCTTAGGCTACTTGTATAGTGCTTATGGAATAGAGGGAATGGTTCCCAGTGGCTAGACCTACCATCAAGGGTGGATAAGCGGTATAATAACTATATGAGCCCTAATAATAATGAGTCACTTCAGCTACCTACACCGGTAGCCGAACAGGCTCCTGAGACTAATCGCGCTGGTAGAATTGCCTCGGTCGAGACACAGCCAAAGGGGAAAGAGCAAGCTCCATCACCCGAAGGCGGCAGCCAGGCTGGTGCCGCCCCGCCACCGGCCTTGCCGACTATTCCATTACCGGTATCTACCGCTATGTCGCTGACCGGCCAGCCAGGTGATGGCTCAGCTGCCAGCCAGGGCAATCCGGCCCAAGCCAGCGATGACGCCGACCTGATTGAGAAGGAGTGGGTAACCAAGGCCAAGCAAATCGTCGAACGCACTCGCAATGACCCTTATAAACAGTCTGAAGAACTGACTGTTTTTAAGGCTGATTATATGAAAAAGCGTTACAATAGAACCATAAAAGTCAGTCAGTAAGTCAAATGGCAGTATTGCTTATTATTTTAGCCATCATCTTTTTGGTGATTGTGATAGCCGGACCGCTAATCTTTTTGCAGATCCGGCGGGTTTATCGCGAGCAAAAGAGCTATGAGCGCGGCTTAAAAATGGTACCGCTGTTAATCCATTTACCGCCGCCCAGTGAAGATACAGAAGTCGGCCAGCGCGACGCGCGCGACGTAACAGATGAAACTATTAGCAAAGCCCAGCTAATCTACAATATTATTGCCAGCACCTTCCAGAAGAACTTTAAGAATACGGCTCTGTATGGCCAGCGCCATTTTGCTTTTGAAATTGTCGGCACCCAAGGCTTTGTTTACTTCTATGCGGCGGTGCCGTTGGCGCTGTTAGAGGTGGTTAAGCAGGCCATAAACAGCGCCTATCCTTCGGCTCGCTTAGAAGAAGTATCGGAGCACAACATCTTTAGCCCAGTTGGTAAAGCCAGTGGCGCTATCGGCGGCGAGCTTAACCTTAAAGAAAATTACGCGTACCCCATAGCTACTTACCAGGATCTGAAACGCGACGCTATGGAGTCGCTGTTGAACGCCATGTGGGCTCTGGGCAAAGAAGACGGCGCCGGCGTGCAGATTTTGATCCGGCCGGCCAACCCCAGTTGGCGCAAATCGGCCACGGCCTTGGCTGACCGTAAACGCAAAGGCAATAAAGGTTTAAGCGCCGGCGGCTTAGCCCGTGACCTGGCAACGGCTTTTGTTAAGCCGCCAGACGGTAGCAAAGACAGCGAGCCGAAAAAGCCAGAACTGTCTAACCTAGAACAATCCACTCTAGATGCGATCGACGAAAAAACGCGTTACCCAGGCTTTGAAGTAGCTATAAGGGTGGTGGCATCGTCGAACATTAGTCAGCGGGCCCAGGCAATCCTTAATAATATTGTAGCCAGCTTCTCTTTATATGATGCGCCGGGCAAGAACGGCTTCAAGTTTACTCTGGCCAAAGACATTGAAAGCCTAGTCACATCTTATATAATGCGCTTTTTCCCGCAGGGGCATAATAAGAATATCCTGAATTCGGTGGAATTGGCTACGCTGTTCCATTTTCCAGACCAAGGTAGCGTACCGACCTCGCAACTAGCTAGGCAGGATTCTAAGCAGGTGGATGGGCCGCGCAACGTTCCCGAGGAGGGTTTGCTGCTGGGTTACAACCTGTTCCGCGGTGCTAAAAAGCCAATCCGCCTGGCTCACGAAGATCGGGCTCGGCACATGTATGTGGTAGGGCAGACCGGCACCGGTAAATCGACCTTTCTAGAAAACTTAGCTTTGCAGGATATGTTAAATGGCAATGGGTTTGCTTTTGTTGACCCCCACGGCGACACGGCCGAGCGGCTGCTGGCCATGGTACCTAAGGAGCGCACTGAAGACGTGATCTATTTTTCGCCGGCCGACATGGAATACCCAATGGGCCTTAATTTGTTCGAGTTTGACCAAGCTGATCAGAAAGATTTTTTGGTACAAGAGACTCTAAACATGCTTCAAAAGTTGTATGACCCACAACACCAAGGCATCATGGGGCCGCGCTATGAGCACATCTTTCGCAATGCGGCCCTGGTGGTCATGGCTGACCCCAGTGGCGGTACCTTTATTGATATACCTAAATTATTCCGCGATCCAGACTTCTTGAAGCAAAAACTACAACACGTAAAAGACCAGACGGTGCTGGATTATTGGCAAAAGGAATACCCGGCCTCACAACGCTCCAATGAGTCCGGTGAAGTAACCGCCTGGTTCGTCAGTAAGTTCGGTGCTTTTTTGAGTAATGAAATGATGCGCAACATTATTGGCCAAACTAAGAGCTCGCTTGACCTGCGTTACATTATGGATAATAAGAAAATCCTGCTAGTCAACTTAAGTAAGGGCCGCACCGGCGACCTGAACAGCAAGCTGCTCGGCATGGTCTTTGTAATGAAGTTCCAGGCGGCGGCCATGAGCCGGGCCAATATTCCCGAAGACGATCGAGTCGATTTTAGCCTGTATGTCGATGAGTTCCAGAACTTCTCTACCGATAGCTTTGCCACCATTATGTCTGAAGCCCGCAAGTATCACCTTAACCTGATCGTGGCCAACCAGTTTACGACCCAGCTGACCGACGAGATCCGCGACGCCGTGTTCGGTAACATCGGTACGATTGTGGCCTTCAGGATTGGCCAGACCGACGTAGAGGCCATCGGCCGCTACTTCCAGCCGATGTTCGATAGTGAGGATCTGCTGCGGGTGCCAAACCATAATACGATTGTGCGCACCTTAATCGGCGGAGTGCCAACCCAACCGTTCAGTATGGCCACGCTGCCGCCGTTAGGTACGCCGAATCCACGCCTATCTATGGCGTTGAAGCAATTGTCGGCCGCCAAATTCGGCCGCCCCAGGCAGGTGGTAGAAAAAGAGATTAACGAACGGATGGCGGTTAAGGCCTTACCTGGCCGCCCCTCGAGTAGCCTGACTAGCGCCACCTCGCCATTTGGTGCCGCGCCGCCAGCGCAGCCCTCGGTTAATCCTTATGCTGCACCTAGCCAGCCAGCCGCGCTGGCCCCCGCCGGCACCGGTAACTTCTTAGACGAGTGGCTTAATAAACGCCGCAGCGGATCAGTTACGCCGGCCCCGACAGCCCCCATGGCCCCGACGCCCCCACAGGCACCGGCTCCAGTAATTAGTAGTCATTTGGAGGCACCGGTTATGTCAACGCCAGCAGCGCCTACTCCAGCCGAGCCAAGGCCATTCCAGCCACCGGCGAACTGGCCATCAGCCACGCCGCCACCCAAGCAGACTAATAATATTTCTAGCACCGAACTGGAGCAGGGCGAAGTAGATCAAATTGCGGCCGAGCTTAAACACGAGCTAGACAGCCCTACACCACCGGCCAAGCCGCCTATGCCACCTAAAACTGACCACACTGTCGAATTACATGGCGATGAAGCTCAGACCGTTGAGGGGGATACTATTTTTATCGATCGCGACGGTACCTTTAAGTCGGCTGCCAAAGATTCTTAAAGCCTAGCGCTTGCTTGAAATTTTGATGCTTATCCCCTATAATAATAGGTAAGTGGGAAGCGTCAGAACTTCTGTAAGAATAATTTGGGGTATCTAGTGGCTGATAGTAAAAATGACGAGCGAAGCCCTAAAAGTGGCTACTCCGCCGAACAAATAACAGTTTTAGAGGGTTTGGAGCCGGTTCGCAAGCGACCCGGCATGTATATTGGCGGTACCGGCAGCGAGGGCCTGCACCATCTGGTGTGGGAGCTTATCGACAATGGCATAGATGAAGCATTAGCCGGCTATGCAACCGAAGTGTCAGTAAAATTACTGGCCGACGGCGGAGTGACAGTTATAGATAATGGTCGTGGCATTCCAACCGACATTCACCCTAAAACTAAGAAAAGCACAGTCGAAACTGTGCTGACCGTGCTGCACGCTGGCGGTAAATTTGGTGGCAGCGGCTATAAAGTGTCAGGCGGTCTGCACGGTGTAGGTGTTAGTGTGGTCAATGCCCTATCTAATCACTTAAGTGTCACAGTCTATCGCGATGGCAAAGCCTATTATCAAGAGTATAAGAAAGGCGCCCCTATGTCCGATCTAAAAGAGGCGGGCAAAACCAATAAAGCCGGCACCGAAATTACTTTTTACCCCGATGACACCATCTTTATCGAAAGCACTAAATTCAGTTACGACCTAATACTAGATAGGCTACGCCACGCCGCTTATCTAACCAAGGGCATTCGTACCAGCCTAGAAGATGAAGCCACCGGCCGGCGCTACGGCTTTTACTTTGAAGGCGGTATTCAGAGCTATGTTAAGCATTTGAACATTGGTAGAGAAGTAGTCGATGAAGATATTTTTTACGTAGATAAGACGGTTAAAGATGTGCAGGTAGAAATTTCGTTGCAGTATACCGACGCCTACACCGAAACCATCAAGGCCTTTGCCAATAATGTGCTCAACCCAGAGGGCGGCACCCATTTAACCGGCTTCCGCGCTGCTTTAACGCGCGTGATCAACGATTACGCCCGCAAGAGTGGTCTGCTCAAAGAAAAAGAAGAAAACCTAAGCGGCGAAGACACCCGCGAAGGCTTAACGGCCATTATTTTGGTTAAGCTGCCTGATCCACAGTTCGAAGGCCAGACCAAGAATAAGCTTGGCAATCCTGAAGTGCGCGGCTACGTGGAAACCGTTTTGAATGAATATCTCAACTATTACCTCGAAGAGCACCCCGCCGTGGCCCGTAAGATTGTTGGAAAAGCACTCTTGGCTGCCCGCGCCCGAAAAGCGGCCCGCGCGGCCCGCGACAACATCTTGCGCAAAGGCATTCTCGATGGCGCCAGTATGCCCGGCAAGCTGGCCGACTGCTCTAATAAAGATCCCAAAGATTCTGAATTATATCTGGTAGAGGGCGACAGCGCCGGCGGCTCGGCCAAATCTGGCCGCGATAGTAAGTCGCAAGCCATCTTACCCTTAAGAGGTAAGGTGTTGAACGTGGAGCGGGCTCGTCTAGACAAAATGTTGGCCAACAACGAGATTTTGAACCTGATTAAAGCCATGGGTGTTGGCATCGAAGAGTCTTTTGACTTAAGCGCCCTACGCTACGATCGCATCATTATCATGACCGACGCCGATGTTGACGGCAGCCATATTTCAACCCTGCTGATGACCTTCTTCTTCCGCTATATGAAGCCGGTCGTCGATGGTGGGCACCTATACTTGGCTAAGCCACCCCTGTTCGAGTTGGTCAAACAGGGCCGCAAATTAAGCACTTTTATCTACGACGAAGACGAGTTAGACACAGTGTTAGAGGCTGAAATTGGCCGCCGCAAAAAGGAGGGTACCAAAATTGACCCTGAAGACGTCTCATACAAGCAGGCTGGCTTTATAGAGCAAAAGCGCTACAAAGGCTTGGGCGAAATGGACGCCGACCAGCTGTTTGAAACTACTATGAACCCCGAGAAGCGGGTGCTGGTGCAAGTTAAAGTGGAAGACGCTGAAAAGGCCGACGCCATCTTTAACAAGCTGATGGGCACCGAGGTGGAGCTGCGTAAGAGTTTCATTCAGGCTAACGCTAAGTTCGTAAAGGATCTGGACATCTAAAGTGGACGACGAGCAATCGGTACCGGAGCTATTTGACGGCACTGACATGCTAGATACCACCCATTCGCGCATAGTCGAACGCCGCACCGTCGAAAACGTCATGGAAGATAGTTATTTGCGCTATTCCATGAGCGTAATTATCGATAGAGCTTTACCTGACGTCAGAGATGGTCTTAAGCCTGTACATAGACGTATCCTATACAGCATGAATGAAGATGGCCTACGCGCCAGTGCCCGACACCGTAAAAGCGCTAACGTGGTCGGTGCCGTGATGGGAAAGTATCACCCCCATGGCGATTCCAGTATTTATGACGCCATGGTACGTATGGCCCAGCCGTGGGCAATGCGCTACATGTTGGTTGACGGGCAAGGTAACTTCGGTAGTATGGACGGCGATCCACCGGCCGCCATGCGTTATACCGAGGCGCGCATGGCCCGGTTGGCCGACGAGACTCTGGCCGATATCGACAAAGAAACCGTCGATTTTCGCGATAATTACGACGGCACCACCCAAGAACCGACCGTGTTGCCGGCTAAGCTGCCTAATCTGTTGTTGAACGGCCAGCTGGGCATTGCTGTAGGCATGGCGACCAACATTCCGCCGCATAACCTGACCGAGCTGGTCGATGCCGAAATGCACCTAATTGATAACCCCGAAGCCACACTAGACGACCTGATGGAATTTGTGAAGGGTCCTGATTTTCCGACTGGAGGGGTCATTTACGGGAAGGAATCAATCCGCACGGCCTATGCAACCGGTCGCGGCGGAGTGGTCACCCGCGGCGTGGCCGAAATCGTCGAAAATAATAAGGGTCGCCAACAGATTATTATCACCGAAATTCCCTATGCGCTTAATAAAGAAAACTTAGTCATTAAGATTGCCGACCTAGTACGTGAAAAGAAGCTGACTGGCATTGCCGACCTGCGTGATGAAACCGCCCGCGGCAATGTACGCATTGTGATCGACCTTAAAAGAGACGCCTATCCAAAGAAGTTATTGAACCAGTTGTACAAGCTGACACCGTTGCAGACCAGCTTCCATTTTAATATGATGGCGCTGATTGACGGCATCCAGCCGCGCGTTCTCGGCTTGACTGACATCCTAAACGAGCACATTAAGCATCGAGCCGTTGTGGTGCGCCGGCGCACCGAATTTGAGCTTAAAAAGGCTCGTGAGCGGGCCCATGTGCTGGAAGGCTTAAAGATAGCCCTAGACCACATTGACGAGGTTATAGTGACCATACGCGCCTCTCAAACCACCGACGAGGCCCAGGCTAACTTGATTAAGCAGTTTAAACTTAGCGACATACAGGCCCGAGCTATTCTAGCTATGCAGCTGCGCACGCTGGCCGGGCTAGAGCGCCAAAAAATCGAAGATGAACTAGCTGAATTGCTAAAGCTGATTACTAGCTTAGAGGCCATCCTGGCCAGTGAAGCCAAAATCCGTAAAATTATCAAAGATGAGCTGTTAGAAGTAAAGAAGCGCTACGGTGATGAACGCCGCACTAAGGTCATTCCTGGCGAACTGGGCAAGATGAGTGACGAAGACCTAATTGCCGACGAGCAGGTTGTGGTTACCTTGACGGCCGCCAATTACATCAAACGCAGCCCTAACGCCGAATATAAGCGCCAAGGGCGGGGTGGCAAAGGCCGCCGCGGCATGGCCACCCGTGAAGAAGATGTAATCGAGCACGTGGTTAATGCCAGCACCCACGACTTCTTGCTGTTCTTTACTAATAAGGGCCGCGTCTTCCGCTTGAAGACTTACGAGGTGCCGGCCGTGGGCCTTAACGCTAAAGGCGTCGCCATCGTCAACCTGCTACAATTGCAACCAGAAGAAACAGTCACCTCCGTTATTAACGTTTCCAAGACGCACGATGCCCAGAACCTGATCATGGCTACCAAGCGTGGTACAGTCAAAAAGACACCATTTGATCAGTACCAAAACGTGCGCAACAGCGGCTTGATTGCCATTAATCTTGACGCCGGCGATGAGCTTAAGTGGATCCGCATGACCTCTGGTGATAACGAGGTTGTTATTTCTACTAGTCAGGGTCAGGCAATTCGCTTCCACGAGAAAGATGCCCGGCCGATGGGTCGTGTGGCCCGTGGCGTGCGAGGCATCCGCCTGCGCCCCGGCGACGAGGTTATCGGTATGGACATTGTCGAAAAGGGCGCCGACATTTTCGTGATTAGCAAGTACGGCTATGGCAAGCGCACTAACATCGACCAGTTTACGCCGCATGCCCGCGGCGGCGTTGGCATCCGTTCGGCTGTGGTTAACTCTAAAACTGGTGAGCTGATTGGCGTCAAGCGACTGTTAAGCGACGAGCAGGAGCTGATCATTATTAGCCGCAACGGCCAAACTATTCGCCTGGGCCTCGACAACATACCGGCCCTCGGCCGCGCTACCCAAGGCGTGCGCATCATGCGCCTTAATGACGCCGACGAAGTCGTCTCGCTGGCCCTGGTCGACAAAGCCGACGACCTACCTGAAGAAGACGCCGAAATTCCTCCCGAATCCGTTCCCGAGCCCATCAAAGAATAACCTAAAAAATTAAATAAAGATTAACTTTTGGGCATTTTTCTTTAGATCTTTTGCGTGGGTGTAACTAGAGGTTAAACTAAAGTTGCAACTATTGTTTAACTCTTAAATTTGAATATGCTTAGTATCGGTGCTAAAGAGTTTCGCCAACGTTTAACCTACTATATGAATTTGCTTGAACGTGGTGAAACTATAACCATCATTAGAAACTCGCGAATTATTGGTCGTTTAGTGCCTATAAACGAGCTGGACGTAATAGATAAACATAATGACAATATTGTTATGGCTAATACTAAACCGGTTGTTTTTAGGCAATTTGGAGGGTTTGAAACTTCAGCTCCTCTAATAAAGCTTCATCGTGAGGCGCTGGAGGCCGTTGGAGCATACATTGATAACCTCAACCTGGATGCTGACCTACAGTCGCCATACATGTTTTATGATCAAATGGACGGCGAGTTATGGGTAGGTGAGCTGGAAGACGAAATAGTGGCCATGGGAGGTTTTTATCTTAACTTGACCGGGAGAGGCGGTAAGAAGCAGGCAGTATTAAAGCGCATGCGCGTAAAGCCGGAGCTACAAGGGCGGGGAATAGGCACGGAATTACTAAGTATATTAGAGTCCAAAATGAAAGCCAGACAGTACAAGTCGATTATACTAGATGTGACTAACGGGCCAGACCAAGCTCCGGCGCGTCACTTATACGAGAAATTTGGCTTTAAGGAGACTAAGAGGGAACGGGCCGCTAATTTTATTAACATTTTTTACGAGAAATCATTGTAGGTAACACCACAGTATACGGTAGATTACCTCTTGACCAAAGCGGTCAAGCTGGAGTATGATGGTAGTAATGGTTGACGCGAGGCTTCTTCGAGTGTCCCTTGAAGCAAGCTCCCACCGAGCTTGAAATCCTCTCGAGCAGCCATCAGTTCGTTAAAAATTGAGTAGTGCAAATCAACGTCAGTTCATTAACTAACTTCGGTTAGTATGAATTGTTTTAAAGTAAGTCAGCAGACTGAAGTTAAGACAAATTCTTTTTTATGGAGAGTTTGATCCTGGCTCAGGATGAACGCTGGCGGCGTGCCTAATACATGCAAGTCGAGCGGTAAGGCCCCTTCGGGGGTACACGAGCGGCGGACGGCTGAGTAACACGTAGGAACGTACCCCAAACTGAGGCATAAGCACCAGAAATGGTGTCTAATACCGCATGTGCTCTTCGGAGTAAAGCTACGGCGGTTTGGGAACGGCCTGCGCATGATTAGCTTGTTGGTGAGGTAATAGCTCACCAAGGCGACGATCATTAGCTGGTCTGAGAGGATGATCAGCCAGACTGGGACTGAGAACGGCCCAGACTCCTACGGGAGGCAGCAGTAGGGAATTTTCCACAATGGACGAAAGTCTGATGGAGCAACGCCGCGTGCAGGATGAAGGCTTTCGGGTCGTAAACTGCTTTTATCTGTGACGAATATGACGGTAGCAGATGAATAAGGATCGGCTAACTCCGTGCCAGCAGCCGCGGTCATACGGAGGATCCAAGCGTTATCCGGAATTACTGGGCGTAAAGAGTTGCGTAGGTGGCAT
>DATBED010000001.1:0-19924 GCA_036276195.1 Saccharimonadales bacterium (SeqCode) | reverse complement strand
TAGGCTACAAAACACCACAGGAAGCCTTAAATGAGTATCGCAAACAGCCTGAAAACAAAAAGCCCCGCTAACGCGGGGTGTTCGGATTCATTTCCTTTTTCTGTATTGGCTAGTGTTCGGATTGAGGGCTACCAGCGGGCGGGGGTAGAAACCTCAATTACATCACAATCAGTCAGGCCGACAAGGCGATGTCGCTGACCAACCTTCGTGCTGTATCCCTGCCCCGGTTCTAGATTGGTTTGCACTAGTTCGCCTTGTTCGTTTTCCCAGATTACGGCGGCTCGGCCGTTCATTAGAAACCAGCTCTCTTGCTTTTCATCGTGCAGTTGCAAACTAAGTCGGGCACCAGTATTAATATGTAAGATCTTGCCCATGTATGGCTCGTCGGGTGCCACCCAATGCAGTTCATACCCCCAAGGTTTCTCTACGCGCTTCGCATAGGGCTGGGTACTGAAGATCTTGGGGTCAAAATGTGGTACTAGCGCGTCGGCCATTATTCGTCCAAAGCCTTTTTGAACTTTTCAATTAAGTCTACCGGAGCGGGGTTTACTCCGTTAAGTAGGGCCGTATAGATGGTCACGAAGTCGCCCAGAGCAATTGTCCAAAGTAAATGTTCAAGCAGAGTTTTCCCCTCAGCTTCTACGACGATTGGCGCCGGCCGCAGGCCTGAAAGCAGCCGTTCCGAAACCTCGAAACGTTTTTGGATACGCGGGTGCTCTAACGAACTGCGCAGGTCAATCACCGCGTAAGGTTTTTGTGTTGGTTGCTTGGTCCAGCCCATGAATTCGTTGTGGTTAAACTCGGGATAGGAGTTCCACCAAGCAATTTGCTTGGCGTTCTCGTTAAAACTTATTTTCCACTTATAAGCGGCCGGAGCTAATTTAGGACCGGCGTATACCACGGCCGATTTACCGATGCATTCCAGGGCGATTTGTTTGGCTTGATTTTTGTTGGTCGGTACCGTTGCTATCCAGGGCTCGACGATTGAGCGCACAAAATCGTCGGCTTTTTCTAACTCGGCCAGTTGAGCTTTGTCAGTCAAGCCGGCCTGATTAAGTAATGCTAAGAGGGCTCGTAGATTGTAAAAAACCGCGTAGCGCGGCTGTTCAGCCTTGGGCAAAATCGCCAACGGATAGCCTTTTGCTTCGGCAATTTCCACCAGCTTTCCGCCACCCGCGATCACGGCGATCTGGGCGCCGCGGGCCTCGGCTTGTTCCAGCGCGCTCAAAGTCTCTTCGGTATTGCCGGAGTAGCTAGCGGCAATAAAATAAGTACGCTCCGAAACATAGTCGGGAATGTCGTAGTCGCGCACAACTTGAAACGGTATGTTATAGCCTGGCCAGCTGGTACTAACAACGGCCGCCAGCGATGAGCCACCCATACCAGCATAAATGATATTGTCAACATTTACCGGGCTTTGTGAAGTCTCGAATTCATAGCTTAGTTGCTGCCACTGGCGCTGCGCGATGCCTAAAGTGTCTTGTGGGTCGCGTTCATGAATCATCTTCAAATCGTCCAACATATCCCTCAAACTCCTTGTGCTTTTAATGGCGGATTGTATATAGTATAGCCTAAGCATAATGTTCAGGGGGAGGGCTATGTTCGGTCAAAAAGGCGATAACTCAGATCAACCAGCCGACGGATCAAACGGCAGCGAAATTATGGGCGGCCATCCGCCGATAGCCAGCGCGGCGACCGATCCGGCTGCTTCAATAAGCGATAGCTCGGCTTGGCAGCACCCCGGGGCACCGCTTAGTGATCAAACCAATTCCGACTCTGAAGAGCCTCCCAAAGATGTTATTTCACCAGCCGGCGGTTACCCCAGTGCCCCCAGTGGCCGGATCGACACCTCCGGAGTGCCAATTCCAGAAGAGCCGGTCGGCGACGATGCGGCCGCCATCAACGATGCAGCCGATAACTTGGTTACAGATGCCGATGACACCACCGCGGAACTGGTTGAAATCAAGCAAAAAGCCCTGCACGAACTAGCGCCGCTAATTGACGAGCTAGACCTGCCACCCGAAGACAAGTTCCGCACCGTTATGATGATGATCCAGGCCAGCGACGACCAAACCCTAGTCGAAAAGGCCTACGAGGTCGCTCACTCTATCGAAAACGAGCACGTCCGCGCCCAGGCCCTGCTCGACATCGTCAACGAAATCAACTACTTCACCCAGCCACCTGCCACCGCCGATCCAGCCAGCTAGTCCAACACTCTTTTACCTTGTTTGCCCCTCAACGAAGTGATTGGAGCTAACAAGTTAGAACTATCAAGCAGCAGAAGCACCCCGGAGCATCAGGCGGATTTCATCAGCTTCTACGCCCGTAATTGGATGATCATCTACCCCCTGAAGCTTGTTAATCATTTTAGATGTTCCAGCTGCGACAGATCCCGCAAAAAGACGCACGCCCTTCTCCTCTGGAGAAAGTGGCGTCAACTCTTCTAGAGAAGGTACTCCGCTGTCACCAAGATTTGTGTCGCTGCGCGTGAATTCTCCGGGCGAGAGTGACGTATATGTCGTGAGTGGATCGCTTGTATCATTGCCCTTAAGAACATTGATAATTACAGCATCGACTCTTTGTGTCGCTATTTTACCTGCAATTCGTAATAACTGGCCACTTCGGCCATCTTTAAAACGTAAATCAGCCATGGTCATTGCTACGGGCTCAGGTAAAATTATCTGGCCTCGTTTCTTTAGGATATTCTCTGCGACAGTACGAAGTCTTCTGCGTTTATATATCCTGGCTGCTTCAGTTTCTTGATTAGGGTTATTCACACTCATACGCCTAACTTAGCAGACTAATTTCGTATAAACAAAAGCAGAAAGATCCTTTTTACATCATGCCGCCCATGCCGCCGCCTGGGTCAGCTTTCTTATCTTCGGGAACGTCGACTACCAGTGCACCCATGGTCATGCTGGTTCCGGCAATCGACACGGCATTCTGAATCGCTTCTTTAGTCACACGGGTCGGATCAACAATACCAGCCGTCTTGAGGTCGACTAGCTTGGTCGGATGATTGACGTCCACGCCCTGGCCCGGTTTAGCCTTCTTAACCTGTGGCAGCCACTCATCGGCATTCTCGCCGGCGTTTTCCAGTAAGATGCGGAAGGGCTGTTCCAGCGCCTTGACCAACAAGAGCTGGCCGGCGGCTACCGAAGTATCATCATTGCTGGCCTTAACCGCGCTAATCAGGTTGATCAGGGTCACGCCGCCGCCCGGTACGATACCTTCGTCGAGCGCCGCTTTAACAGCGTGCACAGCGTCGTCGACACGGAATTTCTTCTCTTCGATTTCGGTTTCGGTGGCGCCGCCGACTTTAATAACGGCGACTTTGCCAGAAAGCGCGGCGCGGCGCTTCTCAAGGTTCTCTTTGTCGTATTCAGAGGTGGCCGCCGCAATTTGGGCGTTGATTTGCTTAATACGGGCATCGATCTCGGCCGGATTGCCACCACCTTCGATGATGGTCGTCTCGTCTTTATTAGAGATTATGCGGCGGGCTGTGCCCACTACCTGCAGGTCGACGTTCTCGAACGTCATGCCAGTTTCTTCGGAAATAACCTCGGCGCCAGTCAGTATGGCAATATCGTTCAAAATATCTTTGCGGCGATCGCCGAAGGCCGGTGCTTTAATAGCTAAGGTGTTAAAAACACCCTTTAGGCGGTTCAGAATCAACGTGCCCAAGGCCTCGCCTTCGACGTCGTCGGCAATCAGCACTAGGTCTTTCTTGCCGGACTGGGCCAGTTTTTCGAGCAGGGGCAAAAATTCTTGAATGCTCGAAATCTTCTGGTCGGTAATCACGATGGCCGGCTTATCATAAACGGCCTCCATGCGGGCGGTGTCGCTCACCATGTAGGGGCTGACGAAACCGCGGTCGAAGGTGAAGCCTTCCACTACCTCAGATTCAAGCTGCAGGCCCTGCCCTTCCTCAACCGTTACTACGCCGTCCTTGCCAACTTTATCTATAACATCAGCAATCAGGTTGCCAATCTCGGGGTCGCCGGCCGAAATGGTCGCCACCTCGGCTACCCGGTTCTTCTTACCTTGAATATCTTCGCTCAAAGTCGAAAGACTACTAATGGCATCGTGAGATGCGGCCTCCAGGCCCTTGCGCAGCAGCATCGGGTTATGCCCGGCGGCGATTAGTTTGTTAGCCTCGTTCAAGATGTGGTAGGTCAGTACGGTTACTGTTGTAGTGCCGTCACCGGCCACGTCGTTCATTTTAGAAGCGGCTTGTTTGATCAGCTCAGCGCCGACTTTATAGCCTAGAGTTTCATCGTCACTGTCTTCTAAATCTACACCTTTGGCCACAGTGACGCCGTCGTGGGTCACGGTTGGAGCGCCGTATTGCTTGCTAATCACCACATTGCGACCCTTCGGCCCCATAGTGGTTTTCACGGCGTTATACAAAACCTGGGCACCACCGAGTACGCGGGCCCGGGCATCTGCGTCATAAAATACTTTCTTTGCCATGAATGATTCCTCCTATTTTACGGTCGCTAAAATGTCTTCTTCTTTAACCAGAATGTACTCTTCGGCACCGACCTTAACATCGGTCGTGCTGTAAGTCTTATAAACGATTCGGTTGCCAACCTTGACCTGCTTGGCGGCCGGGCCAACGGCCACAACCTTAGCGGTCTTGGGTTTTTCTTGAGCCTTGTCGGGCAAGTATAACCCGCTAGCGGTCTTAGTTTCAGCCTCTTCGCCCACAGCGACGACGTAATCGCCCAATGGCTGCAATGGTGCACTCATAGAACCTCCGTTACTTACCTTGTTATGTAGATCAATCAGACATACTACGGTGAAGTTTTATACCGCAATAGCAGCTGGCCTCTCGCATTGACCACCTACCTCTGGCACTCACTATACCCGAGTGCCAACCTTCGGTCAAGAGCCCAGGCTTAAAAATCTTTATCAGATAGCTCGGCCCAAGCCTGCGCCATGTCGAATAGTAAGGTAGTTGGTAGTTCCCATGTACCGACTTCTCTGACACTTACAGAGGTTATTTGTGATGTAATGTTAAGTGATCCTTTTCCATCAGGATCTTCCACTATAACTCCGTTACCCCCCTCATCACTAAGTCGTTGAGCAATCCTCTCAAACATGGTTCCAATATCGATATCGTGGCGAAGGAGATTTGCTCCTAAGATGTCTGCCGCATGTAATAGAGCTTTAGAGTCTTCATTAAGGCCAGTTTTACGATCTACTAAAAGAGGTACGGCCATTCGTTCTCCGTCATAAACAGTATGGCTCAATGTTTCGAATCTGCCTCTTGAAATCTCCATATTTTTAACTTATTTCCTCAACACCACCGGAAAGCCCGTGATTATTTGGCCTGTTTGTTCGCTCGTTATAACGCGAATGTCGACTCCCTCAATATTACCGACATGGGCGTAAGTTGAACGCTCCAGATCATGATACTCTGGTACTGTCTGCGCAACGATTAATAATCCTCTGACTACATCTTCAGTGGACCACTCGTCGGGAAACATAGCTGAACCCGATTCCTTTTTCTGTCCATTTATACTTAAAAGTCTAGGGTGGAATGCTCCGTTTTCTTTCACACCCTGCATCAACTTCAATTTATTACTGCTATACCTTCTTGACCCTCTAACTTGTGAGGCAGCTACTACGGAAAATTCCGGGTTATCCAATTTAAAAATTGTATCTAAGTGGTGGGCGCCGCCATCTTTGTCGCCGACAAGTATGTGTTTTAGAGCATCATAACCTGTTGGTTCGTCTATAATAAAGGAGTCTAGTTGGCCTGAGCTTGCCAAACCATTAGAGATCAGTCTGCTCCCTACCAACTCACTTACAAAGTCTGCTCTTTGAGCCTTCAATTCTTCAATAGAAGGACCATTAGGTTCAGGCAGGGTTTCAGCTTGTTGGTTTGGGTAACTTTCAGCCATAATAAATTAATTATTATTATTCTAGCATGCTTTTGCTTATTTAACAATAGTAGTTTAAATGATCCGCCAATGGTCCGCCTTGAAAATTCTTAGCGTTGTGTTATAATTTCTATATGTCTGAAGCGGCTCCTGGCGCACTAGATCGACTAGTAAGGATGTCCCCTACCCAGGTGGGCAACTTTATTCTTTCCGCAGATGTAGTCCGTACAGCAGTTGCTAACGCCGGTGAAGTATTAATCCTTCTGCCTGAACGAGGTGCAATGCCTATTTTCTGGGCAGCTGACGGTTATGCCGACGAAGAGCATACTATGGCCGGTAATGGCATTATTCAATTGCCCATAGGTAGCTACGATTTTGAGGGGCCTGACCACGATATTAAAAAGGGCACTCTTAGAAACCAACATAAGCACGCTATAGTAGCCCGCCACAGCACCACCCTAAAAGAAGCAGATCGGCTTTTGATCATAGATGAAGTTCAAAAAGGTGGCACTATAACTGAATTAGTAGATATTGTTGAGCGGCATAGAGGTGATGAGCAAAAGACAAGACTTTATGTGGTTGCCGCCCAAGACAGTAGACAAGGAGTTTCATCTCAAGACAAAAAGCCAGAATATAAAATATTGGCTTCTGGCGAAAGAAAAGGGGCAATAGCAACAGTAGTTCCCATGCCCTTGGTAGGTACAGATAGGGAGGATTTACTAAATCGTCTCTGGTATTCGGGAAACACTAGAGTTCCTACTGAGAATGATCCAGAAATAGTTATAAGACCAAATTATGAAGCAGAGCTTATTTTTAGGTTACTAGGAATGGCTGTCAGAAACCGTGAAGCTCTTGAGGATACTTCTTTATTGGATGACTCGGTTTTTTCTCTTCCTTTAGGTGAAAAATCATCAGTCAGGATTGAAGAGTGGCGACACGCACTTATAGCACGTTTAAAAACTAAGGTTACCTAAGTTTTCTCAATGTAGCGTGGGTGGTGGTGATTTCGTCCCAAGGGTGCTCGCCGTCGGCGCGTTCGATGGTTTTTTCGTGACCTTTGCCCAACAGTAATACCGTGTCGCCCTTTTTGGCCCGTTTGAGAGTGAAGTTTATGCCTTCGGGGCGATCGAGCATTAGGAATAGATCTTTGCCTTGAACTTTGCCGGCCTTTTTGGCTCCGGCAGCTATTTCGTTGAGAATTTGCAGGCCGTCTATGTCACGGTCGTCTTCTTCGGTCAGTACCACCTCATCGGCGTATTTGCCGGCCAGCTCGCCCTGCGTGGCCCGCTTGGCCTCGTCGCGGCGGCCGGCACTACCGAACATCACGATCAGTTTGCCTTTGGTTAGCGGCTTCATATCTTTAAACAGCTTCTCGAAGCTGTCTGGCGTGTGGGCGTAGTCGACGATTACGTCAAAGTCTTGGCCTTCGTCGATGGTGGTCATGCGGCCCTCCACGCCCTTGAGGGCGGCAATTCCCTGCTCTATCTGTTGCTTGCTAAGGCCAAGCGCCCGGCCAACGCACACCGCCGCCAAGGTGTTCTGCACATAAAAGCCACCGGGAATGTTGCAGTGAATCTGATAGACCGCGTCGCTGGCTGCCGCCGTAAAGTCGCTGCCCGCGGGCGACAATTTGAGGTTTTTAGCGCGCACATCGCCCTTTTCAAGACCATACAACACCGGATGCGGCGTGGTTTTGGCGAAGTACTCGCCATTTGGGTCGTCGGCGTTGGCAATGCCGGTTCGCAGACCCTTTCGATTGCGCGCCACCCGTTTGAACAGCAGCCGTTTGGCCTCAACGTAGCGCTTAAACGTCTTGTGGTAATCCAGGTGCTCGTGCGTGATGTTAGTCAGTACGCCAACAGAGAACGGCACACCATATACCCGGTGCTGGGCCAGCCCTTGGCTTGTCACTTCCAACACCAGCCAGTCAATTTTCTGGGTGCGCATCCATTTTAAACGCCTAATAAACTCCGGTACTGGCACGTTGGTATAGTGTTGCACTTGGTTCTTGATATCATCGTCAACACCGTAGGCCACCGTAGTCATCAAGCCGGTTTTAAAGCCGGATTCGGTTAACATACGGTGAATCATAAAGGCCGTCGAGGTCTTGCCGTTGGTGCCAGTAACACCTATGATCTTCAGACCGCGGCCCGGGAAGCCGGCCAGCGCATGTCTAATGAAAGCCTCGGCCAAATGGCCATATGGCTCAATCTCGTCAAATAATCCGCTAGGAATCAGCTTTTTTACCAGGCTTCTAAAGCTCATGCCATCCAGTATACTTGAGAACGATGAAAGTTTTAGGGATTGAGACCAGCTGCGACGAGACGGCCGCCGCCGTGGTGGAAGACGGGCATAAGCTGTTGAGCAACGCCGTGGCTTCCAGCATGGACCTGCATGTGCCGTACGGCGGCGTGGTGCCCGAGATCGCCGCCCGCAGCCATATCGAGGCCATTTTACCGGTGATTCGGCAGGCCTTAGACGGCGCAACCTGCGCCTGGGCAGATATTGACGCTATTGCCGTGACGTACGGCGCCGGCTTAGGCGGCAGCCTGCTGATAGGTGTTATGACGGCTCGCACTCTGGCCATAACCCACAAAAAGCCGCTCTACGGCATCAATCATGTCGAGGGGCATGTTTACGCCAATTTCTTAACCGAATCGCCATTGCCTGGTTACCACTTCCCTGCCCGGCCACCGGAGCTCCCCATGTTAGCCATCATCGTCAGCGGCGGTCACAGTCAGCTAGTGCTTTTCCGCGACCACTTCGATTACACCCTTTTAGGGCAAACCCAAGATGACGCCATCGGCGAAGCCTTTGATAAGGTGGCTAAAATGCTGGGGCTGCCCTACCCGGGCGGCCCTTCGGTGGCCGAGGCCGCCCAAAAAGGTGACCCATACAAGTTCAAAGTCCCCAAGGCCAAAATGAGCAAGTACGATTTTAGCTTCAGCGGCCCCAAAACAGCCGTTTTAAGACTGGCCCAGGCCCAGATTAATGAAGGCTACGCTTTCCCCTCTACAATGCTGGCAGAACGGCTCAATGAGGCCCAGAAGGCCGACATCGCGGCCAGCTTCCAGCGCGTGGCTATAGAAACTATCGTTGATAAGGCCAAACTAGCTTACGAGGAATTTTCGCCGAAAAGCGTCATAATCGCCGGCGGAGTGGCCGCCAGCACCGAACTGCGCCGCCAATTAACAGAGGCCATTCCTCTGCCTCTTGCCTTCCCCGACCCCCAGCTCTGCACCGACAACGGCGCCATGATCGCCGCCCTCGGCTGCTTCAAAGCCTCCCTCAACCAACCCCCATCCGATCCCTACAGCCTAGAAATCCAGCCAAACCTATCTATGTAACGTAGTTTCCTAGTGCCCTATTCGTCTGGACCGATTTTTGTATTCTATCGTCCGTTTGCCGATCTATCTGTTCCTTTTTAGCTTCTAGATCTGTTTCCTCTAGGGCAAGCCGCCCATCTCTTAATATGTCGGTGTTTTTATATCTTACTGTTTCGAGCATAACGCCAGCCTCTCTTATAAGTTTTAGCACCTTAACATTATTCATAAGGTCGCCAACCGAATTTGGACTGTAGCCAAAAGTCCCTACGAACTCCTTGATGTCTGCCCTTACCTGTGTCTGGCCCTGCCGTAGTATCTCCGCAAGATGCAATGCAACACCCTCCATATCAACTGCCGGTTTTTCCATATGGCTACCTTAGCATAAAAACGTACTAAAAGCGAACGCTAGCGACAATTTTACAGAGGTGGTATGATGGGGAGCATGAAGTTACCGAAGGTGTACGAGGCCAGCCAGTACGAGAGTGATATTTACGCTCTCTGGGAGAAGAGTGGCGTTTTTACGGCCGATCCTCACTCCAATAAGGAGCATTTTTCGATTGCCATGCCGCCGCCGAACGAGACCGGGACGCTTGGCGTGCATCATGCTATTTTTCTAACCTTGCAAGATATTCTGGCTCGACATGCTCGCCAACAGGGTAAGGATGTACTTTGGTTGCCCGGAACAGACCATGCCGCCCTAGCCGTCAATGCCATCATGGAAACTAAGCTGACCAAAGAAGGAACCGATAAACACGAAGTTGGGAGGGAAGAGTTTCTAAGGCTCACGACGGAATTCGTAGGCAGCAGTCGTGACACCATGATCAACCAGATGCGAGCTATGGGCGCTAGCGCCGACTGGACCAGACTGCGCTATACCCTCGATGACTCATTGAACCGCGCCGTCAACGAAACCTTTGTGAAGATGTACAACGATGGCCTGATTTACAGAGGTCATCGCATTGTTAATTGGGATCCAAAACTGGAAACTAACGTCTCTGACGACGAGGTTGATCACAAAGAAGAACAAAGTAAGCTTTACACCTTCAAATACGGCCCGTTCGAGATCGGCACGGCCCGGCCAGAGACCAAGTTCGGCGATAAGTACGTCGTAATGCACCCCGACGACAAACGTTATGCCAAGTACAAACACGGCGACACTTTCGAAGCTGAGTGGATCAACGGCAAGGTCACGGCCACGGTTATTAAAGATGAGGCGGCTGATCCGAACTTCGGCACCGGCGTAATGACCATAACCCCTTGGCACAGCTTATTGGACTTCGAAATTGCCGAGCGTCATGGCCTAGATAAGGAACAGATCATCAACTTTCACGGGAAACTGCTGCCGATAGCCGGTGAGTTTGAGGGCATGCCCATTGAAGAAGCCCGGCCAAAAATCGTCGATAAGCTGAAAGAGAAAGGCCTGCTGGTTGGCATAGACAACAGTTACATACATAACATCGCGCTTAACAGCCGTGGTAAAGGTGTCATCGAGCCCCAAATTAGGCTGCAATGGTTCGTTGACGTTAACAAGCCAGTCGTTGACTGGAAAGGGAAGCAGCGCAGCCTTAAAGATGTCATGCGCGGCGTGGTCCAAGATGGCGACATTGAGCTAATCCCCAAGCGCTTCGAGAAGATTTATTTTCATTGGATCGACATCTTGCGTGACTGGTGTATCAGCCGCCAGATCTGGTGGGGGCATCGTATTCCGGTCTGGTACCGCAGCGATGCCGACGGCAGGGAAGAGACCTACGTCGGCACGCAACCGCCAACCGACCACAGCGAGGGCTGGCGCGAGTGGGAGCAAGACCCGGACACGCTCGACACCTGGTTCAGCTCGGCCTTATGGACCTGGAGCACGCTGATCGACCCCAAACTGGCCCAAGATTACAGCCTGTCGCTCGAAGAGATTTTAAAGCGAAGTGTCGACTTCCAAGCCTATCACCCCACATCTGTTATGGAGACCGGCTGGGACATCTTGTTCTTTTGGGTACTGCGCATGATCCTGGCCACCACCTATATGACAGGGGAGGTACCGTTCAAGCAAGTCTACTTGCATGGTCTTATTCGCACCGAGCAGGGTAAAAAGATGAGTAAGAGCGATCCGGCTACCGTTATCGATCCGCTGGAAGTTATTCCGGAGTACGGCGCTGACGCTTTGCGCTTCGCTTTGATTCAGGGCATGTCGGCAGGCAATGATCAGAAGTTTGGACGCAGCAAAATCATCACCAACCGCAACTTCAGCAACAAAATCTGGAACATCGCCCGCTATATCGAAGGTGTTCTAGGCGATGAAAAGAGTGGGGAAGCGGTCGAGCCTAAGTCGGCCGCCGATCACTGGATACTAGACAAAATACGAACATCACAAGAAAAAGTAGGCAAGGATCTAGACAATTTCCGTTTTAGCGAAGCTTACGAAACGTTGTACCACTTCATCTGGGATGACCTGGCCGACTGGTACATAGAAGCCAGCAAAGCCGAGCTCAACAAAGCATTATTGGCCCACGTTCTAGAACAAGTCCTGCTGCTAGCCCATCCGTTTGCGCCCTTCGTAACAGAGACAATCTGGCAAACCTTGAACTGGGAGAATGACTCCGTACTAGCCGCCAAAACCCTCCAAAAACCGTTGCCCGGCGACAAGCAAGCCGCGGCCGACTTCGAAGAGATCAAGCAGATCGTTAGCGAGGCTCGCTACATCACTAGGGCTCTAAAGGTCGCAGACGCCACTCTTTACTTCACCGACGTGCCATTCTTGCGTGACAACGCCGCCATTATTAAACATCTGGCCGGTCTAGTAAATGTAACAGAGGTTCAGGACGGCACCGGCCTCTTCCTCACCAGTACCAAGCACCGTAGCTGGCTCGATATCGACCAGAACACGGCCCAAGCTTACTTAGGCGAACTGGAAGGCAAGCGCGCCAAACAAGAAGCCATCATCAAACAACTTGAGGCACGCTTAGCCAACAAAGATTACGTTAAAAACGCTCCCAAAACAGTGGTCGAACAAACCAAAACCCAACTAAAAGAGGCTAGGGAACTTGTTGAGGCCCTAGACGTCGAGTTCAAGCGTTTCAACACAAATTAACCTTGGTGTGGTGTGAAATTTCACACACCCCTTGCCTTTTTTATGTTCTTGGCGTATAAAATAAGACATTATGAGTGAAGCAGCACCAGAAAACCCTGTTGAACGTGAGCTAGATCGTCGTATTAGTGACGGAATTGACGTTACACTGAAATGGAATCGGCTTACGGGGATCATAAGGTTAGAGGTTAATGACAAAAAAACAGAGCAGTCTTTTTCGCAAGAAGTGGATCCTGCCGATGCTCTTGATGCTTTTCATCATCCGTATGCATATGAACCGAACCAGCAAGAAAACCCACAGCAGCCAGTTAGTAAATAGTCTTCCAGCCGCCTAGCTTAGGTAGCGGGTTGGAGGGCTTCGCGGACGCGGTCGGTCATTTCTTCGGGCCGCGAATCGTCGAACCACAGTACATGCCAGCCCATCTTACCGGCGGCCATCAGATTAACGCGCGAGTCGTCAATCAAGAGGATCTCATCGGCTGATACGCCGGCGCGCTCCATGGCAATTTCGTAAACTTTGGCCTCGGGCTTAATCGCTCCCACCTCTGAAGAATCCACAATGACATCGTACTGCAAGTCAGGGATCTGGCCGGCTCGGCGCATCGATCCCACCAATCCGGGCATAATATTGGTCATCAGGCCGACGCGGTAGCGCTCGCTGGCCCAAACCAGCAGTTCCTGCATCTGCGGAATCGGCTCAATTGTCGACAGGTAATAATCTTGCCAAGTAACACTGTCTACGCCCAGGCGTTCAGCCAGTTTGGTATTGAAGTCGGACAGACTAAGTTCACCCCGACAGACGTCGTCGTTAAACTGCCAATAGGCCGCTTCCACGATGTCGGCCGGCACACCAGTATCAGCTGACAATTTAACGAAGGCTCTCTGGTAGAAGTGGATCAGGCAGCCGTTGACGTCGAAGTAAACAAAGCTGACGCCGCTTTTCGTTTTAAGTAGTTGCCGGCCTGGTTTCCCAGGGGCAGACTGGCCGACTAGTTCGTCTAAACCAGTCCCTAAGGCCGTAGCAATCGCCTGGATTGTAAAGATAGATGGCGATTTAATAGCACCGCGTTCAATTTTAGCCAGAGTAGAGAAGCTTAAATTGGCCTGGTGGCAGAGTTGCTGCTGCGTTAAACCGGCCGCCTGGCGTGCCTCTTGTAAGCGCTTGCCCAACCCCTTCTCATCCATAGCCATATAGTATCAGTTAGCCGCTATAATACCAAAGAAATTAGTACTAAATGGCTAGACGTTAAGTATAAATTTGAGGACGGTGTAAAAGACGATGGCGGCTATTACAAAAACAACCCCAACTACCGTCCAAACGTTAGCCGTGTTGCCGTAACCAACACGACGCCCCATGCGGCTGTAGGTAAAGCCGGCCAGGCCGGCACCTAAAAAGAGCGAGTAGAGGAAGTCCATTGGCCCTATTGTAGCTTAAAACGCTAGCTTCTTAGCAACTTCGGCCAGCGCGGCGTGGTCAGGTTCGGCGCTAGGGTCAGGGATGCGGCGCGATTCTTCGGTGTTAGCGAAAGGATAAACATGCACATGGGCGTGAGGCACATCAATACCAACTACCAGCTCGCCAACAAACGGCTTGCCCATGACTTGCCTCATTCTGAGAGCCACTTTTTTGACGGTGGCCATGACGGCCTGGTAATCTTCGTCGTCTAAATCCCATAGGAACTCGACCTGCTTTTTGGGCACGACCAGAGTGTGGCCTGGCGTTTTGGGGTGAATGTCTAGAAAGGCGAAGGTTTTATCGTCTTCGTAAAGCTTATAAGAGGGGATTTCGCCCTTGATAATCTTGGTGAAAATGCTGTCGGCCATACCTAAATTATATGCTTCATTAACAGTTAATTAAATCTGGCAATTTTCTGGTCGCTTATGCTTGCGGGAGTGGGGCAGGGCAGGCGATAGTCAGAGCCATGAAACGTTTTGTAGCAGCATTGCTGGCCCTTTTAGTTATCTTTTCGGTTTCCAGAACAGCTATACGAGCCGGCAGTGGTGCTACCGATCCGCCAGCTTGGGCAACACCGAAGGCTATGGCTATAAAAAGAGTTAGCGCTATCGCTAGCGCCCAAAATGAACCGACCTTCCTTAGCAACCTAGACTGCAGCCTGGTTGATTATCGCTTAGTTGCCAGCAGTACCATGCAAACCGGCTGCTTCAGCCCCACGGCTTTTGGCCTGATCGACAGTGACAGCGACACCGTTATCTACAACGGCACCGATGAAGGCTTGCCGCTACTGCCCTTTCTATCAAACCAGGTTTTGGCGCCCTGGCCAGAGGCCGGGAACTTGATATCGCTGAACCCGGCCCTGGTAAACGGTTCCTATATTAGCTTATACAAGAACCCGGTAGGGGACTTGCAAGAACAGCGGAATTTGCTCGGGCAGTTGGTGTCAAAACAGCTGACGGCAGCACCGGAATTACGATTGACAGATCCAGCGGGCCAGCCCCTGGTAATCAATCCGCAGACCTTAGCCTTCAGCGATGGTGGCAGTTGGCTGGTGGCTGAGGATTTGAACGGCTCATTCGTGCGCATCAACCTGGCTTCGCTGGATGTACTGCCATTTGCGCCTTCGTACCTCGGTAATAACGGCTACAATTTGTTGAAGTCACAGGTAGCGGTCAGCCACGATGGCCATTACGTGGCCATCAACAATGAGGCCACTGGCGAATTCAAGGTGTATGACCTGACCAGCTGCAGCGGTACGATAGCTAATTTAGCCCCTTTGAACTGCCGCTCTTACGATTACCGTTCGTTTGCGGCTAGCCAAATCGGTGGCCTAAAATCAGTCAGGCATGTACGATTTATTAACGGTGGCCTGCTTAGCTTTGAGGCAACTTCGAGTGATCCTTCACACGACGGTATTTACGAGCTGGCTCCAACGGCCAGCATCACCTCTCTGATCGATTACCTAGGCCTGGGCGACTCTTATACTTCCGGTGAAGGCGCTTTCGACTACTTAAGCGGCACCGATACCGTAGAGAACGTTTGCCACTTGTCGGCACACTCTTATCCGTTACTGTTAACGCGGGATCTGTTTAATTCCCAGGCAGGCCATTCGGTGGCTTGTTCCGGCGCGGTTATCAACGATATCGGTAGTACCAGCGACAATTACAGGGGTCAAGTCAAAGATGTGCCCAGCTTCCAACAGCTGGAGCAGAGTAATGTGGCGCTGCTTAATTCCGTGCAGACTAATTTTGTGCCCGGCTATATAGCGCAGCAACACTTTGTTAGACAATACCAGCCAGGGGTAACAACTGTTTCGGTTGGCGGCAATGACATCGGTTTTGGCGACATTGTGCAGACTTGTGTGGAGCCGCATCTTAGCCTACACCCCGCTGGCAATTCTTGCTTTAACTCCTACGAAGATCATCAAGAACTGGAGCGCCTGATTGACCGCACGGTTCCCCGTTGGGCGGCTCTGTACAAGCAGCTGAAGGCCGAAGCGCCCGGCACTCAATTTTATGTTATTGGTTACCCCCAAATAGCCGTAGATAACGGCAACTGCGCCTTAAACGTGCACTTAAACCACGATGAGCTGGTATTCACCTCTGAAATAATCGACTACTTGAACGGCGGCATCGCCCAGGCTGCCACTAAAGCCGGCGTACCCTACATAGACATTAGCCAGGCCTTAGACGGGCACCGGTTATGCGAAACGAGCAGTTATAACGTCGCTGTTAACGGGCTAACTGCTGGAGGCGATGGCGGCGCCTTCGGTATTAACGTCTTGGGCCGGGAGAGCTACCACCCTAACGCGCTAGGCCACGAACTGATCGAACAGGCCATTTTGCGCCAAACCCACAATTTACAGATCAAAGACCCTGGCAGTGCCGGGCCGCCAGATCCGGCAAAGCTCAATCAAGCACCGCCAACTGGTCGAGCAATTAACACACGTCTGCCTGAACCGAAACTGACTTCAGGGGTGACTAAAGCCGGTAAAACGACCGCCATCAAAATCAGCGGTTCCAAAAACGGACTTAAGCCCAAAACTGCTTATAAAGTACGCCTAGATGGACCAGCCGGAACAGTTATTGGCACTGTGAATTCCGATGACTCGGGCGATGTTGATGGAACCGTGACTGTGCCGCCCGGCACCTCTGGCGGCCATACTGTAGATGTAACAGGCGACAACCAGGCGGATGAGCCGGCCGACGTTACCCAACCAATTTACATTCCGGTCAGTGACGACGATTACGATGGTGATGGCCTGCCAAATAATAACGACTCCTGCCCCTATGCTGTCAACAGCGGCATAGACAGCGACCAGGATGGCATTGACGACAGCTGTGACCCCATGATCAGTCAACCGCCGGCTTCCGGCAGTACAGGCGGTGGTAACGGTGGTACAGGCGGCCAAGCAGACGGACCTCCAGCTGTTACTCCGGGCTCAAACGGATCATCTGCTGACAACTCCACGAGTAATGAGGCGCCCATGGCCACATGGGCCACAGATAGCGGCGGCCTGGCTATTGACGAGCCATCTGTCACAGTAGCGGCCAGCTTCAACCTCCCTGATACTACCAACACTACTCGAGCACTGGGCTCGGCTACCGCCAACCCTTTCCGGCTGCCCGTCAAAGGTATCAAGCCCACAGCAGCCAAAAGCCACCCACCTTTGCTGCCACCTTTTGACCACTTGCCGGTTATTAATTGGCCGCCCTGGTTACTTTTGCCAGTTTTGGCCTGGTTCTTGATTTTGCTGATTCAACTAATCCGCCAGCGACTAAATAAAGTCTGTACCAAAAACAAGGGGTTTCAACTACAATAAGCTCATGAATTGGGTGCGAAAGGTGTTGGCTGGCTTTTTAACTCTCGTGCTTTTTGTAGCTTTGCTGGGCACCGCCTTTTCTACCAGCAGCAGTATTGCTTTTAGCCACCCCGACAAGATCGAGGCCTGGCTGAACCAGAGTGATTTTTACGGGCATTTCGTATCAAATGCTATCGACCAAGCCAAAAAATCGGCTAATTCCACCGAAAACCAGGGGCCGGTCACACTGAGCGACACAGCCGTGCAACAGGCCGCCCAATCGGCCTTCCCCACACAACTACTGCAAAATAGCGTCAAGATCTTCCTAGATGCCAACTACGCTTGGCTGGAGGGCAAAACCGCCCAGCCCAGCTTTACGATTGATTTAACTCAAGCTAAGCAAAGTTTTGCGACTCAGGTCGGTCAGTACGTGCAAGACCACATTAACAGCCTACCGGTTTGTAGCGCCCAGCAACTGGCCGCCCTAGGCAATGTTAACAGCGTAGATCCGCTCAACATTACTTGCCGGCCACTGCAGTTAAGCGCCCCGGCCGAGGCCCAGCTGGTCACCCAACGCATCCAAAACAGCGATGGTTTCTTGAGCAATCCGGTGATCAGCGCCAATAACATTAGCCCCAACGGCGGCAGCTCCGGCCAGCCCTACTACCAAAAGTACTCCGAACTGCCGAAGCTGTACCGGCTAGGCGTCATGCTGCCTTGGGTTTACGCGGTTGTAGCACTAGTTTGCACGTTAGGCATTATATTTCTGGTGCCCCGCAAGCGATGGGGCCTACGCCGGATCGGCAGCACCCTAGCCATAGCCGGAGCCATTTTAGTAGCCTCTAAGTTCGTGGCTGATGCCGGTCTTAAGCAGGCCGAAAAGCATATCTTTAGTAATGCCAGCGTCGGGCAGCTGCAACAAGCTCTAACCGACTTTCTGCAACGAGCCGAGCACCAACTAGTCAAGACCGACCTGTTATTTGGTCTCGGCTACCTGCTGTTAGCCCTTATTGTTCTCGTGGTTTTGTTAAGCACTAGAAACAGGGTTAAAAAGCCAAGTTCTAAGAGCTCTCAAGCACCGCTTCCGGCGACTGATCAACCGCAAAGTACACCTCCAGCCACAGACCTGCCGCCCCGTCAAAAACCAACCGGCCCCCCGTTGCCGCCGCCAAAACGCCCCCGCCTCATCCAATAAACCAGTAAGGGTGGAGCATCGTTCAGACCTCTATGCTTCTTCCTAGTTGTTAAATGTATGTACAATAAATAATCACTACCCCTGTTAATCTTTCAGAAGTGTATATACGTTTAGTGGGCGTACAGGAACACACGGGCTCGGAACCTTCCACCTATTCCAGGCCTATTCCTCCTGTCTAGCAAAGTGGCACACTTTGGCTACCACTCAATCTCTAGATGACAGTATCGCGCCAAATAACGAGGCCTCCCCTTATCAAAAATTGTAGGTGTTTCATCCCATACGTTAAGGTCTCCGTGCAAGCCTTCACTTGTAAAATAGTGGTAGACATGTTGGGTTGCTCTCAAATGAGCCTCGGCTATTTCATGAAACGTGTCAGGATCTTTTACGTCCGAGTACCAGACTGGGCTCATATGGACGTTTTCATCTAGCTTTACAGAATGTTTCTTGTGCTCGTTGAGTCCTACCTAATCTGCGGCTTCACATGCTAGTATGCTCAGACTATCTATCCACTTAATAGTAAGCTCTTGGGCCAAATCGTTAATTCTGCCGCTTCTCTCCGATTCGGCCTGTTCTGCACTTACAGCGTGCATAGCTTGAAGACGATCTCTAAACGCCATAGAAAGTCTCTGTAAAACGACACATTTCCTTAACTATCTACTTGCCAAAATAAGTTGTCAAGATAAGGGGTTTGAACTTAGTACGAACACTGTAGATTCGTAACAGTTTTTGGCGGAGAGGGAGGGATTCGAACCCTCGGTGCCGCGTAAACGGCACACCTGTTTTCGAGACAGGCCAGTTCAACCACTCCTGCACCTCTCCGTAACTGACTATTTTAACAGGTTGAGTAGCTATTTTTGCTTAGCCCGGATCATCTCGACGGCTTTGGCTACGCGCCGAGTTCGCGTCTCTGGCTTTTTGGCGTCTTCGATCCACTGCACGTACTCTTTACGGTGGGTGAAAGCCAGTTTCTCGAAGCCTTCCCATAGCCCAGCTTGGCGCAATTCCTTCTTAAAATCTGCAGGCACAGCTAATTCGCGCGTCTTGTCATCGAGCTCAACTACTACTTCCACGCTCTCGCCCGGCTGCTTGCCCAGTTCGTCACGCACGTCTTTAAGCTTGATCGGCCCCGGATTCTTGTATGTCTTTGTCATAGCGCCATTGTACCCTAGATTTTATCGCTGGAACATGCTAAAATTACCCCTGTTGCTAGCTCATTTTGGGACACGCGCGTGTAGCTCAGCTGGATAGAGCGTTGGCTTGCGGAGCCAAAGGTCGTAGGTTCGAATCCTGCCACGCGTACCAGGGCGGAGTTTTCAGTTGGAAGCTCCGCCCTGTTAGTTTCAAGTTCTTTTTCTACTACTGTAATTTGCTCGTAAATAGTGCTTACTTGGCTCGTTCCAAGATTTAGGTCAGGGTACAGAGGCAAGCCATGCTCGTAAACCAATTTTTGGAACAACACCTTATTTTCGGCTGTCGCATTACGCCAAATCTCACCGGCATGAGCTACAAAGTAGACCGCTTCATTGATTATTTTCCGCTTGTCTACTTCGGTGTCCTTGATCTGGTCACGTTCGCCCTCTAGCGTTTCCTGCTGGATTTCCAGCCGTTGGATTTGCCGGTTGAACTCTTTCTTATCTGTAATTTCGCCATCACCAAGCATGTCGAACAAGCTATTCCGT